>CALLLL010000001.1 GCA_938082445.1 uncultured bacterium
GAGAGAATCAATGAACGAACCAGGTGTAGATGCAGCAGCAGCAGCGGGGGCAGGTATTTTTACCCTTATTTATTTTGGGCTAATAATCTTGTACATCGCTGGATTATGGAAAATGTTTGCCAAAGCTGGCTTACCAGGATGGGGCGTATTAATTCCCATCTACAACGTATATTTACTCTGCAAACTAGCGGGTAAACCCGGTTGGTGGTTAATCTTATTTTTCATACCAATCGTCAATATCATTATTGGCCTACTAGTAGTTATTGGTATAGCCGAAAACTTTGGTAAAGGAATCGGCTGGGCCATCGCCTCAATATTCATCTCCTTTATCCTCTACCCAATGGTAGGATTCAGCGACGATCAATATGTCGGCTAACCACATATAATTTAAAACAAAAAAGACGCTGGAAACTACTCACATACGTTTCCAGCGACTTTTATTTTACACAATCACCCACCACTATTTAGCCGCTACAAGCACCGGTTGCAACCAAGCCGATTCAAATCCGCCATGCGAAAATGGATTCTCCATTTCTTTGGAAGATACAATTTTTACACGCACATACAGCTCATCCCCTGTAAAAGTATAACGCGGCTCAGTACTCGTGCTCTCATACAACACCTCCCCTATCGCCTCGCTATATACCTGAGTCGCATGCTTAATCTCTTCCCCCTCACCATCCACACGCGGGCTCGAAGCAGTATCAACCCCCTTACGCGTCCCAATAAACTGAGTCGTATACTCAACCCCCTCTTGCGCCTGAATCGACAATTGAATACCCTTTCGATCAACATCAATCGAATCCAGGACCACACCAGAGCTGGCATAAAAGTCCCCTTTATCCAATGCCACAGCAATCGACTCCGCATCAAGAGATTCCGCATACACCATCACCCAACAACGTCCAGGGTTGGCTTCTTTAGGCCCCATTTTAAAATACTCATGCGAATCACTCGTTCCAATTCCATAAAGGATATGCTCCGCTCCACGCTGCAAACGATTCGCCAACACAATATCCCAAAAACGATCCGTCGAGACCATCCCCTTATCATCATCCCCCTGATTTCGAACATGCGAATGCCCATTAATCACCTCAAAAATTAACGGACCATCAATAGAAAACAATGTTTCCGCGCTATACCCATCTTGCCAATTCGGATGATTAATGTGTGCAACACTCATCAAAGAATTCTTCGCCGCATGGCTGCGAACAAGTTCAAGGTTACTAATCACCCCCTCAGTCGTCCCCACAAAATTCACCGCCGGCACAAGCCCTGCAATATTGATTGCATTAACATGAATTGCAGGATACACCGAAGTAATCTCAACAGCCGGAATAAGTAAAAAGTCCTTTTTCTTTTCAAAACGACGTTTCAATTCTGGAATCGTTTTCAACCGCATAGCCTCACGACCATCACTCGTTTTACGTTTTACCCACCGCTTACCATAACTTTCCTCCAAAGCCTCCACACGCGCAGGCGTCAAAGGGCCCGAATCCGATATGGGATACCAGCGTTCCACCGAACCATCAGCCAAAATATTGTGCTCCGACAAACACACAAAGTCATACCCATTTTGCTGATACCAATCCACCACCACCTCAGGAGCCGCATCGCCATCACTCCATAAAGTATGAACATGGGTACTCCCCTTATACCACTGCTTAGAATCCGCATTTGATGCTATAGAAAGCCCGAAAACACACAACACCGTCAGCGCAATTGAAATAAAACGACTCATAATTGTCCCTTAAATAAAGTTTCCCTCTTTTCCGCGCATTATAGTCAAAACGCCCAATAAACACCATTTCTAAGCGCTCAAAGCCCTATATATCCTCAGCACCCTCTATTTACTTGAAAATCAATAAAAACTATGCTACATTACGTATCCATTACGGTATTTCGCAATCAACCACATTCAGGACCCAATCATGGAAGATCACGACATTCTGACCATCGAAGAAATTGCCCTCTACTTACGCGTTTCCGAGCGCACCGTATACGACTGGGCCAACAAAGGCAGCATCCCATGCGGTAAACTGGGAACCACCTGGCGATTCAAACGTTCCGAAATAGAAAAATGGGTTGATGAAAAGCTTTCCGGCAATGTTAAAAGTGAAACACCCGAAAACATATCCATCAGCGATGTACTCAATCCAAATCGAATCCATCTCTTCGATACAGATTCCAAACAAGAAATGCTCGACAGCCTAATCCAATCACTGGGAGCCACCGAACAAGTAAGCGATGTCGATGTCCTTGAAAAAGAAATCTTCATTCGCGAAGAACTCATGAGCACCGGAATTGGATTCAACGTAGCCGTCCCCCACGTTCGTCTCGATTGCGTTTCAGATTTAGTAATGGCCGTTGGCATCAGCCAAACCGACATTACCGACTACGGCTCATTAGACGAACAACCCATTCGCATCGTGTGCATGGTCGCTGCACGAGCAGACCAACATGCACAATATCTCAAAACCCTAGGGATCGTAAGTTCCGCCCTCAAAAACAAAAACGTCCGTGATTCACTCCTTGAAGCACCCGACGCCACATCCGCCTATTTGATTTTAACGCAATAATCTTTTACCGTTAACTGACACACAGGAGTAGCGGCATGGACATGTTACATATCGGCATACTGATGATACTAGGAATCGGTGTGTTCGGTGGAATTATTGGCGCATACATTTTCCAACGCCTCCATGTACCCCAAGTCGTAGGCTATATCATGATGGGCCTACTCATCGGCGAAGTAGGCTTCGGCATCGTAACGGCCGAAACCATCGAAGGCCTAGAATCCCTCAACCTCTTTGCACTCGGCATCATCGGATTCCTCGTCGGAGGTGAACTACACTTCGATATCTTCAAAAAGCAAGGAAAGCAACTATTCTCCATTCTACTTTTCGAAGGAGTCCTGGCCCCCCTACTCGTGGCCGTACCCGTCAGTCTCGTGATGTACATGCTCACCAACAACACCAAAATCGCCCTCTCCTCCGGCATCGTATTCGGCGCAATCGCCTCCGCAACAGACCCCGCCTCCACCCTAAACGTACTCTGGGAATACCGCTCACGCGGCACAGTCACCACCACCCTAATAGCCATAGTCGCATTAGACGATGCCCTCGCCATGACTCTCTACGGCATCGGAACCACCGCAGCCCAAATCATCAACGGCAGTTCCGCCTCCTACAGCACCGAACTACTCCACACAGCCATCGAACTCGGCGGAGCCGTCCTTCTAGGCTTTATTGCCGGCATGATTCTACGTTCCATGTCCCACTGGATCACCTCCCCCGAAAAACTATTCTCCACCGCCATTGGACTCATCCTTCTCGTCATAGGTCTCGCCGCAGCCTTCGAAATGGACGTTATCCTCGCCGCCATGACCCTCGGCGTAACCCTCATCAACTGCACCCCAAAACGAAGCGAAGAAATCTTCGCCACCGTACGCTCATTCGCCGACCCCATCTACGTAATCTTCTTCGTACTCGTCGGCGCCCGCCTCAATATCGCCTCCATGCCCATCTGGCTTTGGGGCATCGTCGCCATCTATGTGCTCGGCCGAAGCACCGGGAAAATTGTCGGCGCCTTTATAGGTGGACGCCTCACAGGGGCTACCCCCGAAGTTCAAAAATACACCGGACTTGGACTATTCGCCCAAGGCGGCATCGCCGTTGGACTCTCCATCATGGCCGCACACCACTTAGGCGACGTCATGGTCAATGAATCCCTCAGCTTAGGCGACATGATCATATTCGGCGTAACCGCCTCCACCTTTGTCCTCCAAGTCACCGGCCCCCCTCTCATCAAACTCGCCAGTAAATGGTCAGGAGAAATTGGCCGCGATGTGACCGAAGAAGACGTGATCGAAACGTGGACCGTAAACGATGCCATGAAAACATCTGTTCCCCCAATCACCCAAGGCACCCCCCTTACCCACATATTCCAAATTTTCTCCGTACACGACTACACACTCTACCCCGTGGTCGACGGTGAAAATAAACTTAAAGGCATCATCTCCTTAGACGGCATGAAAGGCATCATGATCAGTCCAGAAACATGGGACTGGGTACTCGCAGCCGATGTAATGGCCGAAGCCAAGAAAACCCTGAAGGCAGAAATGAGCCTACGCGAAGCCATGGACTACATGCGCGACAACAGCGTAGAAGAAGTACCCATAGTCGATGAAGACCGCCACGTAGTCGGCATGCTCGATTCACGCAGCATACGCATTCGTCTTACCGAAGAAGTCGTCCGCCGTCGCGAAGCATAGAAACCTACTGAGCCTGCTCCAACTGCATCACAAACTGCTGTAACTGCTGCGAAGTCGGATTCAACGCCAACGCTTTTCTCGCCGCTTCCCGAGCCTTCTCAAACTCCTTAAGCCGATAATGCAACGTTGCACGAGCATACGGAAAGTCTGCAATCTCAGGAGCCGCAATTTCCGCCTCCAAAATCGCAGCGATACCGCCTTCAACCTGCCCCACCTGTGCCCGCGCTAAGCCCAAATTATACCAAGCCCGCGCAAAATCCGGTCGTTTAGTAACAGCCTGTTCAAACTGCACCATCGCATTCGCGATATCCCCCGTCTCACCATACAACAACGCCAAAGCATACGAATGTTCCGCATTATCAGGCTCTAATCTTGCCGCATCCTTCAACGCCGTAGCACCCAAATTCGATTTACCCAACAAATGATACACCACGCCTAAACGATGGTGGAACCACGGAGAATTCGGACTCCAATCCACCGCCTTCTTAAACCATTTAATCGCATCATCCCCACGCCCCTCAGACAACGCAAACTCCCCCTGCCGCATAGCCCCCGTCGGTTGGTCACTTTGATTATCAACAAAAGTCTTTAACTCCTCCAACGCCTCAGGATGATGATTCTTCAAATCATCACGCAACGCCCACGCCGCATCCAAGCGAACCAAACGAACCGGATCCTTCAAAAACGGAGCCAACACATCATGCGTATTCGGAATAAACTCCATACTGCGAATCGCTTCACTACGCACCAATGCATGCTCATGCTTCAAAGACTCCGCCAAAAAGCCCTGAACCTCCGGCAAATAATTCCACGTACCCAACAACGTCAACATCGTCGCCCGCCATGCAGGAATAGGCTCTTCTTTCGCCCACGCCAACATCTCCGGAATTACCGTCTCATCGCCTTTTTGCGCACGCGCAATCAATCGAGTCCGTTCACGCGCAAAAGTCGTGGACCGCCCATCACCAAACCATTTCCCGGCCCACTCCACGGCCCAATCCACACTCTGATCCTCATGGCATCGATTACACGCATTAGGAATATTCAATTCTTTCGTCATCAACGGATCAGGAATCATAAAACCATGATCCCTACGCGGATCACGCATCATATACGTCGTCTTCGGCATATGACATTCCACACAGGAATTACCCGTGCTCCCCTCCGCATGTCGACTATGTTGCGTCGGATTAATAATTGGCGATCCCAATTTCTTAGAAGGCTCACCATGACACGACATACACAATTGATTTTCTTCAACCGGCAAAACCAATTTACCAGAATGCGGGTTATGGCAATCCAAGCAATTAACCCCACTATGATGCATCTTACTCAAGATAAACGACCCATACTCAAAGTCCTCATCACGAATCTGACCATCGGGATAATAAATATCCGGACTGGTCGGCAACGTAGGACGGTAATGGTCCAAAAACGCATCCCCCGCCGTAAATGCCCCCGTCAACTCCTCACGCCGTGCATGACACGTGGCGCAAGAAGACATCGTCTGATCAATCAAATCAGCCGAAACCTTCGGTTCACCGATCGGCGCACCCAGCTTAGCATGACGCCCCATAGGCCCATGACACTGCTCACATGAAATTCCCCACTCAGCCCAAGTAGTCGTATACCTATCCTTCTCCAGATCATAGCCCTTCTTCAGATCCGTCATATGGCAATACGCACACTGTGAATTCCAGTTCATGCCACGATTCGCCCAAAAACCCCACTCATCACTCTGGCGATTTTCCTCACCAAAGACATTAAACCATTCCTTCTTATCCACATCGATCGCCAAATCCAACACCTGAAGACGTCCATTCTCAATCGGGACCAAATACTGCTTCAACGGCTCAATCCCAATAACAGACTCCGGATGAAAAGTTTCAAGCTCTCCAGATGGTCCCAGCGTAACGATCTCAGGCTTCTCACCCGCCATACGCAAAGCCGACTCCACACTCCCATACGTCACTTGATGCCCCGGCTCAAAATCAGCTCGATCCTTCGCCGATTCAAATGGACGCCCCGCATGCGCATGCTGCGATACATTCCACAAGCCAAATTGTTCAGCATGACAAGGCTTACACGATGCTGACCCAGCGAAAAATTCCTCATCCGTAGTTTCATGCTCAGATACTTGTGCGACCGCAGCAGGTTCATCATTCAACAGAACAGATACATCATCCTTCGCAACAACAGTATCCTCAACCTTCTCAGAAGAACAATTCACCAAGAAAAAAGGGATAATTGCGAAACAAATATAGACAAAAGGGACTTTGATCAGCCAAGCTGACGTGGAATTATATATAGAAATCATGAAAAACCATCTAGTTAAACAATACAGGCTTAAATTCTGCTAGCAGTATCATGATTTCGCCCCCTAAAATCAAGCACCAAACACATAAACACTAATTCCGCGCAATATCCTTAAATAACGATATCGTCTTACCATCATCGCTGAGTTTCCACAACTCCTCACCCCGTTTCCCATCATTTTGGGCAAAATATAAACCATCTTTAAAAGGCACTATCTCCAACGATGAAGATTCAACAGGTATTTCAACAATATCCTTCAACATCACCGTCCCCTTAGAATAACCATCGCTGACCCACAACTCCTCCCCATTCACTCCATCATCGGCACGAAAATACAATTTCTCATTCCACACCACCAAGCTATGCGGATTCGATCCCTGTAGCCCCGGACAAATATCATGCACACGAACCACAACCGAATCACTCCGCGCAATCCATAATTCAGTCCCCATCACATTATCCGTCGCCACGAAAAACATATGGGTATTCCATGGAGTAAATTCACGAGGAGCACTACTCGCATTCCCCTCCCATATATCCTTCACCATTTTAGTGCCCTCATTCGTCCCATCGCTTTTCCAAAGTTCAACGCCATTAGAGCCATCATCAGCACGAAAATACACAACACGATTAAGCGGGTGATCCGTATTAACTTTTACTTGATTTAAAGCCGTAATCTCCTGAGGATCCGAACTCGCCCGTCCAGGAAAAATATCCTTAACCATTACCGTCCCTTCCTTACTCCCATCCGACACCCAAAGCTCAGTACCATCTTTTACATTATCCGCCGTAAAAAAAAGTTGATGAGTCGTCACCGTCAATTCATCCGGCGAAGAAGAAGGGTTTTCCAATTCATCATCATGAATATCAAATACCGGCACCACATCCTGCCCAATCGTTTCCATTAGCCATAATTCATTACCGATTAAAGGATGATCAGCTGTAAAGATCGTATGCCCTTTAAAATAAGTAGTATGATACGGATACGATGACTCCGCACCAGTAAAAACATCCGCGATTAAAATTGCCCCCTCACCATTGGTGCCATCAGTCGCCCAAAGCTCCTCCCCCACTTCTGGTGAATTGGCACTAAATATCAACGTTTTTTCATGCAATGAAAAAGCATACGGTTCAGACGCTTCAGGACCAGGATAAATATCCTTCACCAACTCAACGCCCTTACCGTCTTCAGTCGTCCTCCACAATTCAGCACCTGTTCCCTCAGATGAAGCATTAAAAAAAAGAAATTGCCCATTGGATATAAATTTATACGGAGCGGCATCACTCGACCCAGGAAAAATATCTGCAACCAAATAAGTTCCCTCCTCCGTACCATCGCTAAACCACAACTCACGCCCATGCTTCTGAT
>CALLLL010000002.1 GCA_938082445.1 uncultured bacterium
TTTCTAACACAATTGTTTCTTTACAAAATTAACCGACTCTATCCCTAGAGATATTCAACTAGTATTGAAAGATGTGATCTATTTAAATCATTGGCCTATCGTTAAGTGTCATATATACTGTACCATCACTTTTGACTAACATTCATTGAGTTGAGGGTTAATCGAGAAACCAAATTAATACCATTGTCTACTATATATAGTAGGTAGAGAGTCGATAAATACCATATAGAGATCTCACTTCAAAAACGCTTATTTATTCAGCCCAATATAGTACTAATAATAAACACATTTTACGTGATGTAAAATTTTAACCGTCCTCGGTAGGTTAATTTGCCGACTATTTTTTGTCTAAAGCAGCCTTTGAAGAGAATTCTTTTTGTATCGTTGATTTGAAATTATGGCTCACCATACAGTACTCTTCGAAAGTTACACATACTCCCTACCTAAGAGGAATTTCCATGCCCATTAATCAAGAAACCATTGATCAATTTAATCAGGACGGCTATATTTTTCGTCGTAAACTGTTTGATGAAGAAGAAGTAAAATTACTGCTCAAGGCTGCTCGTGATACCCAAGCCATTCAGGAAAATGCAGCGGACATTGAAGATGCCGATGGGAAAATCTCTAAATTGACTCTATGGAATCATCCTGGCGACGACATTTTCGGTATGGTGGGGCGTTGCCATCGTGTAGTCGATACCTCAGAAGCCCTATTGGGCGATGAAGTTTACCATTACCACTCAAAGCTGAGCATGAAGGAACCCAAAGTAGGCGGGGCCTGGGAATGGCACCAAGATTATGGCTATTGGTATCAAAATGGGTGCCTTTTCCCCGATATGCTTAGCTGTATGATCGCTCTTGATGCAGCCACCATCGAAAACGGTTGCATGCAAGTACTCAAAGGGTCAAACAGACTGGGCCGAATCGAACATGGTTTTACAGGCGATCAAACGGGTGCCGATATGGAACGGGTTGATGAAGCGAAAAAAGTACTCGAGTTGGTGTATGCCGAAATGGAACCGGGAGATGCCCTCTTCTTTCACGGCAATACACTGCATTGCTCTGCTGCCAATGAAAGCGAATACCCCCGTTGGATGCTCATTGGATGTTACAACACAAAGCATAATAATCCTTACAAAGAGCACCATCACCCCAACTACACCAAGTTGAATAAAGTACCGGATTCGGCTATCAAAGACTATTCTTCCCAAGGCGTGGATTCCAGCACGGATTACCTAAACACCCATGAAGACGATACGACCAAGGCAGGCAAAGAGTAGCGCAAGCCCTTATCAATTCTATATTTACACGCTTTAATCAGTGCAACTCACTGTCGGACAGTGCCTTAGCACATATAATGTCATTGACAGCTCTTGCCTTATGTGGAATACTATATATGTATAAACAGTCGAATTGCGTCAACCAAGGATTCGAATATGGGACTGGTCATTGGAAATACGCCCGGAATTTTGGGCGCCTTAACAGGATCGAGCCGGGTACGCCCCGTCACGCTCAACGATCCTGGTGATCGCACACGTCCACGCCTTCCTCAAAAGAAAGAGGAGGAATCCTTTAAACTCCTCGGCCAACAAGAAGAAGATACCTCACGTATTGGGATAAATTCGGGAGCAGCATCCACTCTAGCCGCTGCCTTTGAAACTGTGAAGCGCACAGTAGAAGAAGTCAATCGCAATCGACCATCATTGGAAGATTTAACGATTCAAAGCCAGGCCCGTCAAGCACGTGCACGTGAATTGTTTCGTGAGCAGTTGGTCAGCCGCATAGATACTCAAAACCAAAACCGCCCAGAACTTAGTATAGGGCCTTCCTCTTCCCGTGAAGACTCTCGAGTCCAAACATTGGGCAGAACAAACACCACAGACGATCCCTTTGCGTCTCGCACACAGAACAGGGTAGAATTGCGCTTGCCCAATCCTTCGGTTCAAGCGCGAAACTTCGTTCCATCAATAAACGATTCAGTCGCGGAAGTGTTGGAACGGGCAGGAACGGCACCGACTCAAGAACGATCAGGCGCCTCATTCCAGATCAATGGTCAATCATTTCCTATCGGCAATGACGGCACCAATCGAATTCGCTTTAACACAACTGCTTAAGCGAGTTTATCGATCACCTACTGGTTTCCTCATTGTAGGAAACATCTGTCTACCACCGAAGGAAGCTACATGTTCGACATCCAGATATTGGCCATTGCGGCAGTTTCCATTATGATGGGCGCGTTCATGCAGGGGTGTTTAGGCTTCGGCTTCGGCATGTTATCCGTCCCCCCCATGATGATGATCCTTCCAGCCGAAATTGTTATTCCTGTCCAAATCCCATTGAGCCTAATGTTGATTATTCCATTGGCTTGGCAAGTGCGTCACCACTTCGAATATAAACTCGTCATACCATTAATCATTGGTGCGGTCATCGGCATGCCGATAGGCATATGGATACTCTACCACCTAAACGGAAACGTCTTGAAGCTAATCGTTGGCCTAGTACTCGTAGCTTTACCTATCATCATGTTAATGGGCTGGACCCGTCCTCTACCCAACAAACTCTACACTTTAATTCCGGTAGGTATGTTAAGCGCCACTATGCAAGGCAGCATGTCCATTAGTGCACCGCCCATCATTCTATTTCTCACCAATCAGGGTATGGACAAAGATCTATTCCGCGCAAATGTGTTGCTTTATTTTGGTGGCCTGGGCGTAATCTCATTGACAAGCTTCGCAATGAAAGGTATGTATACCGGCAACATATTGGTAATGATGGCGATTCTGTTCATCATGGTTCCCATAGGCGGATTCGCAGGAGCCAAACTCTCCAAGCATATCCCTCAACAGCTTTTCCGAACAGCAACCTTGGTCGTCTCAGGCATCATGGGCATTATGCTTTTACTCCGCAGCTTAAAGTTAATCATCGGTCTATAGAACTAAAAAAAGCCGATGCCCCAAAAGGGCACCGGCTTTATGATTTTTTTAACGGTTTAACTAATCTTGCTGGATGATATAAATCGGTCCATATGCAACGTTACTCAATCCGGCATCTTGATCTGGATAGTATCTTCCACCATCTTTCATCTCTTCAAAATCAAAATCTCTATTCCCATCATCATCTTGATCCAGCGTTAGCATATAGTAGCTAGCCAATGCAGCGATATGAAATTGGTAATCATCTTCATATCCAGCTGGCATATCACTATACTCGTAGATTAAGCCTTGGGTATGTTCTGTTACCCCAGCACTCACCAATGCAAATGCATCATAGCTGGCTGGTGGGAATGACATACCCTGAATTACTGGGTTAAGAACTGTAGGATCGAATCCATTTGCATCCCAATATGCTTTTGCTTTCCTGAATTGGCGCAGGTTAACAGGAACGTAGATGAATGGACGCTGTTGTTTAATAATTGCATTGGAATAATCTGAAACGTAGGTATCGGACCCATCTGCAGTTGTTGGGTAATATTCCAACAACCCCGTAATTCCATCACCATCAACATCCGATTTTGTAGTAGCCCAATTATCATAATAATCTGTATTTTTATAAATATCCAAAGCAGCTAAATAGGATTCATTTACAAAATACTTTTCGTTGTCTGCATCGGTGCCGGTGATATCAATCGCGGCATCACTAGCTTTTAAACGATCGTTGAACGCATCCTTAGACAGATATCCATAATGTGCAGGGAAAGTACCTTTATTCTCCGCATAATAACTAACCATCAAAGTGCGTACTTGTTCCATTGTCTGGATTGTGCTTACTATTTTAGCTTTTTCTCTTGCACGAGCGAGGGCGGGGAAAATTAAACCAGCCAAAATACCGATAATGGCGATTACCACAAGCAGCTCAATAAGTGTGAAACCGCGTCGAGCAGTGTGTTTCTTTAACATGGGATTTCTCCTAATCAATTCTTATATTCTGTATCGATTTTAGCACGGCTCCAAGTTTCGATCAATAGCAAGTTATTGAAAATAAAGGGCTTCGCGCACTTTTAACAGTATACGGACTGTCAAGTGTTTTTTCGTGAATAGTATGCATAGTGTGCACGAATGATGGAGAATACAATGAAACTGGAAGAAATTAACGAAATAAAAGCATGCTTACCCAAGTCACGAACGCTCTTTTATTACTTTAAAGATCGCTATGCCTTGGAATTATTGGCTGACGCAGTGGTGAAACCTAAGCCAATGCGTGAGTTAAAGCAATCACCCTTTGCTGGGCTGTTACGAAAGCCTATTGTTCAGGACGTAGTGGCACGCTATGCCGATGGGCTCGTACGCCCAGAGGCCTTGCAAGCGCAATGGCCTGTGAATCCTCATGCCTTTGTACTGTCCTTAGGTGCATGGGGGCACAAGAATTCTTCAGACGACTACCAAACCTCGCGTAAGGGCTATAATCTGGTCTTGCATATGAACTTTTCCAATCAGCATGACACGATTTATCAACACACTTTTCGTTCCCCAAAAAGTTCCCCCTTTTGCTGGGGAGGACACCCACGAAATCGACAAGGGCGCAATACATTGGCCTGGGCACGACTGGATATCGATATTGACCGAGGCGAAGTCTTGATTGAGGAAATACAAAATGACTGGTTACGCGATGCACGCTCAGATAAAAAATACCTGATAAAACATTTAAAGGAAGAGGGAAATTGGGAAAGCGTATCCAAAAACTGGCCATTTTCAGCCGGTGGATATGAAAACGTAAAATCCCTCAAAGAATTAGAAGGCTACTTCAATCACTGCTTGGGCCCCTATGAGCGTATTTGGGATGAGGCGATGTTGTATGCAGTCATCTGGTTTTTACGCAACGAATTGGGAATCAATCGTATTTTTTATAACACTTGGAAAACAGGTTGCCGCATGAAAGGGATTTCGGAACGGTGGGCACCTCCACGTTCAATTTATACAGACTTACCGCGTCGTTTTTGCTTTAAGGAAACCGAAGAATACCCAGCAATGATATACAAACGTGCACGATATGTTCGTCGAAAATGGAAAAATGATACACCCTACTGGTTTAAACTAGCAGGATAAATCTTTCTATGGCCATTCAACACGACGAAACTGTTCGTAAAAGCGATCGCCCTTTTTACTAAATCCTGCCATCCAATCGTATACGCCTTGATAAGTTTCTTTACTCATTTCAGGTGTGTACTTACTATTGGATGGCTCGAACTGGCTCACGTGAGCCGCGCAGGCTTTAATTTTAGCATCAAAAACATCCGTCACATCCACTGTAGTGTTCGCATCTTCAGAGTAATAGAAGAATGCCAGCGGCACATGATAAGGCTTTAGATTTTCCACAAGCATATGGTTTGGGTAATACAAATGCCACTCAGCTGCGATAAATGCATCTTGAGTAATGAAGGCCGCCATACGGTGATCGGTTTTGTGCCAACGTTCATTTTTTTCGCCAGGGTCAACAGAGAATACAGCATCGGGCCGGTGGATTTTAATTTGGCGTGCAACTTTTCCGCGCAATACTTTGGGGTCAGCGTATTCCAAGTTTCCATCTTCATAGCCGAGCCAAGTAATGTTTTCCTTGGGAATGCCTAAGGCTTTACAAGCGGCTTCTTCTTCGGCTTTACGAATACGCGCGAGACGTTCGCTGGTCATTTCCAGATCGGTACTGCCTTTATCGTCATTGGTGAAAATAACAATCTGAATATTGTTTCCATTGTCTGCGAGAATTTTAAGTGTGCCGCCGGAAGTAAAGGTTTCATCATCGGGGTGCGGCGTGAATACGAGAATGGTTTTACCTTTCCATTTCTCAATAGGGGTAGGGTCCGGCTCTTTTTCATTTTTAGCTTGAGCCGTTACACTACACAATACCACTAAACATGTACACAACACATACCTTAGTGACTTCATCGCCACACCCTCCGATGGTTATTAACCCACTTCTTTAATGCGAATATTACGCCATTTAACGGACATGGGTGTTTTCTTTTTCCCCACGCCGTGTACTTGCAATCCGATAAAACCTTTGGCATCCATGTCGTCATTGAGATCTGCACGTGGAATGCCATTAAGGAATGTTTTGATATTGCCGCCTATCGCTTCAACGCGAACTTTATTCCATTCACCGTTCTTGTAAGCAGTGTGCCCAGCTTCGGAAAAGGATTTCATCCAATCGGGATCCGATTTAGACGGGAACAACCACCCACGACGGGCTTCGTCGTAAATCCCTGTGCTCCAATCGCGATCTTGCGCTTCATCTTCCAACTCGCATTGGTAGCCGTGTACACGACCATCTTTGTAGCTAGGTTTGCTTTGACCACGAACCATCACACCTGAATTCAGTTCAGGGTGACCAAAAAATTCAAACTCTAAAATAAAGTCGCTGTATTCTTGTGTAGTGCACAGGAATGTATTGGGCGTATTGGGTACTGATGTACCTATGATTTCACCATCGACTTTTTTAAAGCTCGCTTTACCCCCTTTAGGTGCCCACCCTTCAAGGCCGGAACCACTGGATAAATCTTGCCAACCAGAATTGGTGATTGATTCTACATTTATGGTTGCACAGCCACACAGAGCCATAGCGAGACAAAGAGAAAATAACTTAGTTTTCATGATGCATTCCTTCAGGAGTTTTCGTTACAAAGTGAAGGATTAGTGTAGCATGATTCGTATATAAACTAAAATCCGTGGCTATGCACTAGATAATCTCGAAGTAGCGCTCCATTTCCCAATCGGTAATGGCTTTGCGAAATTCACGTTCTTCCCATTCCCGAGACTGCGCATAGTGTTCCACAAAAGCATCGCCAAAGAGCTCACGAGCTGCGGATGAATCGCGTAAACGTCCAGCAGCCTCGAAAAGAGTCGCTGGGAAGTTTAGCTCTTCAGGAAAGGTTTTTTCATAGGCATTCCCATCAACAGGCGCTGTAGGTTCAATTTTATTCTCGATCCCCCAGAGCCCAGAGCCCACAACTGCCGCGAGTCCGATATACGGATTCACATCGGCCGCCGCGATACGATATTCAACATGCTGGCTTTTAGCACTGCCCGTAATCGCACGCAATGCGCAGGTACGATTTTCTACCCCCCAAGTCGCGTGGGTCGGTGCCCAGAATCCTGGAATGAGACGTGAATATGAATTTACTGTAGAAGCAATCATAGAGAGCAGTTCAGGCATCAGCTTTTGCTGCCCCCCTAAAAACCATCGCATGGTGTCGGACATGGTGTGATCGTTTTGGGCATCGTAGAATACATTCTCACCACTTTCATTCAACAGCGAAGTATGAATGTGCCCCGATTGACCCGGCCAATCAGGAGACCACTTGGCCATAAAAGTGGCCATGCGGTTTTGCTTTTGGGCAAGAATTTTTGTGAAGGTTTTAAATAATGCTCCACGATCAGCAATTTCAACACCTTCACTGATGTTCAAGGCAGCCTCAAGCACACCGGGACCTGTTTCTGTGTGTAGACCCTCAAGAGGAAAATTCATGTCTTTACACATACCCAAAAGATCGTGATAAAAATCAGATTCAACAGTGTTGCGCAACACCGAATAGCCAAAGAATCCCGGCGTGATAGGCGTCATATTGCGATAACCCTTTTCACGAACAGAATGCGGAGTCTCATCAAAAAGAAAAAATTCGAATTCCAGAGAACCGTGTACAGTGAAGCCCATATTCTTAGCACGATCCAATACTTTACGAAGAATGCGGCGTGGGCAGATGCTTTCGGCTTCCCCGGTAAATTCACCCAACACCATTAGAGTATTTTCTTCGAAGGGAATGTCACGGGTTGTTTCGGGCAATACGCGAACAGATGCATCAGGGTAGGCCGTATGCCATCCAGTAAAGGTCGATTTATCATACAGCTGATCGTTGCTGTCCCAACCAAGAACTACATCGCAGAAGCCAAAGCCTTTATCTATAGCAGAGATAAATTTATCACGATGCATGTATTTTCCGCGCAGTACACCATCTACATCAAAGATACCGACTTTGACATACTCCATTTCACTGGCCAATACTTTTTCTTTTAACTGAGCTGCGGTGAGTGATGCTTGATCTGACATGTTTATTGCCTTTCGATTGCTGCGTGTCGGTCTATAGTCTTGAAGATTGTTATAGTAGCATGGATGAAGATTCCAGGCTACCATTCACCATCGCGGTTAAAACGTTTTTGTACATTAGCACTAAAGTTTGTTATCTCAGCATCTATTTCTTCTAACATTTGTTGGCTAGATTTTCCTGATGCTCCTCGTCCCGCAGGGATGATGGTATTGCATTCATTGTTATCCATGAAAATAGAAGCTTCCAGCAAATCTTTTTCTTCGCCCTCTGGAATAGCCATAAAACCATGCTTATCCGCATGAATCAGTTGACCAGGGTGTACAGTCCGCCCAAAAACTTCAACGTCACACCCCCAAC
>CALLLL010000003.1 GCA_938082445.1 uncultured bacterium
TTACCCATAGGTATCCAAATTTTTCAACAATGGCGTGGTTCGGGTTTAGGCTCAGCGTTTGCCTATAGTGTTTTTTTGATGTTGCTTGTGACCATTACTCTCTATGCCACCACAAGGCGAAAAAAAGGCTGACGAACCGAAGTTCGCCAGCCTGAGCAGTGCTTGATTGAATACGAAAAATTAAACGTATTTTGTCATTTCATATCCCTTACGGTAATTGCGTGTAAGGTGTTTGTTGGCTTCTTTGTCGCCTTTGACCATTTCTGTTTCGGTATCAATTTCCAATACACGGTTGACGCGAGCACCGGTCAGTGCGTAGTGCGACAATGCAGAGGAATAGTGCCCGTCGATGGCTTTAGCATTGATATCTTCGGCTTTACGGCTGCGTACGCAGTCAATGAAGTTTTGGAAGTGGAAGCTGTCATTGCCTTCCATGTCTTTTTCGGTGAATTTCCCGTCGCGGTATAATTCGTATCCGGAGTAACTTGGGAAAGACATATATCCGTGGGAGCCATAGAATACAACACCAAAGGATTTACCTTTTACTTCATCATTTGAGTACCAAGGACGAACTTCAAGGGTCATCATTTTGTCTTTGCCGGTATTCTTGTCTTTAAACATGAACGATGAAGACGATACATCAAAGACTTCTTTGGAATCATCCCAAAGTAAGTTGCCGCCCATGGAAGTACAACGGTACGGTACTTCTACATCGAGTCCCCAGCGTGCAGCGTCTAATTGGTGCACACCTTGGTTACCGATGTCGCCATTACCATATGCCCATTTCCAGTGCCAGTAGTAATGTACGTGTGTACCTGCGCCACCCATCATGCCTTTGGTTACTTTATCACCATCGTTTACATAGAAGGGTTCTTTTTCTGCAGGGCCTTGCCACATATCCCAATCGAGTTCTTTAGGGGCTTTACCTGGGGAAGCTGTTCCAACATCCGGGCGCCATTTGTAGCATACGGCACGCGCCATGTATACATCACCAATGGCACCGTTCTGCAGCTTTTCAATTCCGCGACGGAAACCAGGGTTTGAACGTAACTGAGTACCGTGCTGGACAATGCGCTTGTGTTGTGCAGCAGCGGCTACTACTTGGCGACCTTCATATATGTTATGAGTCATTGGTTTTTCAACGTATACATCTTTACCTGCTTCGCATGCCCAAACAGTGGCTAAAGAGTGCCAGTGGTTAGGGGTGGCGATGGATACTACATCGATATCTTTGTCATCCATTACGCGCCGGATGTCTTGTTCCGTTTTAGGCGCTGGTAAGCCTTTGTCAGCAAAAAATTCTTTGCTACGTGGAGCGAAGAGTGAAGAATCGGGGTCACACAACATAGTGACTTCTGCGCCCTCTACTTCGGTCATGCGGTTCATGTGAGTTTTACCACGACCGTTGATTCCGCAAACGGCAACATTGATGCGATCGTTCGCGCCGGCCCATGAAGTTTTGGATGTACCAATCAGCACGGTGGATGCCGCAGCTGCTGTGGTCGCTCCTTTTACAAATGATCTGCGAGTGATGTCTTTCATTTTTATGATACCTCTATGGTTGAGTCGTACTTACATAATCAATTTTAGTCTATATACTATAATAAAGTTCCGTTTCGAAAGTCCATACGCAATACCACACGATTCTATAAGTAGTTCACTTGTTAGCAATCTGTTAATACTGTTGTTTTGGGAAACATTACGAAAAAACTTGCCTTTTGGGTCGAAATATGAGATATCTATAGTCTCTGAAGTTATTAAGGAGTTTAGATTTCGATGGCGAAAAAAGGTTCAAGTCAAAATGGTGGAGAGCGCCTCGTCAAAGAACAGGTGATCTCAAAAGCCGACCTGGATAAAGCCCGTGAGCGGGAAAAGACCAGTGGTACGCCCTGGTACCGTCAGCTGGTGCAAATGAAAAAAGTTAATTTTGATGCCGTCAATGATGTTCTGAATTACGAATTCCATTCAAAAGGTACCCGTTCTTCGCATTCTAACTTGGGTGATTTGCTCGTTGATACCAAAACCATATCCAAAGCCCAGCTCAAAGATGCTCTTAAAGCTCAAAAACGATCAGGCAGACTGTTAGGGGAAGTTCTGGTTGATGAGGGGCTTGTAAGTGGAGAAGACATTGCACAAGCATTGAGTGTGCAATATAACATGCCTTACGCTGAATTGCGTGGCATGCCCAGTAAGCGTGATGCGCTTGATAAAGTGCCTGAAAGCGTTGCTATCCAAAAGGAATTCATCCCCATTAGCATCGTAGGGGATAAACTTACCGTTATCGTTTCCGGACCTCAATCTCCCGGTCGTTTGAAAGATATTGGGGTTTTATTGGGATTGCGCCTATCGCCGAATATGGCAGCAGTCGATGATATGCGGGCGGAAATAGAAGCTCGTTATAGCGGCAAGAAAACGGCACCTAAAAGTAAATCAAAAAAGAAAACTGCACCTAAGGCAGCTGCAACACCTAAGACTAAAAGCAAGTCCACCCCCAAACCGAAACAGGAACCTGAAGCCATGAGTGAAATAGTTGAAGAAGAATCATTTGTTAGCGATTCGCATCGATTTGAAGAAATTGCACGCGAAGCCCAAGGAGGCACGGTTGTAAAATTAGTCTCCACGATTCTCAAAGGAGCTGTTAATTCTGGGGCAACGGATGTGCACCTGGATCCCCAAGAGCCCGAAATGCGTGTACGTTATCGAATTGACGGTACTTTGCACGATGTTATGAGTATTCCAGCGGATATTGAGAATGCAGTTATATCACGGGTGAAAATATTGGCTGATGTAGATATCACGGAGACGCGTCATCCGCAAGATGGACACATCAGTATGGACTTTGGCGATCGTGAATTCGATATTCGCGTGGCTACATTACCGACCTTTTTGGGTGAACGCATTGTGATGCGTCTTCTCGATCAATCGTCTGTGTTGTCCGGTATCTACGATTTGGGTTTAGAGCCGGATGATGAAAAAACGCTGGCCCGAGTAATCGAACAACCCTATGGCATGATTCTGGTAACAGGTCCAACGGGTAGTGGTAAAACAACCACGCTCTATTCTTGCCTCAATGAAAAAGATGTCATGACTGATTCTATTGTGACCTTGGAAGATCCAGTTGAGTATCAGCTTTCAGGCATTAACCAAGTTCAAATTGATAATGAAATTGAATTAACTTTTGCGAATGTACTGCGTGCCTCCTTACGCCAAGATATCGATGTGTTGTTGGTTGGGGAAATTCGTGATCCAGAGACAGCGCGTATTGCTGTACGTGCATCAATGACTGGTCACTTGGTCTTTAGTACCTTACACACCAATGATGCTCCAGAAGCCATTGCGACCTTGGGCAATATGGACATTCCTACGTATCTAATATCCAATGCCTTAACCGCCATCGTGGCACAGCGCCTTGTGCGCACGATATGTCCTAGCTGTAAAAAGGGATATAAGCCTACAAAAACCTTATTGAAGTCATTGCGCCTGCCTGAAACTACCAAGAAACTGTATAAAGGCGAAGGATGTGACGAGTGCTATAACACGGGTTACCATGGTCGAACAGGTATATTCGAAATTCTTGAAGTGACAGAAGCTGTGCGTAAAATGATTTCTGAAGGGAAGCCACTATCTGCGATTTCAAAAGCAGCAAAATTAAAAACCATGGCTGATCGTTGCCGTCAGAAAATGAAAAAGGGGGAGGTATCCGCCGAGGAATTTTTGCGGGTTATTCGCACATAATTCCGCCTCATCCATCATTACTATCATTCTCGGGCGTATCGAACCTTCAGACGAGGTGGTTCGATACGCCCAATTTTTTTGACTGGATGGTTTCTATCTGTGGTGCATGCTAGAATGCAGGAACCTGTAATGAAATGACCAATTGGAAGTCTATTATGCGAATTTGGATAAGTATATGTTGCCTCGTTTGTGCTGGGTGTGCCACCACGCCTGAATCCCTACCTGCTTATCAAGCGATATGGTTTGAATTGGGGCAAAAAAGTGAGCACGGTGATAAATACTCTGGAGGCTTGGGGACCTATACTGCCAAACATCGCCCTATTGCTATCCACGCAAATCAAGCTCAAAAGACATTTTTTGTATACGGGGGTGCTAAAAACGAACAACGTCATCTGCTCAATATGATTGGCTATTATGATCACAAGACTGGAAGTCTTGGACTGCCTGCTGTGATACACGATAAGCTTGGTGTGGACGATCCCCATGATAATTCATCTTTAGCTATCGATGATGATGGACACCTATGGGCCTTTGTTAGTGGTAGGGGACGAACGCGCCCAGGATTCATTTATCGCAGTACAAAGGCGTACGACATATACTCCATGGAGCAGATTTATACAGGCGAGTTTGCCTACCCTCAGCCTGTCTGGATTGAAGGTCAGGGCTTTCTACATTGCTTCACAAAATACACGAAAGGCCGAGAACTCTATTGGAATACCAGTACCGACGGTGTTTCTTGGACTGAGGATAAAAAGCTGGCTGGGATGGGCGGACATTATCAAAATGTTGAGCAACAAAACGGTCGGGTATTTATGAGTTTTAATTACCACCCCAAGGGCGTGGTTGATAAGCGCACAAACCTTTATTTTTTGAAAACCGATGATATGGGTGAAACGTGGCAAACAGTAAACGGTACTATTATTTCTCCGCCACTCAGTGATAAACACAATGTGGCTCTTGTACACGATTATGAAAGTGAAGGGCGATTGGTGTACCTTAAAGATATTCAATTTGATGCGCAGG
This sequence comes from uncultured bacterium, assembly GCA_938082445.1. Classification (GTDB taxonomy): domain Bacteria; phylum Hydrogenedentota; class Hydrogenedentia; order Hydrogenedentales; genus DTSJ01. The sequence continues at coordinate 4,759 of CALLLL010000003.1, forward strand.
GCAACCCCATTATTTTGATTGTTACCAGTGCCTACCATCAACCGGGACCTCAGGGTGAACCGCGTATTTGGGAAGTTGTACATTGGAATGGCAAACAGTGGAATTTTCATGAAGTAACACGTTCTACCCATAACTACGATATGGGGCAGCTTTAGGTTGAAGGGGACACTTGGCGCATTTTGGGTCCTACAGAATCTGGACCACAACACTGGGGTGCTGGCGGGGAGATAGCCTTGTGGGAAAGTCGTGATCACGGAGTCACTTGGCATAAAACAAAAGAGCTTACGCACGGTTCAGCCATGAATCATACCTATGTACGCCGCCCATTGAATGCTCATCCAGACTTCTATGCCCTTTGGGCAGATGGTAATCCCGATTCGTTTTCACCTTCGCATTTATATTTTACAAATCAAGATGGGTCTACGGTGAACACTATGCCGTATTGGGCTCCAGACAATCGTTTAAAACCAACTCGATATATCAAATAGGACGTACTCAGGATGGAAATTTGGAACGAGCGTACAAAAGTATTTGAGGGCAATGTATTTGATGTGGAAACCGGCACGGTCACCATACGTAATGGACAAGAGGCCCGGCGTGATCTAATCGTGCACCCTGGGGCAGTAGGTGTTGTACCCTATACGGGCGACTCAGTAATTTTTGTCAAACAATTTCGCATCGCAGTGGGTGAGTATATGCTCGAAATTCCTGCAGGTAAGCTCGAAGGTCAAGAAGATCCGTCGGAACGTGCGCGTATAGAATTGATTGAAGAAGCGGGGTACACCATTGGCACAATCATCCCAAAAGGATTTATATATCCCTCCGTGGCTTTTCTAACGGAGAAAATATACTTATTTCTCGCTTTCGACCTTGAGGAAACACAAGCACAACCTGAATGGGATGAGGATATACAAGTTGTTAAGATGCCCATCGCTGAAGTGCGTGAAAAACTGGCCACTGGATATTTCACCGATGTGAAAACCATCGCAGGGCTGTTGGCTCTTGTTAATTATTTAGACAAGAATGAAGCATAGTTAGGAAACAATAGTGAAGAATTGTATTAAGGTTGTAACAGTTGTTTTGGTTGCACTGATCACATCATCGAGTGCTGCTCAATCTTCCCCAAATTTTTCTGGTATGAGTTATCTTGAAAATGATCAAATTCGGATAGGCCTCAATCTCGATATCGGTGGTGCGATTACTTACTTGTCCAAAACCGGTAGCAATGAAAATATTATCAATAGCTATGACTGGGGACGGCAGATCCAGATGTCGTTTTATTCTGGTCCCGTACCCTATGAACCCAACGGTAAGAAACCGCATGATGCTTGGACCTTTATCGGATGGAACCCCATTCAGTCTGGGGATGCATTTAATCACCCTTCGAAAGTCATTGCGCATAAAAATAATGGAACGGAGTTGTATGTAAAATGTATACCAATGCATTGGCCATTGGATAATGAGCCCGGCGCGTGTACGTTTGAAACGTGGTTGAGTCTTAAAGGCAACACCGTGCAGGTACGTTCTCAGATCAACAATGCGCGTACCGATAAAACTCAGTATCGAGCCCGCGGTCAGGAATTGCCGGCCGTCTATACCAATGGGGAATATTATCGTCTATTTACCTATGCAGGTGATAAGCCCTTTGAGCGCGAACCACTTAAGCAGATCACCAAAGTGTGGGACACGCGTACACCCCCTGCGGAGGTGGTAGGGGGGCCTTGGGATTCCTGGTATTCCACAGAGAACTGGGCAGCCTTAGTTAACGACGATGATTTTGGTGTGGGTATTTGGACACCGGGTACCTATAGTTTCAAAGGAGGGTTTGCCGGTAAGCCAGGTTCAGGCGGGCCTAAAGATAGCCCTACGGGCTACATATCTCCCATACGTCGTGAAATACTTGATCACAATATCCAGTACGACTACACCTATACTCTTATCGTAGGAAATGTAAACGAGATTAGAAATTATGTTTACGCAAATGCTCAGCACAAAAACCTGCCTGAGTTTGACTTTAAACTCGATCGTCAAAGTTGGATTCTAGGCGATGCCCAAGATCAAGGTTGGCCGATGGCAGGTCATTGGAAAGTTGAATTGACTGGAAAGAATCCACGATTAATTAGTCCCAAAACCTATTGGGATACCAAAGATGTACCTAAGCTTTATTTGCGTGCTGCATTCGACTCTGGCGCGGACACGGCTTTGGTCACCTGGGCCGGATTAAATGGTGAAGGCGGTGGAAAATCGGAAATCCGCATAAAGTCTGATGGGGAAATGTTTACCTATGCCATCGATTTAGCGGGATTGAAAGACTACACAGGGAAAGGTACACAGATTAGCATTGCACCCATGACAGATGGAAAAGCTGGACGTACTGTCTCGGTTGAATGGTTATCGTATCGAATGCTACAGCGCCCCTCGAAATAGCTACACAGGCAATTCCCAGCCTTTTTTGTATTCTTTGGTAACAGCTGCTTTTGGATCGGCGACATTTTTGACCAAGCCTGATTTGTTGTCCCACTCGTATTTTTCGCCTGTGCGAATGGTGAGGTTTCCGAACAGAACCATCTCAGTAAATGGTCCTGAATAATCAAAGTTAGAGCAGGCGACATGCAGGCCTTTACACGCTTCTATCCAGTTACGATAATGGTTCTGGAATCTGACGCGGGGGATGGATTCTTCAGGCATGGTGTATTCGGCCATCCGTTCATCCGGCAGTAAACGCGGATTTCCACCATATTCACCGGCAGTCAAAACGCCATCATCTCCCACCATATAGGAACCATTGGTACGGCCTGTCCATTCACCGTCCCCGATAACTTGATTGTCGGGAATGCCTGCTGGACGTGGCGGCATGTGTCCACCATCGTACCAATAGACATCAACCGGCTCCATATCACCACGTGCACTAAATGAATACTTGATGGTTGAAGCATGAGGGAAGGTAAAGTCGTTTTTACCTTTGATGTCGACGGTTTCTACCGTATACCATTCTGCCTCATTTAGACGTAAGGACCAAAATACGGGATCCATAATATGGCAGGCCATATCGCCTAAGGCCCCAGCACCAAAGTCCTGCCATCCGCGCCATTTCCCAGGGAGATAGCCTTGGTTATAGGGCCGATCTGCCGATCCGCTTAGCCATTGCTTCCAATCCAAGGTTTTGGGGACTTCTTGGCCTTCAAGTGCATGGTTAATGCCTTGTTCCCAAGAAGGGCGGTTGGTCCAAACATGTGCTTCACGTACCTGACCGATAGCACCACTCCAGACCATTTCACATTGTTTGCGTACACCATTGCCTGAGTGCCCCTGATTACCCATCTGTGTAGCTACGCCCATCTCACGAGCTGTATTGGTCAATAAGCGTGCTTCGGCTACGGTATGGGTTAATGGTTTTTGGACATAGACATGCTTGCCCATTTTCATGGCCATATAGGCCACATGTGCATGTGTATGATCGGGAACGGTGACGGTAACAGCATCGATATCCTTGTGGCGTTTCTCTAACATTTTACGAAAGTCAGTGAACTTTTTGGCCTTGGGGAAATTGGTGAATACTTCGAGCGAACGTCTTTCGTCCACATCACACAAGGCCACAATATTTTCTTTTCGGCATGACATAATATCGCTTCTGCCTTGACCGCCTGCACCCACACCCGCGATGTTGAGTTTTTCATTTGGGGATATTTTTCCAGGAACGACTTTGGCAGCATTGCAGCGTGGACTTAAGGAAAGGCCTATAGCAGATGCAGTAGACACAGTCAGAAAAGCGCGACGAGTTAATTTAGATGATTTTTTCATGAGTAGCCTCTATCGTTTTAAGGGACAGGTATTGTTAACTTTGATCATAACGCTGAATCATGCACAATGCAAGCGGTATACTATGAGGACTTTAGAATTAAGGAAGAAAGCTTTATGGCCACACCATCAAATTCACTCTATACATTGAATACACCTATGGGCGATTGGCAGCTAATCCTGCGCATCGATGGTCAAGATATTATTAAGGATGATGCTCGATGTGTGCTAAACGCAATTAAGATACACAACAGTCAAGTTGAAGGTGCTATCCTTTTTTCAATACAGATACATCCCATAGAATCTATTCAACAATTACAAGCTCATTGCCGATGGGGTAGTGAATCTATGGTGGGGCGTGGGCGACCGGAATCTTATCCCGGGAAAAACGCCTTGCGTTGGAATACTCCAACCCATAGCTATGTTTTAGCTACAGAAGATGTTGAAACCTTTAAGCGACGTAGTGATTTACCGTTGACATTGATACAACAATTGGAAGAAATTGGTCCTGAATTGGATCACCTTATCTTTGTACATCGCGATGATGGAATGACTATTCGACTATCCGAAATGAAGTCAAAAGAGCCGTTTCAACTCCTGTTTATGCTTGTTTGGGATAGTTTACATGAGGTAAAGAATGTGGACCATTGTTCGACATTGATCCTTGAGAATTGGAATGTTTATTTGACTGAAAGTGCGTAGAAAGTTAAAATGTATACACTTTTCCTCAAGGCTGACGGACTAACTTTTTTATTTCTTTTTATTACCTGGTAAGACGTGGGAGCACACGGTGAACTTAACATCGAACGGCGCAACACAGCGTAAACGTATCGGCGATTTAATGGTATCTCAGAATTTGATATCGCCTGATATGCTGAATGAAGCGTTGGAACTTCAAACAAGTGAAGGCGGTAAAATTGTTGAGGTCTTGATTAAACAAGGGCACTTGACGATTGATGAATTCGTCAACTTTTTATCTCGGCAGCCGGGCATAGCCAGTATCGATCTGGCTCATTATCAAATCGCCAAAGAAATCACCAGCCTTTTGCCAGTAGACATCGTTGTTAAAAATGAAGTATTTCCCATTGATAAAATGGGTAGTCTGTTAACATTGGGAATGGTCTGCCCGTTAGATTCTGCGACTATTGAAGAAATAGAATCGACCACTGGTTTACGAGTAAAACCCATCCTTTGTTCCCCTAACGATATTCGTGGTGCGATAAAGCGTTACTACCCAGGTGCATTAAAAGATGAAGCTGTGAGCAGTGAAGATGCACCAGCACCAGAAGAAGAAAATATCCCAGATGCAGAGCCGGATATTGAAGAAGAAGTTACTCCTTCCAAGGTTGAATCTGGTTTACGCTTAGGGATTGTTGTGCGCATGGTGCGTGAATTAAAAACGCTTCCGGCATTACCCAATACCGTTAACATGGTTAAAGAAGCCATGGAAGATATTCATGCTTCCCCAAATGAAGTTGCTCAAAAAATCATTCTTGATCCTCCCATTGCGGCAAAAGTCCTTAGTGTAGCTAACTCTGCGGCGTATGGGTTTTCGAATCGAGTCGATTCTGTTGAATTAGCGGTCGCCCTGTTGGGCTTGCGTGAAACGTACAGCATAGTACTGTCTGCTGCAGTGATGAATCTATTCGAAGCCACTAAATCCTTTAATTATAAAAAGTATTGGGAAGAAGCGATGAATTCCGCTGCGGCTTGTCGTTTAATTGCGCAAGCATGTGGGCGCGGTGCGGATAAAAGCATTTTCACTTCAGGGTTGTTGCACGATATTGGCCGTATTGCCTTGTTGGAAACAGCACCGGGGGATTACACCAAAGTCGATTCAAAACTCATTGGTGGTGAGTTAATCACCTGTGAACAAGAGATTCTTGGATTGGCCCATACTGAGGCTGGTTTTGAATTGGCTATGAACTGGAATCTTCCACAAGAGATTGCTGAAGCCATTCGCTTTCACCATACACCTGAGTTTAGTGAAATCGCTCCTGCCCATGTGAATATCGTTTCATTGGCAGAACGATGGACCAATGAATTGGCATTGGGAGATGTTGATAAATTTGAAATAATTCGAGCTTCGCAAGCACAGATGCAAAAACTGTTGATTGATGAATCAACCGCCTCTGGTGTTTTCGACGAAATTGCGCAAATGAGCCAAGTCCACTTTAGTTGGGACGGCGAGTAGCAAGTACTCGTACTTTAAGTATGGTCCTCTTCTGGAAAAAATCACACTCTGACTCAATAGAGACTCCTGTAGCTGGTGAACAGTCTTTTTTAGAACGAATGCGTAATTCCGGTGAAGAGCTCATGACTGTAGTCGGCCCCGAAGATGGCTCGTGTAATTGTGGCGATTGGGTTGGTGCAGTAGTCAGCATTAGCGGTACCAGTAAAGAATGGCC
>CALLLL010000004.1 GCA_938082445.1 uncultured bacterium
TGCTTTTTTTATTATTTTCTTGCTAGCTCTATTCGCCAACATATTGGCCAGCGAAATGACAGTAAAAAGCTATGGCATTGGCTATGCTTTTTGGGGCCTAGGAATTGGGTTACTCATATCCAATACCTTTGGGACACCAGAATGGCTAAAAAACGCTGCACGTACTGAATTTTATATTAAAACAGGCTTGGTTATATTGGGTGCTGAAATCATATTTGGCTCTATCAAAGAATTCGGATTATATGGATTGGCCATTGCCTGGGGCGTAACCCCCGTCGTAATCATTTTTATGTGGTTCTTCGGTACACGAATTTTAAAAATGGCAAACAAACCACTCGTAATAACCGTTGCTACAGCGACTTCGGTATGCGGTGTTTCTGCCGCCATTGCAGCCGCAGCTGCATCCAAGGCCAAGAAAGAAGACTTAACGATTGCGGTAGGCATGTCGTTGTTATTCACGGTGATCATGATGATTACGATGCCGATATTTATAAAAATGATAGCTATGCCCGAGATTATTGGGGGTGCTTGGATGGGTGGCACCATTGATGCTACAGGTGCTGTAGTATTGGCGGGTGAAACCTTAGGTGATCAAGCCGAAGCCGTTGCAGCCATTGTAAAAATGATTCAAAATATCCTGATTGGTATTGTGGCTTTTTTTATTGCTGTTTTTTGGGTAACCAATGTAGATCGCGATTCGGATTCACCTCGCCCTGGCTTAAGTGAAATATGGCTTCGTTTCCCTAAGTTTATTATTGGCTTTGTACTGGCCTCTATATTGATTTCGTATGTAGCCATTCCCTTGATGACAGAAGACTCCGTTCGAGATTTACTAAAACAAACAAAGAACTATCGTGGTTGGTTATTTTGCATGGCTTTCATTTCCATTGGACTTGAGTCCAATTTCAAGGATATGGCACGACAAATGGCCGGCGGACGCACGTTGGTTTTGTATGTAGTGGGCCAAACATTTAATATTATATTGACTCTACTCATTGCATGGGTTGTACTGAGTGGAAACTTCTTCCCAATACCACCTGAACTGTAATCATGCATACCCAAAAACACATACTACGCTCCTCGGCAATATGCCTTATAGTTATCGCAATCGTAGCCTTGTCGATCAGTACCGTGCTTCCATGGCTAGCGCAATCAGGATTTGCGGGCGAGGTTATTGAATTCAGTTATGAGAATCAACGGGATGCTACCCCGCTGTTTTACTCAGAGTCGGACCGCACATGGGAAATTTTGAGTGAGGTTGAAGCCAATCAAGTGAAGCGATAATTGACTACCAAGTCACTTGGAAACGGGCCATGATGTAATCAAGATCATCGTCTCCCCTATCGCCAAGAATACCGTCTTCCAATTCGCCATGCACATAGTTGAGCATAATACGCATGTTTGCATTTAGATACCAATTTACACCGATACTATAGTCTTGTAGAGTACCGCCTTGATAGCCATTATCTTCGAGATCGAGACTCGAGTATCGTCCAACAAGCTCCCATGCTCCCATGCCTTGATTTTCTCTTAAGCTGAAGTTTTTAATAGGCCGAATGCGATCAAATTTCCCGGAGTCTACTTTATAGCCCTTATGTTCACCCGTTAAGAAGTAACCGGCTTGGACATAATACGCATCGAAATCGGCATCTTCGAATCCGGACTCACCATCTATAGAGGCCGATTGGTACTCCGCTTCAGTATGGAAGGCACCCCGTACAAATACAGCTTCAAGCCCCAATAAATCGACCGAATCAGCCTCTATTGCAGCATTATTGCTAGGTGGAGTATCTACTAAACCTACAAGCTTTTCCGTTAAATGTGCGCCAACTCGAATTTTAGGAGCATATTCTCTTCCTTCAAGATCTTTATGGCTAGCCGCAAGTCCAAGATGAATATACTTCTCGCCTTCTACCCATAAAGGCAATCCTGTGATACGTCCAGTGAAGTTATTACCGGCTGAATCCCCCACCGCTTCTTCATTGGATGAAGTTGTTTCCTTAAATACGCCCAGTGTGTATGCAAGACGATCATTGAATAAGGTGTTGTTAACACTCACCCCAATATTATAGCCCGGCGAAAAAGCATTGATAAATGAACTATCCATGAATACATGGTTGTTATCGGATGTGTAGTTTGCTAAACCGAAGGGCTCTTTGTAGTGCCCAATTTTAATCTTACCAATTTTAGGGATATTTTTTATCGCAACATAGACATCTCTAAACTCTGCATCATTCCCTGAATAATCAAATTGCGATTTGAATTCTAGATTTTCGTATATCGTTCCACCAATATACATCCGTGCTCGTCTAAATTCTGTTCCATCTTCAGAATCAAATCCTGCTGCTTTTATGTCATCGCCTTCACTAAACCAGCCAAAGTCATTTTGTAAACGGCCACCAATTTTTAACTTATAATCACCGTTATTGGAGTCCAGACGTAGTCCGTCTTTCCAGTGCACACGAAAGTCATTGCCCGAGGCCTCTTCTTTTTCAACTGTTGCGGCGGATTGGGCTGATGCCTTTGCAGCGGCTTCAGTTGCGGCCTGCTGCTTCTTAAGGGCTTCGAGCTGCTTGCTTAATTCATTGATTTGTTTTTGGAGGGCCTCAATATCGGCTGCACTTTGCGCAGTAGCGACTGGTGCAAGCATGACTGAACAGACGATGGCCCATGCAAAAAGGGCTTTTGAAGAACACTTGGTGGTGGTTTTCATAAATGGTACCTTAATGTATTGGAAAATTATTTCCAGAAGTATAGCCAAAATCTAGTGATATTCAAACTTAAGACCCATAAATAAGCCTTAGTTTGGACCTCAGTATACAATTCTGTTCATATATCAACAATATTCTAACATAATTAAGGATATTTTAAAATTCACTTACTACTTCAGGCACCTTTATAGGAATAAATATAGCCTTTGTCGGTGGAGACATAGAGTTGCCCCTGAGCGACTGCGAGACCGTGTGCAATGCCTTCTACTTCTGTGTCCCAGATTTGCTTACCAGTAGCTGGATCGTAAGCCGCAACTGAATTTGTGCCCCCAGCGATCAGCGTGTTTCCGGCTTTAATGAGCGCATGGGCGTTGTCGCATTCAATACGCCACATAAAGCAGTCGGGTAACTGGGCAATGAAACCGTCAATTTCATCCTTAAGCAATTTTTGGCTTTTTACAGCATCGCGCATTTTCTTTTTCAAAAGGGCGCTATCTTTATCCTTCTCCAACTGTTTTTTGAGGGTCTTGATATCTTTGCGCAGTTTTTCAGCATCTGGCTCACGCTGGATGATTTCAGCTTGAAGTGCCATATATTCGCTACGCTTAAATGCTGACAATTCACCCTTAGCATGTAAGTAAGCGACACCGCCATCAATAACAATTCGGTTAGCGCCTTCATAGGAAGCCATCTGATCACGGCTTTCACCCGACTCGGTCGTTTCTTTAAAATAGTCGACTTTTTGACTTGGCGACCCAGCGATAAAGCTATTGTCTTCGGTAATTAACGCGTAGATACCACCTTCCCCTCCAATGGTACCGCGTTTTTTACCTTCATCACGATTAAACACGATGGGGGCACTTCGGCCTTGGAGCACGTAGATATGGTCTTTGGAAGCAAGAAAGGCCCCTTGCATAGCCATACCGGTTTCGACTTTCTTAAATAATCCAGGGCCATCAAGATGCCCACTGTCGGCACTGACAGCCATCAAATATGAATTACGCCATGGTAATAGTGAGGCGCCAAAGTAAGCAATGCCGTCTTTTACAAGAACTCCCGTACGCACGGGATAAGTAGACGTGAGTTTCCCATTCACAGGAATATAGCGATCATCGTCTGCAGGTTTTTGTTGCCAGATAAATTCACCTGTCTTTGCATCTACGCAATAAGCATTACCGTCATCCGAGCCGAAGTAGGCTTTTCCGTTATCTATGGTAGGCGGAACACGCACAGGTCCGTTTGTGTAATAGGTCCAGATTTCTTTCCCTGTTTTTGCATCCAGGCAATGAGCTGCGTCGTCTGCGGAGGAACCGAAGTAAACACGGTCACCTACCGCGGTGACATAAAAAGCTGGGTCAAAATTGCGCATGGATTTCAGATCACTTTGAGCAGAGTAGGCATCCCATTTGGCTGGGCCCTCCCATGCTGTCTGTGGTGGACGAGGTGATTTGAACGTCCAATTGGCATCCAGGGGGAAATTCAAAGAAGCCGAAGTCGCGCCACTACGGCGGTTGTCATGCTGCAATGTTGGCCAGTCCTCAGCGAAACTGTGCAGACTGAGCATTAAGGCCAAAGTGAAGGCCGAAAGAGTTCGTAGGTTTATCATCTATATTGTCTCCAAAAAATTGGTATTGATCAGTCGCTAAAATCGGGTAAAAAGCCCAAAGACGTTTCGACCCAGTTCCCACAAGAACATCCACCACCTCCTTCAGGAGCGAGGATCATGCCACCCGAAGGGACCACGCTAAGCCAACAGCTGGGGCGCAGATTCATCCAAGAAGTCACTTCGGCTTCTTCAATATCCCACATGGCTACGCGGCGATTTTCACCACGGTAGATTAAAGCATTTGATGTAGCCGCAACGGTAGCACACCCTTCACGGCGACCAAGGTCATCGCGTAACTTTTCACCGGTCGCTACGCTGTATCCCATAGGTTCAAGGAACACCGTATCACCAGTCACTGCAGGGTGAATCATATGTGAACCGTGGTTATCGCTGACCCAATCGTGTGAGCTGTGCCATTTTTGTGAACCATCTTTCGCCGAAAATCCGTAGAGGTGATATTTTGGACGTAAAGACGATGTAATAAGTAGCATGTCATTCGCGTAGGTTAAGTAAAACACGACAATTCCATCTTCGGTATCGATTGCCTGTTCCCAGAGCAGTTCACCGGTATTGGCATCCAATGCGACAAGGTATTGATCAAGCCATATTTCAGGGACTTCAACACGTCCAGTCTTGGATGCTTTGGCGATATCATTTCGAGTTTCGACGAAGTAGATTTTATTGTCGGCTATGGTAACAGTCGCATTAATAATAAGACCATTTTTATAGGTCCAATCCGCTTCTGTTTTATTTTTGGTTATGGAGAACAAGGAATCAGAACATACTTTAAACGTCCCTGTACCTTCGCGTTGATCATACCAAGCTTCTTTTCCCCAGTAGGTCGTGTAGCTTCCGCCTTTAATTACAGTACTGCCGAAAATGCGCTCGTCTTCTTGCATCATGAGGCCCCACTCATGGGTATCGCGTTTGGCTTTTTCAGGCAATTGATAGAGATGATCCAAGCTGCCTGTCTGAGCATCCACGGACCAACAGTTGCCTTCAATTGCCATGTATACGCTATCTTCATCGAGACACCAGTTGGCAGCGTCACGTGGAATATTAACGCGACGTAGGCCGGGTACTTCAAGCATCCACAGCATTGCGCCGTTATACATATCGAGCCCGCAAACGCGGTTTAAGCCTTGGTGAAAGAGGCGCCCATTCATGGACAATGGGGCTGGCATCCGTGGGTTTCGGTCAATCCCAAAGTCCGCCCCAGGGCGGCCTAACCACTGTACACGCATCTCATTGGTCTTACCGGCGCCGCCTAATGTATCACCGCTGTTGGAATTGTTGGTGGTATTGCCATATTGGTGCGACCATGAACCGGCATTGGGTAATGGTGCCTTTACAGATTTGGCCCAATATGATTTTTTTCCTTTGCTTATGGTGAATGAATCGGCATTGAGACTCACCCAATCTTTCAAGCTTTCTTCCGTACCACTAATGTATGCGACTCCACCATTGGGACGTAAGACGCGTAGCACTTCATTGGATGTCCCTGGTACCTGTTCGGCAGTTAAGGCACGGTCAGATACGATGAGATTCGCGTAGTTAGCGGTGAAGGGTGTTGCATCCAAAGATGTAGAATCCATTAAAGTAATACGGTCGCCATAGACACCAGCCTTACTTAAAATTTGACGGCCTTCGCTAATGGCTTTCATGTCATCGTCCACCCCAAGAACAATAAGTTCGCTGCGTTTTGCAAGTTCAAAGGCGAGTTGCCCCCGACCCGCAGCATACACAAGGCAATACCCTTCAGTGATACCTGTTTCACGAAGAATTTGTTCTGCGGCTTGGGCGTAGTCTTTGCTGGGCTCATAAGGGTTGAGGGTTGCATCGATGGGCTTGACGGTATAGTTGAATGTGGTATCAAAGGAATAGTCTGCACTGGTGGTGGCTTTTCCATTGCTCTCAGTCGTGACGCTGTAGAGGTAAACCGTATCTTCATCGAGGCCACTCAAATTTACACTGTGATCGGTTTTAGGTTTAGCATCTTTTACGCGCTTACGTTCGCTGGTAGCAGAGCCGTATTCGATGATACTGGGACCGGGCACATCCGTTTTCCAATAGAGCGTAGCTTCACCGGGGGTGTGATATTGGACATAAGGGCGAATGATAAGCTCTTGGGCTACAGGTAATTGGTTCCCCTGCTTGTCGATTTGTGCATGGCTCAGAGTGGTCCAAAATATCAGACTCATCGTCCATACGATTGTTAGTTGTTTGAATATATTCACCAGTCTATCCTTTCGACTACAGATTAGTTACTCATTTCTTCCTGTACTAAATATCAAATACATACTTAACCCGAAAATAAATATCACTATAAAGCCAAGTAGTCCTAAAAACCAAGATGGACCAATATCAATTGTTCGAGCAGCAGGCTCCACGCTTAGCGCCCCCGGAGAAACGGCTTCACCTTCCCCAGTTGATCGACTTTCATCACCATCAAAAAGGGAATCGGATAATTCTTCAACCTTAGCATCGTCACTACTGAGAATCAGCGGCTTTTCTTCTTCGTCTTCAAACTGTACTGCATCTTCACTATAGGCGAAAGAAATTTTGTCAACAGAATCGGGGTTCTTGGTGTCACTTCCGCTGTTGACCCGGTTGGTCTGCCCTTTGGCAACTGTCATACTGATTTCCATTTTGGTGCGGGGGTTCTCAGGATCGAATCCAAGAGAAACAGAGACTTCATCTTGAATTTCAGCACTCCACAATAAAGGAAACATGGTCCCTTGCATCCAGCTACGGTCCAGGCCGCATTCGCAATCGGCACCAATAACTTGCAAATAGCTCGTAAGGCGTTCTTCGGTAATGGCCTCTTCTGTGAGCACCGGTCCCATTTGACGACCGCGCCCATAGAGCACTACAACGTGAGTTTTATCAACCGAATCTGGAGTTAAACCATAGCTCCAGAGCAATAAAGATTCATCCTCAAACTGATCTTTAGTCAGTGTCAATGTAACAGGCGGATTGGAAATGGCTTTAGGTAACATTTTCATACGCGTATGGATTTTTCGAACAGCACGCGTAGCAGCATCATTTACTGCTGCGTTCTCATCTTTATCTGGCCCCTCAATGATAAAAACCACTCCGTAATTGCGTGTGATGTTTTCGAGAAGTGTAGTACGGAAGGCGGATGAAGCTAGACTTTGGAGTTGTGCTTCAATGGCATCAGTGCCCGCTTTTACAGAGTCCGCAAAAGGAATTGGAATCGTAAATCCTTTTGGAGACACAAGAACACCCATAGGGTATGAATCAATCGAATGCTTTTCAATTAACTGTAACGCTTCTTGATCGGCGTCTGAATCTTTGACGTCGATCAAAGTGCCTTCCATGTTGGCTTCAAGAAGCCCCATAAAAAATGCATCTTCAATCATTTCGCGCTGTTCAGCGTCGCTGGATTCATCTACAAAAAGTATGAGTTGATAAGGGGATACTTCTAAATCGACAAACCCCACATCACGCACATTGTATTCGCATGCGAGAGTGGAGCCATGGAAAACTACAATGGCTGTAAATACAGATAAAATTCGTTTAATCATGTTGGGTATCCGAGGTCATGCTTCCATCCTTTAAGTATACCGTACGACTTACTTTGCTATCTTCCATATCTGCGTGGGTCGCAATGATGACAATCCCGCCTTCATTTTGGGCATATTCGTGCAAATAATGAATCACCTTATCAGCATTTTCAGGATCGAGATTCCCTGTGGGCTCATCGGCAAGCACAAGCTTAGGCTTTTTAATTAAGGCCCGGGCGATAGCCGCCCGTTGGCGTTCTCCCGCACTAAGTTCAGCGGGTCGGTGATGCATGCGGTCACTGAGCTTAAAATGGTCGAGTATCTCGGTGCATGCCGAAGCATCCATACCTTTTGGAAGTGCAAGCTTAACGTTTTCCAATACAGTTAAGTATGGAATCAAATGAAACATTTGAAACACGAATCCTATGTACTCACTGCGGAACCCAGCACGCCCTTTAGGGTTGAGTGTGTAGATCTCTTGCCCATCCAGTATAGCTTTGCCTTGGCTAGGCTTTAGCATTCCACCTGCAGCCAACAGAAGAGTTGTTTTACCACTTCCACTAGGACCTTTGAGCGCAATGATTTCACCGGGTTCAGCTTGCAATGTCACATCCACTAATGCAGCCACTTCGCCCTGCTTGGTGGTGTAGCGTTTAGCTATGTTTGTTAATTTGAGCATCTTATTCGTCTCGCAATATTTGGGCGGGGTCTTCGGAAACAGCAATGGCAGTGGGCAACAAACTGCATAGGGCAGCAAATGCCGGAGCCAACACTACAGACCATGTCAATACGCGGTAGTCTGCTTCAATCATGCTAGCTGTCACTTCAAAAATATTGGGCCCCATCCATAGTGATAACCCTGTTCCAATGACAAAACCGAGTAGCGCTCCGACAACCCCCAGTATTATTGCCTTCCCTAAAAAGAGTGCAGCAATATGGTTCATGCTATAACCAAGTGCGCGAAATACACCTATTTCCTGACGGCGATCACGCACATTGATCATTGCAAGTACCCCAATCCATAATGCACAACCAGTCACCACAACCGACATGATAAAAGAGAAATATTTTTCCGCCATGATACGCTGTTTCTCACGCGCTTTTGCGATCCCACGCAATTGTATTACTTTGGCTTCGGGCATGATGGTTTCGAGTTCAGCGCGCAATATATCAATAGATTCGACATTGGGATCACGGCAGAGGCATTCAAGGGCTTGGATTTCATTTACACGCCCTTCAAGCTTTAGTAAACGTTGAACATCAGATAAATGTCCATATACACGAACATCTTCTTGACTGCCTTGCTCAGACATGGTTTTAGCTATCTTAAACGACTCACCTTCAATATCAAGGGTCTCTCGGGTCGGGTTTTCCTCCCAGCCTACTGCGCCGGGTGACAAGGCCTCCAGATCTTCATCCAGATAGGTCTGCTGGCTGCCGCGCATCGTCTTGCCTTTAAAACGGCCGTAGAAATTGCGCCAAGGCGCGCCGGAGGGGTGTTTTAGATCAGGTTTTTCATCGCTCATGGCGCGCCTGTTAACGCGCCTTTGCGATCTTGTCGAGCAATGCCGCCAATCCCGCAGGGTCCGCAAAAAACGGCGAATGGGAAGTTTGCATCTCGTATCGCGCGCTCGGGTCCAACCGCGCGGCCATTTCGACCTGAAATTCGGGCGGGATCGTGCGGTCCTCGGTGCAACGGATATAGGCTTTCGAGGTCCGCTCGTAGTT
>CALLLL010000005.1 GCA_938082445.1 uncultured bacterium
CGCGTCTTATCATCTACACGATTTACCCCCACATCAATCACAACCGCATTGGGTTTTACCATGCGTGATGTAATGAAATTAGGAACACCAATCGCCGCAATTACTATATCGGCCTGGGAAACCATCTTCGCTAAATTTTTAGTGCGTGAATGACACACTGTAACTGTTGCATTACCACCCAGTGCCTTCTGCATTAAAATCGCTGCCATTGGTTTACCCACAATATTCGAACGACCTACCACCACAACATGTTTACCTGAAGGGTCATAGCCATAGCGTAACAACAATTCCTTACAGCCATTAGGTGTACAGGGCAAAAAAGCCTCTTCACCATTCAACATTTTACCCACATTGACCGGGTGAAATCCGTCTACATCTTTAGCCGGGTCAATGGCATTTAACACTTTTGCTTCATCAATCTGTTTTGGCAAAGGCAATTGCACCAAAATACCGTGTACAGATGGATTATCATTTAATTTCGCAATCAAATTGAGTAGCTTACGCTCAGTGGTGCTCTTAGGCAATTTGTGCTCAAATGAGGAAACACCTATTTCGTCACAGGCCTTCCCCTTCATACGCACATAGACTTCACTCGCAGGGTCATCCCCCACCAATACCACAGCCAAACCGGGTTGGATTTTACGACGTTTGAGTTTTACAACTTCCTCCGTAATTTCTTTACGAATGAGTGCTGCAGTCTTTTTACCGTCAATAATACGTGCCGTTTTAGCCATGATGGAAATACCTTTTTCCTGTTGGAGAATTACAATACCGCGCCTAAAAACAGGATCATAGCGAAGTCCCACGCCCCATGCAAGCCCCACGTGTGATTAAGAGCGAATCACTATGGGTGTCCCAAGTGGAACCACCTTATACAGGCGCTCTGCATCCTTCGGCCGCATTCTAATACAGCCTCCACTCAGGGCCTCACCTATCGAATTACTCTGTTCTGTAGGGTGAATTCCTATAGGGGTAGGTCCCCCATCATCACTCAGCCCGATCCACGATTTACCCAATGGATTTTGTGCATCGCCACTCGGTACTGGCTCACCCTTATTATACCATTCGGGTAAGGTAATTTTGTTGCCTACAGTAAATATACCTTCCGGTGTACTGCTATTGCGGCCAAGTCCAATTGGGAATTGCCATACAACGTTCCCATCCTTGACCACTTTCATACTAAAGTCACTCTTATTCACATAAATCACCACCGATGCATCCAGGGGCAATTCATCCAAAGAATCATCCAACGTCAAACCATTGTTCAAATCTGGCAGTATCGGCACCTTACCGGGAGACGCAACCAAAGAATGGCGAAATTCCTGTGCAACTTTCCCCCACACACCAGCAACACCATCTGCAATATCCAAAGCTTGCTTGCTCAAATACAAGGCTGAAGTACGATTCCCATTCACCGCAGCCTTCTGTGCCTTCAATAGGGTCGAATATACCTGAGAATATGCTGGGTTACTATTCCCAAGTACGCTCTCGGCATTCGCTATAGCGTCTGCGGAACCATCCAAGGATGCAAATGTCGATTCGACCGAATCCACAGAATCTCCAGATGCATTTCCAATAGATTCGATAGCGCGCTGTGGCACATCACCTACAGTTGAGCCCTTCTGGTTTGGCAATGGAATAGTTACCGTATTCATCGCTACTTCATAAGAATCCAATTTAATAGCGTTACTACTCCCACTCCTTTGTTTACTTTGTTTTGATGATACAGAATCTTCTTCAGGAGGATCTCCAATCAAATGCGCAGAATTCCCTGCACCATTTACTTGATCAGGGTTTATCGATTGACTTGAACCCCATCCAATAAACAATAACACCGCCAACAAAACCATACCCATTGCAACCATTTGCTGAGCATACGCTTTCTCTGATCGCGTACTGTCTACTTTTACAGGTTGTTGAATGGTAACGGAAGGAGCCTTGCGGGTACGTTGGATTAAGTGTTCAGTATGGCTAGCAATTGGATCGGCTGATGGCGATACTGTAGCAATCGGTTGAGGAACTTTGATCCGCATTCCCATGATATAACCACCATGCGGTAGATGGTCAATATGGCACACCACCCCCTTACAAAATTGAGTAGCACCAAAATCATGCTCCCCCTCGGATACGATTTCCAAATCCAGCCAGGTACCAATAGGGTGAATAGATTCCGTTAATATCGACAATCCACCTACGCTGCGCTCCTGCACCGATCCAACACACAGGGCACCCCATCCATTCGGATCCGTAAAACATACCGAATCATGTGACGGAAGACGTTTATTTTTGCGTCGTTCAGGGCCAAAATCGTTCACAGGTCAACTCATTATATTGGAATTCATTCACTACAAGTAAGTATACCATACCCGGATTGAGCACACAGGGACTACTTAACTTATTTTTACCCTTTAAACTTGGTAAATTTTCAATTTTACTGGTACTATTATTGAAAAGTTGGGTAATCGCATTAGGAGACCATGCATGTTAAAGCGAATCGTTGTTGTTGGAGCCAGCGAAAGTGAAATTGAGGCTATACAGAAGAAAATCAAAGCAAAAGATGTTCATCTTGTGCCTTCCAAGTCTTCCTCCAAACTAAGTGGTATCACCGATAGCGTAATTTATAATACTGACGACAGCAAAGCCATTGCTAAAAGCATCCAGCAGGCCGATCGTGCTTTAGCCACCCTCGAACTTCTGGCTCAAGCCATCGATTGCCGTGAAGCCTTTCGCCCTGAGAGCTCCAAACGCCTTGTCGAGCATGCTACTCGATTCGCTATCGCATGTGAACTAAGCAAAGATGACCAAGTGCTTCTAGAGCGTGCAGCTCTCCTTCGTGATATTGGAAAACTGCAAATCCCGAATAATGTATTACTAAAGGATGGTCTATTAACATTCGATGAATGGCAACTTATTCAAAATCACACTTCTATTGGGGCCGATTTAGTAGCTGATATGGACGGCTTAGCTGAATTAGCCCCTATCATTCGCTCACACCACGAATGTTTTGATGGCGATGGCTACCCCAGCAAACTAGAAGGCGAAGAAATTCCCATACTTTCACGTATGCTCAAAATTATTGATGTCTATTGTGCGATGACCAGTCCCCGATCCTATCGAAACAATATCTCATCCGCCGATGATGCCCTCGCACATCTTGAAAATGAACGTGGTAAACATTTCGATTCCGATCTCATTGATTGCTTCGTTGCCAAAAAAGTGGGTGACGGAAAAAGCCAGAATGCTGAAAGCTAGATTTCTCCCCCATGCGCCGACGACGCCAAAAACCTGATCGCGAGAAAATGGCACAAATACTCGCTGATGCCCAAAAGCGCAATGAAACACGCAGTCTTGGTTACCGTGAACGGGCTTTAGCATTGTTTCCCCATGTATGTGGACGCTGTGGACGAGAATTCACGGGAAAAGACTTACGCGAGCTCACTGTACACCACAAAGATCACAATCACGCCAACAACCCACCTGACGGCAGCAACTGGGAACTCCTCTGCGTATACTGCCATGATGACGAACACCAAGATGCTGTAAAGCGCGATGCTCCTGTAAAAAACACCCGTGAAATCCATAGTGAATCCGATCTGGGCCATAATCCCTTCGCTGGACTCAGCGATCTTATAAATAAAGACGAAGATTCCACTAATTAGACTTTATTTTCACCCCTCTTTTCGTGCTACCATTAGCGTCAAATACCCACCTAACACAAGGATAGTACCTACATGTCAGAACGCAATGGAATCGCAGGAATCGGCTCTTGGATTATGGATCACATACGTTTGGTCAACATTTGGCCTGAAGAGCAGCAACTCTCTGATATTCTCGGTGAAGAATTTTCTGGGGGCGGTATGGCGCATAACCTTGTTGGCGACATCGCCCGTTTTGATTTAGGCATTCCCATCGAAGCCATCGGATTTCTCGGCGACGATGAGGATGGCAAACGCATCCTTGACCAATGTAAAGAGCTCGGTGTAGACACCACTTATCTTCGTACGACCGACAAAGCCCCTACTTCATACACAGAAGTTATGACAGTCCAATCAACAGGACGACGCACTTTTTTTCATTCTAGAGGGGCCAATGTACTCATTGACTACGAATCCATTCCCTTCGATGGCATAAAATCGAAAATTGTCGCATTGGGATACCTCTTGCTTATGGACGCAGCTGATGCTCCCGACCCTGAATACGGGACAGTCGCTGCAAAAATTCTTCACAGTCTACAGCAAAAAGGAATTAAAACATGCATTGATACCGTGAGTGAAAATTCCGTTCGACTCGCACAAATCGTCCCTCGGTCCCTCAAGTATTGCAATTATGTCATTGTAAATGAATTTGAAGCCGGAAAAATCACAGGACATGATATTTTAAATGGGGAATCACTGGACAAAGATGCCTTGCGCGCTTCTGCAAAACAACTCCAAGCCTACGGCAATGCAGAACTCGTAGTCATTCACATGCACATCGGGGCCTACGCACTCACCCAGGATGGAAAGGAACTCTTCCAACCCTCATTGGAACTGCCAGATGATTATATTCAAGGCGGCGCTGGTGCAGGAGACGCATTTTTTAATGGCACACTGGTAGGTCTTCATGAAGGGTGGTCTCTTGAAGACACACTTCGCTTCGCTACTTCAGCTGCAACTGCCTGTCTAAGCCACCCCACTTGCACAGAAGGCATTCGCCCTCATCAGGAATGCTTAGAGCTTCTAGAACAGTTTCCATTTAGAAATATCTCTTTTTAGGAAACATCTTACTCAGCGCCAATTTGGACAGCCCCCGATTCAGCATATAAATTTACAGGTTTCGTTATTACAACTGGTCCACTCGTTATGCCTGGCGAGAATTGTATACTTCCAGCGTCATCGACATGCACTACAGCTTCATTGATCGTTGTGTAGGGTTTAGACTCCGAACCATCCTCAAATCCATCATATGCAGCATCCACGTATACCGTCGCCATTGGTGACACTTCACTCAATAACGTCGGCCGATCAAAAGGAAAATCTTCATTTGCCACCCGCGGATCCGTTAATGCATTGGTTAAAAATTCGACCACAATAATCTGTTCCGTGTGAAATATATCAATATCTTCCAACCCTTCATTTGTATTCGGAATGTCCGATTGATCATCGGGGAACTGAACATGTCGATTCACATTCCCCCCACCTTTATTTGCTGAATTGTAAAAGTGAACCATATCTTGGATATCGAATACCCACCCAACATGCATCATACTTGATCTCAAACCGGCGTTGCGCAAGCTGGGCGTTTTAAATCGGCCTTTATCATCATTAACTCCCGTAACATCAAATCGACCGAGGTCATCGGAACTAGGACGTAGACCCAAATTATAAAATTCGTGATCAGTGAACATGGGTGGGACATGGCAATTAAAACATACCGTTTCATCCCGTAAAAATTCCCAGCCATCTTTTTGCTGGGCTGTCATAGCCGAATTATCCCCCTGCATAAATAAATCCCAAGGAGTCTGATTCGGTTCTAAAGTTCGCTGATAGGAAGCAATTGCAAAGGCTATACGGCCCCCATTGATGCCTGGGTCACCAAATGCAGCATTGAACAAGTCTGGATAAGTCGGATTCACATCCAATGCATCCTGCATATCACTCGGAATATCCGAAGCCAACAACATAGGAATCGCATTCGTTAATTTATCTCTCACATCATCCCATGTGCGTCCCTCATGAGCCATTTCTACCGAACTTAATATAGGCCCAACAGCTTGGCTTTCTAAACTGCCACCGGCCGCAATTAATACTGTCTCTGTATCTTCTGGATCAACAAACTCAGATGTGGCTCGCCCATCCCAGAAATTCTCAGGTGAAAATGCTGCCATTAAATTATTCGGTGCCCCTCTATTGGTCACTTGAGGGTCGAATCCAAATAACGGATCGTCTACAGGGTCCATATTATTATCAAGGCGAACAACACCCGGAGAGCCCACGATATCATCGCTAGTATCAAACTGATTATCAGGACCGGGGTGAATCCCTATTCGTGGATCGCTTCCGCCCGACGAGGGAATGTGACATGTTCCACATGCCATTGTGTTGGTACTTGAAAGCTGCTCATCCCAAAACAACATTTTTCCCAGAACACGCTTCGCTTCACTAGGTTGATTCTCTGGGGGATGTGGAGCCGGTGGTAACCCTGGCGGCGGTGGAGGTGGATTCTGTGCACGTACACCAAACGAAACGATGAGAAGAGGTAACGCTATTGAATAAACACTATACTCAAATACTTGCTTCATCATGCGTACCCACTCAATTCCTTTAGGTTAGTCCAGTGTATAGATTTTCTACATTTTATCTATACCTATTATACCAAAAAGAATAATGTGCATACAGTTACTCTGCACCCAACAGTATAGTACCATCATCGCATTCTAGAGTGACTGCCTGATTGATAGCTAAGGGCCCGCCCAATGAGCCCGGCGCAATGCGAATTACTCCCGCTTCAGCCACATGAACCAAGGCCTCATTGATTGTTGTATAGGGCATAGAATCTGAACCGTTTTCCATTCCAACATACTCATAGTCTACAAATACAGTGTTCATTTTCGACAATTCACTCAACAAAGTAGGACGATCAAATGGAAATGTTTCATTCGCTACCCGAGGATCTGTTAATGCATTGGCCAAGAAATCCACAATCTCTGGGTGATCCCCAATGGGTATATTAATTTGGTTGATGGTTAAATTACTGTTTGGGATACCTGACTGATTCTGAGTAAACTGCTCATGCCCTGTATTTTGGGTTCCCGACACATAAAAGTTGAGTGCATCCTGTACATCGTTAACCCAGCCTACATGCATTAAGGAAGTTTTTAGTCCCACATTTCGCAAACTGGGTGTTTTAAATCGTCCTCGGTCACGATTTACGCCTGTCACATCAAAACGTCCTAAATCCTCTACTGCAGGACGTAAACCAATATTGTGGAAATTGTTATCGGTAAACAAAGGGGGACGGTGACAATTTAAGCATACTGTGTCGTTTCGTAGAATATCCCACCCCTCTATCTGATTTGCTGTCATCGCGCCTCTATCGCCTGCCACGAATAGATCCCAAGGCGTTTCATCAGGAATTAAAGAACGCTCATACGTTGCAATGGCAAAAGCAATCCGCCCCGCATCGATCCCTTCATCACCAAATGCAGCTTCAAACAATGCAGGATAACTTGGAGTTGCATCCAATGCTTCCTGCATGGCTTCTGGAATTTCAGAGGCCAATAATAACGGTATAACAGTATTTAGTTTTGTGCGCACATCATCCCACGTACGCCCATCATGAGCCATTTCAACGGAGTTTAGTATCGGGCCAACCGCTTGATTCTCTAAACTACCTCCTTCAGCAATTAATTCTGTTTCTCCATCTTCAGGATCGATAAATTGAGGTAATGCCCGGCCATCCCAAAAATTATCCGGAGAAAATACGCCCATAAAAAACGAAGGGGATGCACGCCCGGTTACCTGAGCTTCAAAACCAAATACAGCATCATCCACCAATTCGCCATTCAAATCTCTTCGGACTACCCCCGGCGATCCCACGATATCGTCATTGGTGTCGAACAAAGAATCAAAGCCTGGATGCACACCAAATCGAGGTTCACCACCCGCAGACGAAGGTAAATGGCAAGTCCCACAAGACATTGTGTTATCACTAGAAAGTTGCTCATCCCAAAACAGGATCTTCCCAAGAATACGCTTTTCTTCGCTATGGGTATTTTCATGAGGGTAAGGAGCCGGCGGAAATTCTTGGGGCGGAGGAGGTGGATTCTGCGCAAAGGCTTTCAAAGAAGCCAGTGCAATTAAACTAAACAGCACTAAACGTAGTATAGTTAATTTTCGAAAAAACGGATAATACGGAATTGCCGACATATATACCATACAACACTCCTTTAGAAACATTTCCATCACGTTTCTATACAGTAAGTGTCAATATACGTACATACGGTTACAACAAATTAACTCTCGGTAAAATGGTCCCACGCATGCTGTTTAAGAGCATCGGTCAGCTGACCAACTTCCTCTTCGGACAATCGCTCTTCTAAGCCTGAAAACAATTCTTTCCAATCAAAGAATATCGCTACCACATCGGATTCGGAACGCACTTCAGCTGTACGCTCATGTCGTGGATTGATATGACTCATCTCGCCAATTAATTCAGGCGCTTCCTTAATCATAGAAGGCGCTCCATTTTTCAATACAGAAAAACTACCGGAGACAATAATAAATCCACGATCGATATGCTTATCATCCTGTGCAATGATCGGCTTCCCAATCTTCACAGACACCGGATTACCTACAGCACTGAGCGTATCCACCATTGCAGTATTCACTTTTGAAGACAATGATGAAGCGAAAGGCATCTTAGCCCACGCGTTTTCTACAGCTTTATGGTCCATTGGATTCTCCTTCTTTAATCTACCTTAAATTCCCAAAACAACTGGTATCTGATAATCATAACTAGAATTTATACAGTATGCAATACTCTTTTAATATTGTCTTCTCCATTGGATGCACTTGTACAGCTTTGCTACACTGGAAGTACACAGAAGCCAACAACCATAAATAGATTAAATGCCCTCAACACCCAACATACTCATCATTCTGGAATCTCCCGCGCTGGCTGAAGAAATTCAAGGCCATCTGCTCGCTCGGGATTACACTGCCGAATGCGTACTCAGTGAAGAACAAGCTATCAACGGCATTGTTTCGGCAAAATTCGATCTGATAATAACTGCTGTGCAATCGTCAAAAATCGACGGCTTACGCTTACTGGATATTGCCCATGAACGCAATGCGACCACACCTGTACTCTTACTTTTAAACGATCAGCAGATAGAACTAGGTATACAAGGACTTGACCGTGGTGCGCACAGTGTACACACCGCTCCTTACAATCTTGATTTACTTGAACGTCATATCCGACAAGGCCTGGATCAGCAAGCAATGCAATATGGCATGTTTCAGCTAAAGCGCCAACTGGATACTCACCATGGTCTTTCCAATATCATTGGTCAATCGCATGCCATGGCCACCTTACACGACCAAATCCGTCAAACCGCCATCGGGTCTGCACCCGTTATTCTCATTGGCGAATCTGGAACCGGCAGAGACCATCTTGCTCTGGCCATTCACAATCAATCAAGTCGTTCCCGTCGAGCATTCATCAAATTCACATTCGCCAACCAGCAACAAAATGCTATGGACCGTAATTTATTCGGTTATGCCCCCAATATTTTCCCCGATGAACCTAAAGGGCAAGCAGGGCAAATTGAATCTGCTGACGAAGGCACTTTATATCTCGACGATCTTCAGAACATCTCTCCCATCCAACGCGATCAACTTATTCAATGTTTAGACAATAAAAACCTTCAACGATTTGGGGATACGCGAAACATTCCGATTGATATTCGCTTAATTATATCTATTACGCCGCCACTCGAGGATTCTGACCCTACTCATGAATTTCTCACTTCCTTACAGCAAAAGTATAATGCGATAACATTAGACATTCCCGCCCTACGCCAACGAACCGAAGATAT
>CALLLL010000006.1 GCA_938082445.1 uncultured bacterium
GAGGGTTTTGGTGGAAAACTGATTTGATTGTGGACGAAAAAGTCTTGAATATGGTGCTTGGGTTTTGCTTTAATATAAATGTACTTAGAAGTAATCAAATTCACAGTCGGTGTATTGGCTTGAAGATGATTCAAGTCGACACTTTTGAGAAGGGGCGCCCGGTTAAAAGTCGGGGAATTTGAGCTGAAATTTAATTGGCTCTAGGCCTTACCTAACTCAAAAGGATCGATGTATCATGTCAAACAACAATCAAATTGAATGCCTCTATTTCTCCCAAGAAGACTTACTGGAAGCCGGTTGCTTAGACATGCAAATGGCCATGAATGCTGCAGAAACGGCATTGATGGATTTTCAAAATGGGAAAATCCTATTCCCTGAGAAGATTGTTCAAATCTTTGATGAAAACACCCAGGAGCGTATCAACTGCCTACCCGCTACCATCCTGCCCGAAAAGATCTGTGGCATGAAATGGGTTTCAGTCTTTCCCGGAAATCCTGTAAATTTCGGCATGCAAAATTTATCTGCTGTCGTAGTCCTTTCAGAGATTGAAAAAGGTTTCCCCATTGCATTTATGGATGGCACTCTGTGTTCTAATATTCGTGTGGGAGCAATGGGAGGGATCGCTGCCAAACATTTCGCACGACAAGATGCTAAGAGCATTGGCTTCATCGGTTCTGGTGAACAAGCCAAGATGCACCTGATCGCAATGAAGTCTGCAGTACCAACACTTGAAGAATGCCGTGTCTGTTCTAAAACTGACGAAGAAGAAGCTCAATTTATTACTGAAATGTCTCGCTTGTATCCATCCATGACCTTCGTTGCCGCCGGCACCAGCGGAGAAAAGGCGATGACTGGGGCAGATGTGCTCGTGACAGCTACCAGTGCGCAAGCCCCATTATTAAAAGCCGATTGGATGAAGTCTGGGGCTTTTTATAGCCATATTGGTGGATGGGAAGATGAATATGCCGTGGCTAAGCAATGCGAAAAAATTATCTGTGATGATTGGGAAACGGTAAAGCATCGTACGCAAACACTTAGTAGAATGTATAAAGATGGCGAGTTGACTGACGATGATGTATATGCAAACTTAGTTGATGTTGTAACAGGTGAAAAAGTAGGTCGAGAGGCAGCTGAGGAGCGTGTATACTTCAATGCGGTTGGATTGGCTTATGTTGATGTGGCTATCGCACATGCTATGTACAAGCGAGCACTCGAAGCCGGTAAAGGCCAAAAACTAACCTTACAAGAAACGATGATTTTTCAACATGAAAAATTAGCCGACTGGGTACATGTTTAACCTGCGTCAGTATTTTTAAAATGATGCGTAAATAGGTGAGGGACGCGGGTCTCGAAGTGACAAGGTTTTCCGTTGTAAGGATGCTTGAAACTGATGGATTTTGCATGCAAGGCTAAGCGGCGTTCATTATCGCGTCCTTTACCATATTTCTTGTCACCGAGTATGGGGAGTTCATTGTCGGCTAGGTGTACACGGATTTGGTGCTTACGTCCAGTGAGGAGATTGATGTCCAAGAGGGAAATTCCGTGGGACTGTTGAAGAACTTTGTAGGCAGTTTTTGATAATTTACCTCGATTGGGGTCGGGAGTGGACTTTACACTATGGACACCGTTCTCCATAAGATAAGACTCGAAAACCCCTTCATTTTCAGGGGGGTTTCCATGCACCAAAGCTATATAGTGCTTTTCAATATCGGGCCATTGTTCCTGTAGATTGACCTTAGCGGCCTCGGTTCGAGCGAACACCAAGATGCCTGAGACTTCCCGGTCGAGGCGATGTACGATAAATATGCGTTCGCGGGATTTAGGATTGCCTTTGCGAACATAGTTTGTGAGTGTGTAATACGCAGTACGTTCTTTTTCCCGATCCGTACCCATAGTCAAAAATCCAGGTGCTTTATCGACCACAATGATGTCGCGGTCCTCGTGCAAGATTATTTGCCCTTTGGGCTGGTGTCGACTACGTTTCTTTTTCTTCTCTTGCATGGGATTCCTTTATGGTGGTCTATGGTGGGTATCTTACAGGGTTAACAAGGCTATGGCAATCTAAGCACATCATTAATCATTAAAAATCTACATTCAAATAAAAAGCAGTTGCAGAAGTATCTCTTCTTCGCTATTATGGACAGAACATTAAATAATCCTTTGAGACCATTGATGAATCTGAAACCAATCGCAGGTTTAACAAAAGCATTGTGTGTAATAGTTGGATTACTTTTTATTTTAGATATTTTAGAGATATTTGCGGGTTTGGTTCAGTATTACGGCTATTCTCAATTGGATCCCAGTGGCGATTTATGGGATGCCTTTGTGCCAGTTGAAATTGTCGATGGAATCATTGGCTTAGGATTTATATTTTTATATTTAATCTCTATAGTGGTGTTTCTGACCTGGATACATCGAACCAATAAAAATTTACGAGCTCTATCCGGTGAGGAAATGGAGTACACTCCGGGGTGGGCCGTGGGGTGGTATTTTGTGCCTATTGCCAATATATTCAAGCCTTTTAAAGTGATGCAAGAAATTTGGACGATTGCTCATCGCCGACAAGAAGAAAGCGATGCTATAGTAAATATATGGTGGACATTCTGGATATTGGGCAATGTGTTGTCGCGTATTTCTACCAAAATGGCATTTAACGCAGAAGACATTCCAGCCTATATGAATGCAATATTGGCCGATGTTGCCTGCGATGTCGCCAGTGCTGCATTGGATGTCGTTTTTATCATGATGCTACTCCAAATTGCTCGGGCATATGCTAAAAATTATGATGAACAAGCCGGACCTGTGGATATGAACGAATCGGCTAACCTTGCCTATTCGACACCAGTGTCTGAATTTACCCAAGAAGAAATGCCCATTGAGCACCAAGACTATAACGCCTCTATAGATGAACAAGGTGGCGATCTTCATCATGATGAATTACTGGATTCTGATGATGTCTATGACGAAAGTGATATGGATGCTGAGTTTGGTATGCCCTTGGACGATCCGCATTCAACTCCTGCCACTGATGATTACGACGATGGATTCGACACTCCGGAAGATGATGAATATCGCTAGTGTTAATTATCAAAATTTCTATTAGCGATTGTGTAGAATCTGGATAGAGAATCTTGTACTTAAGAAAGGGCTTTGTCTAGCCATTGAGCGATAGCTTTGTCGTGAAAGATATTGTCCTCGACGAGACATGGAGTGGAAATCTCGAGGATAAGAGCATTTCCTTGTCCTGAAAATGTGTGTACTTTTCCGGGGGGCATAGAAAGGATGTCTCCTTCGTGAAGTATGTGCTCTTGATTGTCTACCCTAAGTCGGACAGACCCTTTTACGATGTGAAAAGTTTCGTGTTTATGTGCGTGGCTATGAGTTGGGCAATGTTGTTGATCGAATAGGTAAAGATACTTGGCACAGTAGCCCGCTTCAATTTCGTTGGCTATCCAATATTCAATTAGGCCTGTAGTGTAGAAGTCTCCTTGTCCAAAATCCATGACCAAAGGCTCCACTGTAGGCACAGCAATATGCCATCGATTGAGTTGACCGGAAGATTTTTCGATCACTTCTTGGCGGCGTTCGCCTTGGAGCTGTAAAGAGTCTACTTGGTTCGACATGTTTACTCGACCAACCCTGAAATGGTCTCAATTCCCCGTTTTATCACGTCATTCTTTGCGGCAAAGGAGATTCGGAAGTGGGTGTTTTGGTCTGAGAAGACGGAGCCGGGGATAATGAGTACGTTGTTGGCGATAGCTTTGGCTACAAAGTCATCCCCGTTACAGACGCCATCTATTTCTGGGGCTTGGGGGAATATGTAGAAAGCGCCATTGGGCTTTTGTACGGTAAATTTTTCACTTAGAAGATTGTAGGCGAGGTCTCGTTTTTCACGATATGCATCGACTTTGGCCGAGTGATCCATCTTAAGTGCGGTGACAGCTGCGTGCTGTGCAATAGAGGGAGCACACACGAAAGTATATTGTTGCAAGGTGTTCATTTGGTTGATGATATCTTCAGGCCCGGCGGCGTAGCCAACCCGTAATCCAGTCATTGCGGCAACTTTGGAAAAGCCGTTGAGGAGAATGAGGTTGTCGTAGCGTCCGACCATGGTGTCCGCGGGGCCATCATAATGTAAGCCTTCGTAAATTTCATCGGTCAGCACGAGGAGTTTATGTTTTTTAGCGGTTGCGGCGATGGCGTCGAGTTCGGCTGCATTTAACGAAACACCAGTAGGGTTCGAAGGCGTATTCACAATTAATAGTTTGGACTTGGGTGTGATAGCGGCTTCAATGCGTTTTGGAGTAAGCTTAAAGTCGGGATAAGTGTCGATGGGTATAGCTTTTCCGCCGAGTAGATTTACAAGGTGTTTGTACATCACAAAATAGGGGTCTGCAAACAACACTTCGTCGCCAGGATTGATGGTGGCCATGAGCGCTAAAAAAAGTCCACCCGATACCCCCGAAGTCACCATTACATTTTCGAGCGGTACATTGAAACGAGTCTGATAATATTCATTGCAAGCATCGCGTAGGGCGTCAATACCCCAGGTTTGTGTGTAGGAATTCTCTCCGTCTTGAATGGATCGTATGGCTTCTTTTTTCACGAGTTCATCTACATCATAATCAGGTTGACCTATGGAAAGGTTGATGGGGTCGGTCATGGTGGCCGCGAGAGCGAAGACTTTGCGAATGCCTGAGGCGTCGATATTGTTCATGCGGTCGGCGATGTAATTCATGGGAATTCCTTTGTGCTGAGGCTCGAAGTAATGGGACTATTTTGCTGATTTTATAGGGGAATTGCAATAAGAGTTCGTCGTGGAGTTGCTATATTCTTGAATTAAAAGAACACTTGTGGGTGTTTAATCGATTGATACAGTATGGGTTATGAGTAACTATTTGGAGAATTAGCGATGAATTTGATTGATGGCATCATACAGGAAATACAGTATGAGCGAATTTCTACACGGGAAGTGTTTAATCGTATTCCAGAAAACAAGTGGGACTGGAAACCCCATGAAAAATCGATGTCCTTTGGTCGATTGGCCTCACACATAACGGAAATGTATGGGTGGGCCGATACGGTCTTAAATCATGATAAATTCGTCTTGAGTACCTACAAGCCCTTTATAGCGACATCAAAATCTGAATTGCTAGAAGTATTTGATGCCAATGTAGATGATGCTATTGAACGATTGACCGGGCAAGAAAATACTCATCTTATGAAGACTTGGCAAATGATAGGAGCTGAGCGGGTACTGATAAAGTCCCCCAGGATTGTGGTGCTTAAAGCGTTTATGGTGAATCATACAATTCATCATCGAGGGCAAATGTCCCTCTATCTACGATTGGCGGATGTTCCGTTACCCTCTATATATGGGCCCTCAGCGGATGAAGAGCGGGCATAGGAATTGTAATTTAGCATAAAATAGATTATAAGTAGGCATGGAGTAGTTTAGTCGAATTGAGATTGCGCATGGTGCAGTTCGTGTATGGCTGAAGGAGACATTGAAAAATGGCAAGTCTAACTGAGTACATAGAAAATGTGCAGGAAAATCGGCGAGAGCGGTTTGATGGAATTATGGCGTTGATAGGGCGGATGTATCCCAAGGCAGAATTGTCGATGAAATACCGCATGCCAACATGGGAGTTGGATGATGGGTGGATTGCTCTAGCGAATCAGAAACAGTACATCTCGGTATATACTTGTGGGGAGGTGCACTTGGCAGCCTTTAAAGCGCTTCATCCTGAGGTGAAGACGGGAAAAGGCTGTATCAATATTCGCAATAAGGATGCATTCTCGTTGGATGATTTAGCGATTGTCGTGAGCAGTGGAATGGAAAATCGACTTTAGTAAGAAGCTAAACATCGCAGGTGTGTGGACGATATAGAAGACCTTCCGCGGTAAACTCCTTGAGAATGGATTTAGCATCTTGATTGGAAACGCCATCTTGCTCAAGAAAATTAATAAAAGAATCACCAGTGAAGGCCTGTGTTTGATCCCATAGGAGCATTAACGCATTGGCATGCGCCTCACTTTTGGAATATACAGGGTCTGGAACTGCGCCAAGGGTGTAGGAGATTGATTCAATACGTTTGCCAGTACGCAGGGATCGTGTATTGATATCGAAGGTGACCTCAGGGTTTACGGCGAAGGCAGTAGACTCAAGTTCAGCTTCGGTCAATGGTGGCCGTGGAGCATTATGAGCATGACCTACAATAAGTTCAAGTGAACGGTTCCAAGTGGCTTGTTCAATGACTCGGTATTGATCATATTCACTGAGGGCTTGTGCGCGTGTGCGCAATTCACCTTCAGGTAGTTGATCGATGGACCATTGTGATGGCACGGCCCATCGTAGAAAGTGCATGTCGGCCTCGGTCAGTAAATTCCACATACTCTCAACACTGTAACTGGTTTCATTAGGGTTTAGGCACAAATCAACAAATTCGGTATCGTTGGATTGTGCAACGAATTCCCACGGAGTTCCTTTGAAGGGGCCGTCATTAAAAAAATCAGCCAATTGGCGTGTATGAGGAATACGTTCTCGAGTTGAAGCGGTGTCAGGAATAAGAAGTTTGGTTGCCTCGATGAGACGGTATAAGGGTTGTCGGCCAAAAGTGGCATAGACCATAAGGGAAATCACTCCGTGAGGGGCGAGAACTGAACGGAGTTTTTCGAGGCCTTGTACAGGATCAGATAAGTGGTGCAGGACACCGGATGAGAAGATGACGTCGAAACCGCCTTCAGGTATATCCAAGCCTTCTAAGGTCATAAGATTGACCTCTCGAACAGTGACATTATCTAAGCCAAGGGTATTCACTTTGTCTTTTATTTCGGCGATTGCAATACGGTTAATATCGATACCGTAAAATTCTACATCGGGTTGTGTGATGGCATTGGCTATAAGACCAACACCCCGACCACAACCGGCGTCAAGAACTTTGATGGGCCCTTCTTGTGTGCGGGGATTTGAGCCATAACTCATCAAGAGGCGCGCATCGGACGCGACTCGAATGGCTGGAGCCCCTGCTGGATAGGGGAATTCTTCATATAATTCACGAATGGATTGGGTAATTTCGTCCATGGATACTCCGGATAATCTGGTGTGGGTTCATAGTCTTTAGATTTATCGGTCATTTTCATGATTGCTTAACATAAATGTGGTGGAATAGCCCTAAATAAAAAAGGGTTAATAGAAGTTGGCAGTGGAGCATGGGAAGTTTATACTGAACAAATATTTAGTTAAGTAAAGATTGGAGATTAACAATGAAAATTATTGATGGTTTAATTCAAGAGTTACAACAAGAACGGATTTCTGCACGTGAAGTCATCAACAGAATTCCCGATGACAAATGGGACTGGAAACCTCATGAGAAATCTATGAGTATGGGGCAGTTGGCCTCACACATTGTGGAAACGTTTAGCTGGGTGGATTCCATCTATGGTGTGGAAGTGTTTGAGTTTGATATGGCTAATTATGCTCCTGAAGTCGCTGGGTCCAAAGCAGCATTATTGGCAGCATTTGATGAAAAACTGGATGCAGCAATCGCCGTGATGTCTCAACAAAGTGATGAAGATGTCATGGTGAATTGGAAAATGGTCGTCGATGGAAATGTGATGATGGAAATGCCTCGGATCGTAGTGACTCGTATGTTTATGGTTAGTCATACCATTCACCATCGTGGGCAATTATCCGTGTACCTGCGTTTGAATGATGTGCCCTTGCCGTCTATTTATGGTCCGTCGGCGGATGAGCAGCCGGCGGGATAATTGATTATAAGTTGTTTCTGGCCGCTACCGATGGAATGATGCACCCCTTGCCTTCGTTGGAGGTGAGGTTGATGATAGCATCTGTAACGAAATTTTCGTCTTTATGGGATTCATTGTAGAGTTTATACCGTGTTGTTGTTTGTTTCCCTGATGAGTAATACGGCGCTTTGATTTTAACATAGCTATTGGGAGGCAGTGTTCGGTACATTGGCCCCCAATAGCAATGTGATTGGATTTGATTGCTTTGTGCTCTAAACCAGGTACCCCAAAAATCTTGCCCTTCAAGTTTGAGCATGGGGTATTCTTCGTCGGTTGGGATGATAACATCATCTTGTGAGTCATTGATGATGTAAATATCAATGTTGGGGTAAGTGGCTGTACTGAAATCGGCAAACATACTGAGTGCACCTTTTATTATAG
>CALLLL010000007.1 GCA_938082445.1 uncultured bacterium
ATTGATGAATTTACCGGTCGGATGATGGAAGGTCGTCGATTTGGTGACGGTTTACACCAAGCCATCGAAGCCAAAGAACGCGTAGCAGTGCAATCCGAAACACAAACCGTAGCCAGTATTACCTATCAGAATTTCTTTAAACTGTATAATAAATTGGGAGGCATGACCGGTACAGCGATGACCGAAGCCGCTGAATTTACAAAAACCTATAGTCTTGAAGTGTTTGAAATTCCTACAAACTTGCCTTTACAGCGTGATGATGGAACCGACCTTGTGTTCGCTACTGAAGATGGGAAGTTTCACTACGTAGCCAATGAAATTGAAGAAATCCATAAGTCTAAACGCCCTATATTGGTGGGTACAGTGTCCATTGAAAAATCGGAAAAACTTGCCAAGATTTTAAAGCAAAAAGGGATCACCCACTTCGAAGTACTTAATGCGAAACAGCACGAACGCGAAGCTTCAATCATCGCCAATGCCGGTAAGCCCGGTTCCATCACCATTGCCACTAACATGGCAGGACGTGGGACGGATATTAAGCTCGGTGAAGGCGTGGCTGAATTAGGTGGACTGGCTATTATCGGAACTGAACGTCATGATTCACGCCGTATTGATAACCAGTTACGCGGTCGTGCAGGGCGTCAAGGCGACCCCGGAAGTAGTCGATTTTATGTAAGCCTTGAAGATGAGGTAGCCCGTTTGTTCGGGGGAGACCGTGTAAAAAAATTCATCGACATGTTCGGTGGTGAAGCGATGGACGCTGAGCCCTTGGATCAGCGCATGGTGACACGATCAATAGAACGTGCTCAACGCCATGTGGAAGATGCCAACTTCGAGATGCGTAAAAACGTTGTGCAATATGACGATGTCATGAATAAGCAACGTTTAGTGATTTATAAAATGCGCCAAGACGTGCTGGAAGATCGCGATGTTACCGACCTTATCCATGAAATGATGGAAGAGACTTTAATGGATGCGCTCAATGAGTACACTCCACGAAATCTTCCACCCGAAGAATGGGATATGGAAGGGCTCCTTAAACGTTTTAAGCAAATATTTATTTTTGAGCCCAATATGGACGAGCACACATCAGGAAACCCTGATGAGATGGCTAGCTTATTCATGGATCAAATCATGGATGAATATAAACGACGTGAAGAATCCATCAAGCAAGAGCTTATCGATTCCTATCGCTCTGAGGCAGACAATCGACGTGCACAAGGCGATACAAGTATTGCTGAAGAATCAACCATCGATTTCGATACCTTAGCTCGAAAACGTGTTCATGACCTTGAAAAGATGTCTCTTCTTGACGCCGTGGATGAAAAGTGGATTGTGCACCTATACTCAATGGACTACATGCGCGAATCAGTGCGTATGCGTTCATTAGGACAACGTGATCCATTACTGGAATACAAATCTGAAGCATTTGAAATGTTTGAAGAATTAATTTCGGGCATTTATGAGCGAACGTTGCAAAGTCTTTTCCGAGTCACATCACCTGAATTGCGTAAACGCCGCACCATGAACGTTGAAGATAAAGACGATGAAAACTCGGTCGACCATCTAGAAAAATATGCTTATTTGGCTTCAGATAATCCCCAAGATCAATCCTTTGCCGGACCGGCTGGTAGCCAGGTGAATTTGGCGGGTAGGAAGCAATCAGGTCAAAATCAGCCAAGTGCCTCCAATGGTGCGCAAAAGCCATCAGGTCCTGCTCCCATAAAACGTGCAGGGGACAAAATCAAACCCAATGATCCTTGCACCTGTGGCAGTGGTAAGAAATATAAAAAATGCTGTGGAGCCAATTCCTAGTAGATACTTTTTACTTCTATATCAAATGACCATAAGGAAATCATGAATGAAACTGCATTACGTAACTTTCCTCTCAACACTCTTTATGGTCGCCTTTTCAGGGCTCCATGTAAGTGCCGAATCTATCCAGCTGACTGATGACGTTGAGGCGCGTTCATTAAATATCTTACGTGAAGGGCTCGTTTCCGAAGAGTTTTGGCCCGCGATGCATGCAGCCGAAGCACTCACATTGGCAGGGTATGGCGATGAAGTATCCAAGGCTTTATTGCCTAAGCTCGCCGTTGAGAAAGATGACCAGTTCCTTTGCGGGTTAGCCCGCGAATTGGTTCGCGCTGGTGACCGTTCAAAAACTTCTGTGATGCTCGATATTTTAGCGGGTGATGATCCCCACGGGTATATTCATGCCTGCGAAAGCATTTATAAAGTAAACGAAGTGGGGGATGGGGGTCTCTTACGTGCTGCGATGGCTCAAGAGGATATTCTCAATCAGAAACTAATGGCAGCAGCCGCGCTTGGTCGTTGGGGGAATCCAGAAGCCTATGTGATTTTGCGTGAGTATTTACAGCATGACGATCTCGAAACGGCCCGTATCGCGGCATGGATATTGGCGCGTATTGGAGACGGGAGTGATATACCTGAACTTCGCAAGCAATTAACGAGAGCGACTGGAAGCGCATCGCAGTTCTTCTTCGAGCATGCCCTGGCAATGTTAGGGGACCCGGCTGGGCAAATTGCCTTGGCTAAAAATTTATCCCACAAAGAAGCTGGTGTTCGAACGCAAGCGGCCACTTTTGCCGGTGAAGCTTGGATGACATGGACCAAAGAACGACTCGAAGCAATGCTTGATGATGAAGTATTGGATGTACGTGTGCGTGCTGCGCAGTCGTTACTGGTTATGGCGCTTCCGCAACCAGCTGATAAGCACGAACTAATTACCCGAGATGTTTATCCAACCACTAAGGAGCATCCGCGCTATAGCGAAGGGTCCATTGTGACACTCAACAACGGTATGATTGTGTATTCCAACACAGAATTCAGTGAATCCTGGTCTGATTTTGCCAAAGCACATATAGTGGAAAAACACTCCACCGATGGTGGTCGAACGTGGTCTGATTCATCAGTGATGCAAGAAACCACCGGCAAATTAAATGTGATGTCCTCAAGTCTGTTTTTTATCAATAATACTAAGACAGGTGAAAAGGACTTAGGCTTTTTCTTTTTGAAGAAAGACTCGTATAGCGACTTAAACGCCTTTCTGCGTTTGTCCTCTGACGAAGGTAAAACATTTGGCGATCCTATTTTGGTAACTCCCATTCCAGGCTACCATGTTATGAATAACGATCGGATTACCCAATTACGCTCAGGACGTTTGTTGGCCCCAGTCGCTTCATCACCAGATGTAAAGACAGATAATCACTTTAAATCACGATGTTTTATCTCAGATGATTTTGGGTTGACATGGCGTGCAGGCAAAGAGCAAGTCGATTATGCGAAACGCGGCTCCATGGAACCTGAAGTTTTAGAATTGGACAGCGGACGTGTGTTAATGCATTTTAGAACTCAATTGGGCCATATCGCCGTTGCATATTCCGATGACGAAGGAGATACGTGGTCTACCCCTGAATCGTGGGGGGTGCGTGCTCCTGAAGCGCCCAGTACACTGCGTCGCATTCCATCCACAGGCGATTTAATGCTTATTTGGAACGATACATTCGTGGATGGTGAGGGGCATGGGGGAAAACGTACACCGCTGACAGTAGCCATTTCTAAAGATGAGGGAAAAACATGGTCACATAAACGTCCCTTGGAAGTGGACCCGGATGTATCCTACGCCTACACCAGTCTTACGTTTCATCATGGTCGTGCGTTGATTTCGTATTACGTTCAAAAACACGATGAAAAGTTAATTTCGTCCCGGTTTAAATCAATTCCCATTGCATGGTTCTACGGGAAAGAATAGCCCTAAATTTATTCACCGGTGTATTTTACAAGGATTTCGCGGAAGGCTGCAGGATCTAATTCCCAAGGGAGCACATCGGTCACACCGGCTTTGTGTAAATCACTATCATGGTATATACCGGTAAACGTCATGAGAATGGGGAGTTCTGCGGGGACGTCTGGATCGGCTCGCAGGTTTGAGCTGGCTTCATATCCAGTAAAGCCATTCATTTTTTCTTCGAGGATGACCAAATCAACGGCTTCACTGATTGCCAGCTCAACAGTGTCTATACTGTCGTAGGTACAAACGGTTTCATAGCCCAACCCTTCGGCTGAATAAGCAATGATATCTAAATGTTCAATGTCGTTTCCGACCACCAATACCTTAGCCATGGGGCATCCCCTCCTAAATCCATGTACTTTTGGGTTTATTGAAACTGAAAAGACGCGCCACTAAGGCACTATAAATCTTCAGCAGATATTTCAGGCTCTATTGCGTCTGACTTTGGTGCTACTACGCGCTTCAATGTGGGTTTGCTCTTAACTTTTGCTGCAGGTTCAAAGTTGACAATTTCCAACGTTGAGTCCTCACAATCCGGACAACTGAAGCCCAGTTTCTCAGCACCCCAATCAACAAATTTACGATTGCATTTTGCACAACTATATTTTACTGCCATGGTGTAAACACCCTTTCCCATTGGTCTTGATTACATTGAGCGCTCGTTTAAAAGCATCTGTAGTATATCAAATCAATTCATGAATTAGAAGCACCTCAGAGAGCCCTTGAATACATTGAGCAAATTGTCCTTTAACCACGAAGTAATAGAATCCAACTCGGACATCATGATATGATGCTCTGCATACCGTTCACACTTGTTACGCGCTCGTAGCTCAGTGGATAGAGCACCGGCCTCCGGAGCCGGGTGTCGGAGGTTCGAATCCTCTCGAGCGCGCCATATTTTATACACCCTACCTTCATTTTGGATGATGGTAGGGTGTTTTGTTTCAGGGGAAACAGATCTGAAATTGACACTATTTCTGCGGTGTGATATTACTAAGGTTCACAAAACTTATATGGAGTATACCCATGAAATTCATTCACCCGCTGGGACTTACCTTTGTTGCTATATGTTTGCTGAATTTGGGCATAAATGCTCATGCACAACATGATGCCCCGCCAAATATAATCCTTATCATGGCAGATGATTTGGGTTATGGACATTTAGGCGCCTATGGTCAGCAACATATAAAAACTCCTCATATCGATCAATTGGCTCAAGAAGGTATGCTGTTCACCAGTGCTTATGCAGGCTCATCGCTGTGCGCTCCATCACGCAGTGTACTTATGACAGGGTACCATGTAGGGCATACACCAGTCCGAGGAAATAGTGGAGGGATTGCTTTACGGAATTCTGATATTACCTTTGCAGAAGTATTACAAGATGCAGGATATACCACAGGCTTATTTGGAAAATGGGGCCTTGGTGATGCCGGTACAACCGGTG
Organism: uncultured bacterium; assembly: GCA_938082445.1. Classification (GTDB taxonomy): domain Bacteria; phylum Hydrogenedentota; class Hydrogenedentia; order Hydrogenedentales; genus DTSJ01. Next base: position 5,259 of record CALLLL010000007.1, read on the forward strand.
TGCCCAATAAGCAAGGGTTTGATGAGTTTTTCGGATATTTGCATCAAAAACACGCTCATTTTTATTACACGGATTACCTATGGCATAACCAAGAACGCCACATGATTGAAGAAAATCGTTGGGAAGCGAAAGGGGTCTATGTACACGATCTCATTCTAGAAAAGTCTCTCGACTTCATTGACAACAATCAATCTAAGCCTTTTTTCATGTTTTTATCAATGACCATTCCGCATCACGAATGGATTGCCCCAGCGGAAGCCGTAGCTGAATATTCAG
>CALLLL010000008.1 GCA_938082445.1 uncultured bacterium
GGATGGAAGCGATGGATGAAATGATATCTGTTTTCTTGTACGGCACATGTGCCCCCATCCACGAGGAGGTCCCTAAATAAATGTGCGGATCGCCATCACTAACCGCTCCGGAACCTACTGCGGCTGCGGATGTATCCATAGCACCAGCGACAACTTTACAGTCGGCAGAAAGTCCTATTTCCACAGCAATTGATTCAGCCAAGGTACCAACGATTTCTGTACTGGGAACCAGCTCAGGAAATTGGTTTTTATCTACACCAATGAGATCGCAGAGTTTATCGTTATAGCTAATCGAGGTCGAGTCTCGATTATCCGTAATCCAAGTAGTCACCGACATGTCATAAGAGCTCACATATCGTCCAGTGAATTGCAGCAGTAGATAATCGAGTACTGATAAAAACTTATACGTTTTTGAATAAATATCGGGCCACTGATCGCGAATAAACATGATGTGACCTACCTGATCTTTTCCCGTTAAGGATGGGGCACCTCCGGTGATACGTAAGTACTGCAAAATTTTACTGGCAGAATAGCCCGCGACATTTATGGCGCCGCCCAGGTTTTGCTTCACCAAATCCGAACCACGGGTATCCATCCATAAGATGGCATTGGAGAGAGGCTCTCCATCTTCCCCTATAGGCACAGTCCCTTCACCTTGAGTATTGGGACAGATGGCTTTAATTTTTTGAGGACTGTCGAACCGCCCCACCAGTCGTTTACTGGCCGTTAAGATAGCACGTATCCAATCTTGGGGGCGTTGCTCTGCTCCACCACCAGGTAAGATAAGTGTTTCAACATCTTCAGATTCCCACGAATGCACGGCACCGTGCATATCAACAAGAGCAGCTTTGCAGCCGGATGTCCCCAGATCGAGTGCTAAAACATATTCATCTGGGGATGCTGTCATGCGATTCTCCTGGGTTGCAAAATCCGTTGAGCAAACAGTCTACTTGTTTTTGACCTTCTCTTTCGAATATTTGCGCAGATAGAACTGATGCATGAGGTGGGCTTCAAAGATATTGATGCTTTTAGCCCCACCCAAGAACTCGGCTTCGATAAATGCCTTACAGGCTTTTTCAAGTACGATGCAGGCTACAAAGGCATCATCCAACGAAGCACCTGCACATAAAGCACCGTGATTTGCCATCAGTGCCGCATAGCGCCCTTTCATGGCTTTTACACATACTTTCACCATTTTCTTGGTGGAAGGCAATGCATAATCAGCTACACGTACATTGGGACCAAGAATTTGTGCTTGGTCATCAAGAATAGGCGGCACTTCGCGGCGGGCTGCAGCCACAACAGATGCGTTTGTTTGATGAGTGTGGATAACCGCATTAATATCTTTGCGTGTACGAAAGAGCTCAGCATGAACTTTGCCTTCAGACGAAGGTTTGATACTGCCTTCATATTCATTGGTGTGAAAATTCACAACAACCATATCCTCCGGTGTCACTTCGTGGTAGTCTCGACCACTGGGGGTAATGACAAAACGTTCATCGTCCAAGCGACAGCTTACATTTCCCCATGTACGCGACACCAAGCCTTCTTCCAATAATTTCAATCCGGCTTCGCGAACTTGCACGCGCGCTTCAGCTTCATCCATTTGATAACTCAACATACTTCTCCTAACAATTAAACACCTTCGATATTTTTAAATACGCGCTCAAACCGTACTAGCGCTTCATCTATTATTTCATCCGTACAAGCAGCGCTTGTATACATTCGGCTACCTGCAAGAGTAACCAAGCCTTCGGCCATGTATGCTGCACCCATTTCTTGCATGACTTGGGCACGTTCCGTAATTTCTGACAATATGGATTTAATTTTAAGCAATTGAATATCCATTAATAAGGTAGCCGTTGTTTCCAAATGACAGATAGACCCTTGGTTGTAGGCTACAAAAGGTAATTTATATTTAGCAATGAGGCCTTGTAGCCCTTTGGTCAGACGATCCCCAGCACGACCCGCTACCTCACAGGCATTAACGCGTTCCATTTCAACGAGCGTATAATACCCACCAACACAGCTGAGCGGATTTGCGGCAAGTGTTCCACCAACATGCACTTTCTTTTTAAGGGCTTTACCTCCACCAATTCCCCCAGCAAGTACAGCCATATGTTCCTGCTTACCCCCTAAACCACCGGCGCTTGGATAACCTCCTGTGACTGCTTTACCAAAAACGGTCAAATCAGGTGTAACGTCGAAGTAGCCTTGTGCTCCAGACATGCCTACACGGAAGCCAGTAACCACTTCATCGAAAATTAATAATGCACCGTAGTGATCGCATAAGTCACGCACCTGTGCATTGTAATCTTTATCAACTGGACGGGTACCACTTTCCGGCCCGAGCGGTTCGACAATCACCGCCGCAGTTCCACCGAACCATTTATTACGTTGTAAGCGTTTTTTCAAAGCTTCGATATCGTTGGGGTACACTTCATGCGTACGTTTAAATACATGACGGGGAATCCCGTGTGAATTTAGCCAACGAGTTCCGGGTACGCGGTTACCGTAGGACAGTAAATCGCTCCAACCGTGATATGCACCACCGAGCTTTACTACATGTTTATTTCCGGAAGAAACACGAGCTAAACGAATGGCAGCCATACACGATTCGGTTCCACTTCCCAGCATACGAAATAAATCAACACCTTGAAAGCGATCTACAATAAACTTTGCCAATTTAAGTTCATATTCATGGAAGAGTCCAGTTGCTGGTCCACATGCACGTAAGACATCCTCAACATGCTCGCGCACTTCAGGTGAATTGGTCCCAAGAACGGTCGGTCCCCCGGCTTGTAGAAAATCGATGTATTCGTTTCCATCAATATCTTTAAGACTTGCGCCGTGGGCTTCAGTAAAGACCAACGGTGAAGGGTATGTAAAGGCGAGGTTGTGCTGTACTCCACCCGGGATATAATTCATGGCTTCATCGATCATGGTCTTTGAAGCTGTACAGCGTTCATCATAGTACTTGAGATACTCATCCATAGCATCTCGCTTGATTCGGTGAATTGGCTGAGCCAGTAATTCATGCAACTGTTTATACACAGCCTGGGTATCATGGTATTCCGAAATGGAAAATCCGGTTGATTGAATGGTGTCACTGGTAGGTATTTCTTGTGTAATCATGGTTCATCTCCGGCTATATGCCAGTGGTATATATTTAAAAGGGTTAATGTGAACAGCCTGGGTATTGCTACTTATTGATAAGATATTAACAGTATCTGACTGAATAAAGTTTATCTTGAATTCTGAATACCCGTCAATTGATAATAATGGACACCATGGAAAATGTACAAAAAGCAAACATACATAAATCTCAAATTCAAACGCTCTCCTTAAAAGGGCTTGATAAAATTTTGTATCGTTATGCTGTTAATCCAAAAAAGTTTTTAGCAAGCTTTGATTTATCGCCCCATGACTTAGGTAAAGAAGGTATATACATTTCGTATAGTGTGTACGTTCAAATTTTACAAGATGCGAGTAAAGCCTGCAACACACCCCATCTTGGATTATTGTTAAGTAATACTCGGACACACTCCATATCGTCTAAAGGGGTCTATGGAATTTTAATCAAACTATGTGAATCCGTGGGTGCAGCTTTAGAAGCGATTATTAAGTACTACAATGTTATTTCTGAAGGAGCAACCTATGAACTTAAAACAGATGGGGATGTTGCATGGTTTATTCGTCGTGGACGATTCCCTCATCTCCGAAACAATCGCATTCTTCAAGAATTAAGCTTATTTGATTTCAATAACGTATTTATTCACACCGTAGGCCCCGAATGGATACCCGAAAAGATATTGTTCTCATTCCCAGAACCACAAGAGCGTAGTATTTATGATGAGATTCTCGATTGTCCAATCGAATTTGAATCCGGTATGCAAGCCATACAATTCCCAGCAGCCATTTTAGATCAAGAGTTGGATCCTTCCTCCACTATCTTAAATCAATTAATGCAGGATTTTGTTTCGCTTTCGCACCCTACAAAAAAATCGTTTCGTGAAGTCGTTTCATCGGCAATCGATATCTTATTGCCATCGGGTGTATGCGGAGCCAAGAGTATTGCAAAACTTTTTGATCTCCACCCACGTAGTTTACGCAGACGTTTACTAAAAGATGGATTAACTTTTGCTAAACTTTTAGAAGAACGAAGACGCGAACACGCACAATTCTTTTTGAGCGAAACAAACATGACAATTAACGAAATAAGTGTCGCTTTAGGCTATGGAGCACCCGAGGCATTTACCCGCGCATTTAGACGATGGTTCAAGCTTTTACCATCCCACTGGCGTCAGAAATACCACAAAGACAATCTCTAAACCCCTTTATTTACAGCGCTTTTAGAGTGTTCGAAATATTTACACTTGTCTGTTTTTCACCCCCAATAAAGGATAGTGGGGTCCACCATTATGTCCGATATTATCAGTTTACAAACAATATGTTTTGTTGTATAGTGTTCGTATGTTAATTGATTTTAGGTTATCTGCTGTTCAGGTCACCAATATGAAATCGCAATTATATTTTATTCTTAAACAAGGAGAAGAAGTATGAAAAAGAAAGGTTTTACGCTGATTGAACTGTTGGTCGTAATCGCCATCATCGGTATCTTGGCTGCAATCCTTCTGCCAGCACTTTCCCGTGCTCGTGAAGCTGCTCGTCGCGCCAGCTGCCAAAACAATCTCAAACAAATGGGCTTGGTATTCAAAATGTATGCTAACGAGTCTGATGGGGAAAAATACCCTACCTGGCAACGTTGGAAGCCAACAAGTTCTGCTGACCCAACCCCAATTCCTATGACTGATGCATCTGGTGCACCTTCAGGTATTGATGTTTACCCTGAGTACCTTAACGACATCAACATCCTTATTTGCCCATCAACCGGTACTGGTGATGGTGTTGAAGAAGGTGGATGGAACTTGAATCAAGATCCTGATGAAGGTATCGACCCTAACCGTATCTCTCCTGCTGATTACCTCTACATGCCTTGGGTAATCAAAGATGAGTGGATGGTTGATGATCCTGCAAAATTCAACGACCCAACCTATGTACACGCTGTATTGTCTCCAGCACCTGCTAAAAACGATATGGGTACACCATTATGGGCTGGTAACGGCGAAATCGCTACATTCATTACTGCACATAACACTGACTTCTTGACCCCTCCCGGTTGTGACGTAGGTGACTGTGATGGCGAAGATGGCTACTCAGAAAACATCGAGACAATCACTGCTCTTGGTGAAGACGTAGTATTCTTGTTCCTCAAAGAAGGTATCGAGCGCTTCATGATTACTGACATCAACAACCCTGCTGGTTCTGCTCAAGCTCAATCCGAAACTTGGATTATGAGTGATGACGTTTCCTTGGTTGGTGACCGTGCTAACTTGATGAACCACATCCCTGGTGGTGGTAACGTACTGTACTTAGACGGACACGTAGAGTTCGTTAAATGGCGTACAGAATCACCAATGTCTATTGCTGCTGCTGGTATCTGGGCACTTGGACAGTAGGTCTAAGCATTAAGCTTTATCTTAAGAGTGCTGGTCTTTTGACCAGCACTCTTTTTTTGTGCCTACTCCCCTTAAGAAACGGTATACTATTTCCATGCCCCATATTTATGTAGACGCGGACGCGTGTCCGGTGAAAGAAGAAATCTATCGTGTAGCGAAACGCTATTTGCTTTCTGTGTCCTTGGTAGCCAATAGCTGGATGAATACCCCCGATGATGAGAACATCCAGTTAGTAAAAGTAGGCCAAGGATTTGATGAGGCGGATGAATGGATAATTGATCAGGCTCAACCGCATGACATAGTCATCACCACAGACATCCCCATGGCATCTGAATGCCTGAATAAAGGCGCGCATGTCATTAACCCCAAGGGGCGGATATTTAGTCACGAATCCATTGGGGATGCCTTGGCTAGCCGAGAGGTATCATCACAATTGCGTGAACATGGTTTGATGTCGGGAGGGCCGGCGCCATTTGGACCTAAAGATCGCTCGCAGTTCCTGCAATCCCTGGATGCCACCATCCATGCAGCCAAACGAGGGGGCTAACACTTCCTTTAATAAGGAAGTGATTTAAATTCCACGGACCATGGTTGCTGTTCGGTTGAAATAATGGCATACCGCGCAAGCCCATCATCGTTCATCCCCACACTTCCCGGATTTACAAAGAGGGTGTCTCCTAAGCGCTTTTCAAATGCTTCATGCGTTCGACCGGTGACAATTATTCGAGCAGGCTCAAGTTCACGTTGACGATTGAACTTGTGATCTTCGTCACCAGCCTCTAGGCTTTCACGTTGTGAATTTATAGTGCCATGACAAATGGCAATGTCGATACCATCAATAGTTGTTTTATAGGTCCTCGGCAAGCTTCCCAAAAATTCTATGTGACCACTACCGCACTCTTGATAGGCTTGTTCCAACCATTCCAATTCGACTTCCGAAAGTTTTTTAGCCTGTGTTTTTCGCTTACGAATATACCTAACCAATCGATGATCCCACTCACCCTGCACACCGATCACATTGTATTCTTTAAGCAAATCGATGACATTTTTACTCCCAAGTTGCCCGCACACACAATCGCCTGTATGGAAAATTGATAAAATTCCAATAGTTTCAATGTCTTCGAGAACGGCTTTTAAAGCGGGTGTATTCCCATGTATGTCACCTAAAACTGCGAGTATCACGTCGAAAAGTCCTTCCGAATCATTATTGTAAGTGCATGAATTATATAGACTTACAAAAGCTCATTCAAGCACATATATCCCAACCATTTTTCACGAACCCGCAATACCCCCATGGCTATTGGGCATATCTGTTTACAGATCATTTTACCCCTATAAAATAAGGCTTGACAAACGATGGGGAAAATAGTAAAAATCACCTCAGTAAGAGTCCGCAGGCTGCGGGTTCAACAATTGAATGGTCCGTATCGTTTTGGGCGATACATATCCCTGGTGGGAACCATTAAACATATTTTCTGACTAAAGGAGAAAGACATCATGGCGAAAAAACCACTGACCAAAGCACAAATCATTTCTACTCTTGCTGACGACACAGGTCTGAGCAAAAAAGAAATCACTGGCGTATTGACTGCTCAAACTGAGTTGGCATACAAAGAAGCCAAATCCGGTTACACAATCCCCGGTCTTGGTAAATTGGTAGTTGTTGACCGTAAAGCCCGTCAAGGCCGTAACCCAGCCACAGGCGAAACGATCAACATTCCTGCTAAGAAAGTACTGAAATTCCGCGTAGCTAAAGCGGCTAAGGATGCAATCACGCCTCCTAAGAAGTAAGTAGCTTTTAATTTAAGCGCTAAAGGGCCCGATGCACACAGCATCGGGCCCTTTTTTTATGTCTGGCGGCTGGTTGAAAATAAATAGAGTTATTGCTAGGGTAGTAGAT
>CALLLL010000009.1 GCA_938082445.1 uncultured bacterium
CAGATAAACAGAATCAACATCATCCTGCATTAAAGGACTCTGCATCGGCATGACAAAATAACCACGCCCCTCAGTTAAATTCACCCCAATACCACCAACTGTCCCATGCCACATGCCAGCCGAATCGCCTTGCAACTCAAGCCAAAGTGAATTTTCATGCCCGATCCAATGCAAATCATTCACCGTATAGTCCGGCTGCGTTAACTCGAGTATTGTTAAGCCCGCTTCCACACGATGAAAGTTGAGCGCATCTACTCCAGGAACCGGTTGCCCTTGATCAATGGCCACCGTTGACGTTGACCGCAGTCCAAATGCATAAGCTCCCAAACCCGCCAACACAATCAAGAAAATACGTAGAACGGACAATAGAAATCGATTTCGCCGATCACGCGATTCCTGGACTTCCTCCCGAGTCTTTCCTAGTTTTACTTTCGCGGGTTTTTGATGCAATGAACTAAAAGGCGACACTTCCATCTCTGTTTGAATGAACGATGTGATCGTATCACTCATACTATTTAACTCGCCTTTTTGCTGCAATAAACGGGTAACCATCCCATGCACAACTTTTGCATTCGCTGGACGCTGACGAGGCGTCTTCCCCATAAGATACGCAACAAATCGTGCAACATCATCCGGCACATCAGCATTTTTAATATTCAATCGCGGTGCTTCATCATTGCAAATACTATTGATTAAGGCCAATGAACTCTCACCCGTAAACGGCATCTCACCAGCTATCAATTGATATAAGGTTACCCCCACCGAATACAAATCACTCGTCGGCCCCACTTCACCATTACGCGCCTGTTCCGGCGACATATACTGAGGCGTACCCAAAAAATTATGACCGCCACCGCCACTCTCGGTTTGCAAACTCGCAATACCGAAATCCATCAAACGCACTCCACCCTGCTTATCCAGCATTATGTTCGATGGTTTAATATCCCGGTGCACTATCCCATTTTTATGTGCACTCTCCAACGCCTGCGCCAAGCGAGAACAAATATGCAACGCCACATCCCACTTCACTTTACCCTTGCGCTGCAAAAATTTATCCAAAGGCTCCCCGTCTACATACTCCATCACAATAAATGGAATACCATTTTCGGTTCCCGCAGAATACACGCGAACTATGCCCGGATGATTTAAGGGTGCCGCTGCCTGCGCTTCCTGATGAAATTGCTTCACCAGTGATTTCGTCTTGGCCAACGTGCCTAAAAGAACTTTCAAAGCCACCAAACGATTCAGCTTCAAATCTCGAGCAAGGTAAACGGTTCCCATAGCACCACGCCCAATGAGCGCTACCACTTCGTAGCCCCCCAGCGTAGCCCCAATCAATGAACCAGGACCTGTCGATTTTGACTCCATAATCAATCATCCAATGGCATGTTAATGCAGATTAAGAACCCTTCAAAAATAGCACGTTGAACGCATTATATCAAAAAGATAATGCGCATAATGCGAACTTTATCATGCTATCGACAAATCATCGGCGATGCTTCGAACCCCTGAGTATCCAATTCCAAATGCCACTGATGAAAATCCCCATGTGCCCCACCAGAAATTCCCTTTTCTCCATCCCCGCTGATCGCAAGCGGTGCATACCCATGCAAACTCCGAATACACTGTCCTGTCTGAAGGTTCCAAATCTTAATCGTCCCCTTGATGGTCGCCGTCATCCCATGTATTCCATCCATACTCAATGCCAAGCTATCGATATCCTGTTGATGCGCTAAAATCGTTCCTCTCAACTCACCCGTAGCAATATCCCACAACAACACCCGACGTCCACACGCCACATACAACACACCCAACTCGCGATCAACCTCCACCCCTTTACACACCGCGCTCTGATCCGAAAAACGACGCACCCCTTTCCCTGTTTTCAATTCCCACTGCAACACCATCCCATCCAGTCCCGCTGTAAATACAAATCGATTACACATACTCACACACGCATCCATCACCGGCGCCGTATGCACCTGCTGATCCCAAACGCGCTCACCCGATGCACTATCCCACACCATCACATGACCATCATCCCCTACTGTAACAATCAACGCGCCATCACTCGACGCCACCGCTTTTTGCACAACTCCTTCGTGTCCTTTCAAGACATGCTGACACTTCTCCTCACTCGCATGCCATACCCGCGCCGTTGAATCCGCACACGCTGAAATCAAAATGGCCTCATTGCGCGCAAAACACACCGAATGGATTGCCCCCTGATGTCCAATGTATCGAGCCACCTCCATTTGCGTTGCACTATTCAACACCACAATCGAACCATCACGCCCCCCAGCCACCACACGCCCACCAGTACTCGAAATCCCAACCGCAGACACCGCCAACTTCTCCGGCGTATAATGCCAAACAGGTCGTGTATCCCGCAGATGAAAGTGCCAAGCCATCGACTGACAATACGCCACATCCCGATGATACTCCTCCAACTTCATCAACGGCTCCAGCAACTCCATCGCCGTCGTACAATCCCCCCGCTCCATACACACCTGAGCCATCAAAAAACGCGGCAACCACTCCTGCGGAAACGACTCGCACAACCGTTGCATCAACTCCAACATCTGCGTATCTGTAATGCGCCCCGAACGCCAATACAACAACCCCCGGTTATACAAAGCCTCCACATGCGCAGGGTTTTCCGTCAACACCTCTTCCCACAAACGCTCCGCTTCCTCCATGTGCCCCAAATCCAACAACGACACCGCACGATTATTTAAAATATCCACCGGCATATAATCCAAAGTAGGCTCATCACGCGGATACGCCTCCCCAATCGCCGCTGCATAGATCCCCTTTAGCCGCTCCACCACAACCAGCATATCCTCCGGCCGCTTCTCCCGCTCCTCCTCAAAACATTCCCGCAATAAATCCTGCAACGCCTCCGGCATCTTCGGCACCACATCATAACGCGATCCATGCTTCAGCAAATTATCCAATACACTCATCGCCTTACGGCCATCCGACCAATATACATCCCCCGAAAACACCTCAATCATCGTCACGCCCCAACTCCAAATATCCGCATGCAATGTCATCGAGTCATACACTTTATGATCATTCGAACGATACGTCGGCGTCCCTCCGGTCGATCCCCGGACCCCCTCATCCAGGCCACTCCCCCCAGAAGGTTTCGAAGGTCGACTCGGACGCGATCCCCGTGACGGCCGCGAAGCCCGTGAACCATCCTCCCCCATAAACACCATAGCCAAACCAAAATCCGTCACCTTGGCGACACCGTCTTCTCCAATCAATAAATTAGACGGCTTCACATCCTGATGTACCAGCCCCTCCACATGCGCATGATGCAGCCCCCAACAAAACTGAATCGCAATATCCAAAATCCGCTTCAGCGCCTCACGATGCCCCCCCTCATACAAAGACTTATCACTAATCATCTTATCCAGGTCAGGCCCATCCACATACTCCGCAAACAAACGCGGCAGTCCCCCCATTCGACGCATGTAATAACACTCCACCACATTCGGATGCGGCGACAAATTAATCCACGTCTCACACTCATGCTCAAACTGTTTCACCCACACCGGGTCATTCATCAAACGACTATTGGGACACTTCACCGCCAGCATCTTCCCCCAGCCCCGATGCTCCAGCCGATACACCGTGCCCATCCCACCGACACCCAAAATCTCCTTCACCTGATACAACTCCGTAATCAGCTCCCCCACCTTCCAATTAATCGGCACCTCATGCTCATCATAAGTCTTCGGAATATCCAAATCATTCGGATTCACCGGCGGCGACACCGAATCATACGTCACATAAATAGGAAAATCACACTGCGTACACCGACACATCCGCCCAAAATGCTTCGTCCGCACACGCATCTTATGCCCACACCGACACACAGCCGTATACTTCGCCCCACTCTTCTTCCGTTTCGATTTACTCGACGATGAACTCAAAGCGCCATCCCCTCAACTCAGTCAAAACAACCTACCTAGAGTGCCACAAACAACCAAAAGATGCAACGATAGTACTGGAACCATTCCTATATGCTAGGGTATACACTCTAACAAGCGCTCACTCCGGAGACACACATGCAGCACAACCGAAAATCCGCCATGACACTCTGGGCCATCCTATGGGTCATCTGGTTAGCCCTCATCATCCTCCCCGAAAGCCGCGGCATATTTCGACTCGGATTCATACTACTCACAGCCTTCCAACTCACCAGCAGCCTCATCCTCTTCTGGTAGCACCAACGCATCCGATACATCAACTTTACCATCATAATCCTCATCCTGCTCCCCTTCATCCTCCCCGGACGCCCCCCCGAGCCCCAAGCCCTCCGCCAACACTACATCCAATCCCTCACCCGATACGAAGGAACCCCCTACTCCTGGGGCGGCGAAAACCAACTCGGCATCGACTGCTCCGGCCTCGTCCGAAAAGGATTCATCACCGCCAACTTCACCCAAGGCCTCCAAACCCTCAACGGAAACCAAATTCGACACGCAGCCAGCCTCTGGTGGCACGACGCCTCCGCCAAAGCCATGCGCGACCAATACCGCGACACCACCACCCTCCTACTCAAAGCCGACGCCATCAACACCCTCGACCACAGCCCACTCCAACCCGGCGACTTCGCCATCACCGCCAACGGCGTCCACGCTCTCGTCTACACCGGAGACAACACCTGGATGCAAGCCTGCCCCGACCACGGCATCGCCCAATACGAAACCCTCCCCGTACAAGACTCCACCTGGTTCACCCAACCCGTCCACATCATGCGCTGGAAAATGCTAGAGCAATAATATGTCACCTTTCCATCCACCACGTGTCTTGTAAGCAGAATAGGAGGATAATCCCCAATGAAACCTGCTAACGAGATCACCTACATTAATGCAGCAATAAAAGGCGATGAAAACGCATTTGCTCAACTTATCCAAGCCCACCAATGCACCATCGCCGGTATCGTCTATGCCATCACAAAAACACAAGAAGCTGTAGACGACATCGTACAAGACACCTTCCTCGTCGCTTGGAAACAACTCGACCAATTGAAAGCCAAAGAAAAATTTACCCCATGGCTCTGCACCATTGCCCGTAACCTAGCCAAAAACTGGATCCGCTCCGAAGTCTATCGACGCACATTAGCTAAAGCCTACTCAGAATCCATCAATAAAACGTCTACCTCAGGCTATGTGCCCCTCATGCAATCCGAAAACTTTTCACGCCTACGCACCATGTTCGAAACAATTTCCCCCAGTCTTCAAGAAACCATGATCCTCTTCTACTTCGAAGAATTGTCCATCAAAGAAATTGCCCACATCCTCGAAATCAGTCCCAGTAACACCAAAAAACGCCTAGAACGTGGACGTACCCAACTTCGTGACCGCTTCGAACAAGAATGGAAAGACCAAATTGAAAAAGAAGCCCCTGCCAATCAGAAATTTACCGGAAAAGTCATTGCCCGCCTCACCATCGGCCCCGCCATGTCTCTCTCCGCATATTTGTCTACCGGAAGCCTCGCTGCAGTCCCCGCTTCATTAGCCTATGCCCCCGCCACAAAAGGAATCCTCACCTTAACCACCACAAAAGTCATCACATCCATCGCCATCGTTACGGGGTGTGCACTGGGTGCAAACCATTACTGGCAACCAGAAGAAAACACCATCATCACACAAATTGAAGAGGGCATATCTTCCACAATAGACAAGCAACATGAGACACCTACATCCACACCAATCGACAACTCCCCCACGACGCTAACTAAAATACCTGCTAATATCCCCATCAAGCCTAAAGACTCATTACGTGATGAACAAATTGCATTAAAGAAAGCCAAACGTAGACTGAAAATCGATAATCAAGTGACCATCTCCGGAACAGTATTGGACCAAAACGGTGATCCAATGACTGATTTCTTATCCGATCTCACCCTAGCATTCGCACCAACCTTAGATAAAACCAGTCCAACAGATAGAGACACCACACAAAAAAAAGCGATAGGGGATCCAAAGAAGCAGCACAAACTATGGCTGGATCACGATGGGAAATTTAGCTTTACTGTAGATTACACCCAAGATACAGTCGGCATAATCATCGCAAAAGACAAAACCACACAATCCCAAGGAAGTACAAAATTTTATATCCAAGACAATAAAGACAAAACAAACCTTAGTATTGAGCTCCAAAAAGGACTCCCTTTTCATGGTAGAATCCTTTCCCAAAATAACACCCCCATCCCCTATGCATACATCAACACACGAGCATTCATCAGTAACGGAAATGCACACAGCGGTTCACTCGCACATGCATTCGCCAATTCAAATGGAGAATTCACGGTATACATAAACAGTGCCTTAAATACCGTAAATGGAAAAGCCGCCTTCCGAATTTTCTCACCACAAGGCGAAGCTATGTTCCAAGACATCCCCGTAGGCTCACCAGAACGCACCGATCTAAAACTCCCCATCTACACCTCCCTCTCCGGCACTATTCTCAACCAAGACGGCACACCAGCAAAAGGAATATGGTTAACTCTCGACAGTAAAAATACTATGTATGCCGAAGACCCGCAATACAGTGTAGAAAGCGGGGTTGCGGGTATCTACGGCACCACTACTGACCATCAAGGGCGCTACACCATTCCTGATATGACCCCCAATTTATCCTACTTTGTCACCCTACGCCTACCATCCGAACAAGGCGGCACTACACTATCACCTAGGATTAAGCTAGATACCCCACGCCCCGGTGAATCCCAAAATTGGGACTACACCATCAAAGAAGGGATCAAGATTACCGGTACTGTGCGTGGTGCACCCAGTGGAGATCTGCTCCGCGGGATTGTTATTTCCCTTAAAAACGATTCCACAATCAAAACAACTTCCGATAAAAATGGTGAATTTGAATTAGTTGGTGCCATAACGCCTGGAAAAAATATTCTTGCCCCCTATAACAACAACCAATTAGAAGCACTAGGTCCTGACGTGCACGCCCAAGAAATCTATCTAGATTACGGTGACCAAAAAGTGTTCGACCTTAACATCCCCGACCCATCCACTCTATATTTTCAGGTAGTAGACAATTTTTATACCCCCATCAGAGACTGTGTAATCACTCCCCTCATACAAAAAGGACGCAATCAATCTTCATTACGTCCAATTGGAAGATCAGGTCAAACAGGAATCTTTAGATGGACCAAAATGATCGCCAATGTTAATATGTCGTTTAAATTTTCAAAAGACAACTACCTCCCGGCCGAAAGTAAAGAATACCTCGCAGAACCCGGCACTATATTCCCACAAGAAACCATCGTCCTTTATCCCAAAGCCAGCGCAGAAGGTTACGCCTTCAACCCCGATGGTTCCCCCATCGTCGGCATCAAACTCCTAGGGGAAGCCTATTATGGGGATAATTACATACATCAGTTCCACACCTCATCTACCGACAAAAATGGGTACTTCACCATCACAAAAGACCTTCCTGCTACCACCGCAGAAATTGTCCTCCACAGCATTACCCACTTCGACGACACCCAAAACTTTTACACCACCTGGGAAAGCTCCCCAATTAAATTTCGATCCAATCGTACAATCGACATTGGCGATATCCATTTCCCTGAGACTTCGTACAATACTGAAAACAAAGAATGAAGTAAGCACTGCCCCATTGTTTCCCATATCCACTTCTCCACCACCAATAAACCCTTAGGCAGTCCCCTGCAACGCCTCCGATCAGGCTTATAGGTGCTAAGACTCTCCCGGGTGGTGCCGAGGGACTCCCGTACAGCATTTTTGGAGGATGCTTGACGGAAAAGAACGAAGAAAGTAGCAGGAAAGCAACAACACAGCAAGAAAACTGTATCTACTCAAGAAATAAGGAACGGTGCAATAAACTAAAGATACTTACGCGCAGTAGACACGATTGTTTCAGGTGCAACACCCGTCATGCAGCGATGATCCGTCTCACACACAGGCTTCTGACACGGTCCGCAATCCACATCAATGCGCACCACTTCGCCCTTCTCATATGGCCCCACCGAATACACCGGACGCGTCGACCCCATAATGCACACCGTCGGTACCTGAAACGAAATCGCAATATGCCGAGGCCCCGAATCATTACACACCAATAAATCCAACAACGATATCGTCGCCTTCAGCGAATCAATCGTCGGTTTACCCTCATCGCATATAATCACAGGATGCGTACACAACGAGAGGAATTCATCCTTCGTCTCCTCCTCACCCGGTCCTGTCAACAACACACACCGCGCATCCATCTGCTCCACCAAGGCATCCGCCACCGCCGCAAAACGCTCCACCGGCCACTGCTTACTCGGCCCAAACGCTGCACCCGGTGCAAAGCCTACCAACGGCCCATCACCCACAATATGCTCCTGCACCTGCGCAATCGCCTGTGCATCCGCCGCCAACTCCAAGCCAAAGCCATCATACTGCGCGCCCAAAGGCTTCAGTAAATCATTGTACTCCCACACCATATACGTCGGGGCCACTTTCCCCTCAACCCGATGGGGCTCCACGCGATCCGTCAATAGCCAACCACGACTGCCACGCTCATAGCCCAACACCCGCTTAGCCCCCGACAACCGAGCCAACAACGCAGCCCGGAAACTATGCGGGAACACAATCGCCAAGTCTCGCCCCAAAGGCTTCAACTGCCGCGACAGCTTCACCATCTCCCAAAACCCCGGACGCGCCGGAATAGCAACGAAGTGATCTATATAATGGAGCCCCTTCAGGAGGCCACACGCGCCCCCCCGCCCCACAACAGTCAGCTCCGCATCAGGAAAACGCTGGTGAATCGTACGCAACGCCGGAGTACCCATAGCCACATCGCCCAACCAATTCGGGACAAAAATTAAAATTCGCTTCGGGTCTTCCGCCATGCCTATCCTTCTATACTCGAAGACTGAGAGGAATCATCCGATTCTTCAGCCGAATGATTCTTTTGCTCAGAGGCCTTCACACGCTCATGGAGTGTTTCCGCAAAATCATCGCGCTCAAAGACATCCTTCATCAACGAGCCCTCTTCACGCAAATGTTTTCGAGCAATATCCACCCCATCAATCATCGCCCGATACACCACTGCCCCAAAGAAAACCAAAAACACCGTCAAGCTAAACGCCAATCGCCTTGGATCATCCAAATCCCTAAAGCCATTCACCCCCAGCAACAACATAACAATAATGGCCAACAACAGATAAAAACTCACCGGTAATCGACGAAATAGTTCCTGAAAGGTCCTGATAAGTACTATACGATACGTCACACGAGAATGCGATGAACCGTCCGAATCTCTTTGCATAATAAGGCAACTCCTTTGCGGTGTAGTATAACACAACACCCCGTCCATTCATCCCAATAAATATAGCAAAAAAGTGTAAAAAATGCTTTTACCAATGCTCATTTTAGGCTATAGTATATGTATAGCGGTTGTTACGATTTCAACCCGGGGGTGTTATGAATTGGTTTCCTGAAAAAATAGAAGGCAAATTGTTCATTATTACCGTGGCCATTTGCCTAGGTACTTCAATATTTGCCACACAATGGCTTCTCTCTACAGAAGAAGATAGCCTCATCAATAAAGCGAAAAGTGATCTCATTGGCCTGAGCCAGCAACACGAGTTCAGTATTTTCAACACACTCAACGATCGCTTAGTTCAAGGCACCGAAATCGGCGATACTATCCAACGGGCTTGGACAACGTTAGATGGCTCTGCAAGTGTCTTGCCCGTTGAATTTGAAACCAATGAGGATGGTTCTCAAATTGGTATTAGCTCAGATTTAATTTCCAGTTGCTACATATCACCCGATACAAACCTAACTCCGGAATTGCGCAAGAAAATTTCGCAAATTACCAGTATCTTTGGATCAGTTGCTCCCTATTATTTGAGCGAATTTAGAACCATCAATTTTATCAGCGCTGAAGGCATCTATATAGCCGCTCCACCATATCAATCACCAAGCTTTAAGACAGCATAAGATCGAATAGACCAATCCATACTTCAAAAATTGCAACAAACGAAGAACATAAAATCAAAGTCATACTGGACCCCCTTACGGCTCGATCCCAATAGCAATGATTGGTTATCTACCTTAGTCATACCTCTTTACTTCGGCGACTCTCCGATTGGCGCACTCACCAGTGACTATAGTTTTAATCATCTCCTTTCACGCCTAACCCCTACACGAAGTAATGAGGCTGATAGCAGGACTTTAATTCTTAGGGGAAACGATGAACTTATTCTTCACCCTAGTCTTAAAACACAAATTTATTCCAGCTTTTCAACAAATAACCAAGGAATTTCTATCAAAAATTATTCAGATGGAAACTTAAAGTCATTAATAAGTTCCTATTTAGATTCTCAACCTAGTAAACCCTTTATTTACACCCACAAAGACATTACCCACATCGCATATATCACTGACCTTGACCATAACAATTGGCAATTAGTGGTTTATATGAATGATCGCCAAATTGCAGCTACACTAAGTTCCATTCGTTGGAAACTTACAGCTGGTTCATTGTTTATTGCTTTTTTACTCATGCTCTTAATCCGTGATGTTTTCCATCGCATGTTCCTGAGGCGAATCTTAGAATTGGAACAAGCCACACGAGATTATGTAACCAAAGAAGAATTTGTCATACCGAATCCTGGCAAGGATGAAATTGGTCAACTTGCCTACTCTTTCCAAGAGCTCATCCAGTCGCTAGAAGCCGGCAAAACACAGATTTCAGAACAAGCTCAACAACTTGAAGACGAAACACACGAGCGTCTACATGCCTTAGTTTCACTGTAAGAGAGTGAAACGAAATTTCGCACGTTGTTCGAAAAATCTTCGGATGCAATCATGCTCATAGACGGGGAACATTGCATCGATTGTAATGGCTCGGCAATGTCATTGTTTAAATTTGGCACTAAAAAAGAATTAATGACAATCTCTCTTCTTAAACTGGCCCCCGAACATCAACCCAACGGTCAAACTTCCCAAGAACAATGGTTATTCGAAAGAGAACTTGCTTTTAAAACCGATAAGCGCCATTTTGAATGGCTAATTAAAAATCAGGACAATGAATTGGTTTGGGTGGATATCCTACTTACCGTAATCCCTTATGAAGGGCGGAACATTATCCATGCTGTACTACGTGACATCTCTGATCGCAAGAATGAAGAAATGGAACGTGTCCGATTAACTACAGCAATCGAGCAAGCAGCCGAGTCCATTATGATTACCAATGCAAAGGGCGACATACTCTATGTGAACCCTGCATTCGAGGAATTGAATCAGTTCACCCGAAACGATGTATTGAACCAGAACGCTTCTATGCTGTATTCGGATAAATATGAAAACGACTGGCTTGAGGAGATGGAAAACACTGTGTTTGGCGGTAAGGTCTGGCAGGGCAAAATGGACCTTATGCGAAAGGATGGAACAACATACAAAGCAGAATCCACCATCTCGCCGGTTCGTGACAACGCAGGCATTGTCATAAATTTTGTATATGTGTCTCGCGATGTGAGTAAAGAAATCAATATGGAATTACAGTTACGTCAAGCTCAGAAGATGGAAGCCATCGGTGAATTGGCTTCTGGAATTGCGCACGAGATCAATACCCCTACTCAGTACATTGGTGACAACATCCGATTTTTCCGGGATTCATTTGAAGACTTAAAACAATTACTCGATGAGTATCAGAAGTTTCTATCTCTCGACATAGACGATGATGCAGCAAAAGCCTTGCAAGAATCTACCCAAAAAGTGATTGAAGATATTGATTTAGCCTACTTAGAAGAAGAAGTACCTTTAGCTATTGGGCAGTCTTTAGATGGTAATGCACGGGTCGCAGAAATTGTACGTGCGATGAAAGAATTTGCGCATCCCGGTAGCGAAGAATGCATTGCAATAGATATCAACAACTCGATCAAAAACACAATATCTGTTGCACGGAATGAATGGAAATATGTCGCTGAAATTGAGACCGATTTGGCTCCAGATCTTCCAATGCTTACGTGCTATCCTGGATCGCTCAATCAAGTTATACTGAACTTGGTAGTCAATGCTGCACATGCCATTGGGGACACCTTGGATGAAAATGGCACTGAAAAGGGTACTATTACATTAACCACCTCTCATGACAAATCGCATTTAGAAATTAGAATTGGGGATTCTGGATGTGGAATTCCTGAAGAAAATAGAGTGAAAATATTTGACCCCTTCTTCACGACAAAAGCGATTGGGAAGGGAACTGGGCAAGGATTATCCATTGCTCATAGTGTTGTTGTCGAAAAACATCTGGGCACAATAGAAGTTGAATCGGAAATTGGTAAAGGCACGACCTTTATCATTAGAATACCTTTAGACACTCTGGTGTAAATATCTACCCAGTACGCACCAGCCATATAGGAACAACTAGATGCATGAAAAAAGAAATCTTGTTTGTT
>CALLLL010000010.1 GCA_938082445.1 uncultured bacterium
CTTGTCGGCCAATTCGGTAGAGCGCATTGATCATCCAAAAACTACAGACAGTGAATGACGTTGAAGGTTCTCCAAAGTCATCTTGGTTTCGATAGCGATACATCAAACCATCGCGACATAACTCATCGTAAGTACGATTTACTGTACTGACATAGCGAGGATCATCTGCTGATAAAAATCCATAGTGTTCAATGAGCAAGTTCGAGGCATCAAGGTGTTCATTTCCGTAAGCCTGAGTAAACGCTTGGGCATTCTCATCCCAGCCCTTGGTTTCGATATCAGTTCGAATTGCATTCATCAGGGGAATCCATTCGACTAAGTAACGTTCTTGATTCAGCATACGCGCAATACGTATACCGCGCTCAATCCCTACCCAACACATAAGTTTAGAGAAGACGAAGTGCTTATTCTGACCACGAATTTCCCAGATACCGGCATCGGGTTCTTGCCAATTATTCTCGATATTACGCACAAGCGCCCGCACAACAGTCCACAAACCTTCTATATTGTGAAAGTCTTTGGGTTTTGCCTGAAGTCGTTGCCAAATAGTATCGAGCACCAATCCATAAATATCGTTTTGCTTTTGACTATATGCGGCGTTTCCTACGCGAACCGGAGCGGAGCCTTCATAGCCTGTCAACCAATCAAGTGATTGCTCCGTTAATTGGCGTTCACCACGAATACCATACATGATTTGTATTTTTTCACGTTTGTAGGGAATCACATCCAAGATGTATTGCAAATATCGACTTCCCACATGATAATGACCAATTTGGGTGAAAACATTAATGGTCATGGAGGCATCTCGCAACCAGCAGTAGCGATAATCCCAGTTTCGTTCACCCCCGATTTCCTCGGGTAAGCTGGTTGTCAATGCTGCTACAACGGCGCCTGTTTTCTGGTAGGCAAGCATTTTAAGAATCAAACTGGATCGTTCAATAATTTCATTGTACTCAGAAAACTGATGCGATTTAGCCGTCCAATTCAGCCAATACACTTTGGTCCGTTCCAACTCTAAGAGAATAGACTTTGTGGAAGGCTCATGAATTTTTTCATTGTACGACAAGAGCAAGAAACTGTCTGACTCAAGCGCCAAGGTTTCTCCAGTTACTACTGAACCCAATGGCAAATCGGAATAAAGGTAAATCGATTCATAATCGCCCGATGCAGTGTAACTCTTGGCATAGTCTTCATAAATATCGGTTTTCGTTTCCGCTTCGGCATACCCCAGACGAGGTTGATAGTCCACACACACTTGAGGCGTCCCTGACACCACGCGTAATTGACGGATAATATCGGGAGGACAATGGTATGTATGATCACTGGACCGTTGATATCGAGGCATAAAATCCAGAATTTCCACAACGCCCGACTCACCATACAAGGTTGTGCTTAACACATTCGTACTGGGTATATACTGCTGCTTTACATCTTGTTGGTCCACGAGGCGAATTCCAAAATGCCCTCCGCGTTCCGTGTCTAATAATGAAGCAAAAATCGAAGGAGAATCGAAAGCGGGTAAGCAACACCAGTCCATTTGTCCCTCACGGGAAATTAACGCTGCGCTGGTTCCGTTTCCAATCACTCCATAATCTAAGGTTTCCAATCAAGTTCTCCGTAATTCAGGTTATTCTTCTGGCTGTACCAAATGCAGTAACATTTTCCGCACATGGTTAGGGTCCGGCACACGGTAATCTGCTCGCGTATCGCCCTCCCCTACTTTTATTGTCACGTACTGTGGGCCCTCCAAACGAAACATTGCTTCGTCAGTTTGGTCATCTCCGGCACACAATACCATGTCATACTCTTTTTCTTTTGCATACTTTTCAAGTGCCACGCCTTTGTTCACATGAATTGAACTGATCTCAATAATTTTCTTCCCATGATGAATCTCTACAGGGAAATTTGCGACCAATTCATAGAGTTCACTAAGTAATTGACGGGCTTTCCATACCCCAAACTCTGGATCACATTGGCGATAATGCCACACAATCGCTGAATGCTTTTCTTCCACAAAGCTACCAGGTGTCGATCCTACATAGAGCTTCAGCACCTCAAGTATGTGTTCTTTCCAAGTAAAATCAGTCGCTTGGTTAAGCGATAACCATTCAGTTGTACCCGGCTCCAACACGACACTGCCGTGTTCAGCAATCAATGTAAATGGATAGTCCTTAAACCATTCTTGCAATACTTCTGGGTTTCGCCCGCTGATGATGTACACATCCATGGGGGCTTTTGCCAATGCATCGGCAACGGCTAGGACTTTCTCATTTGGAAATGCAGCAGAGGGTATTTTCTCAAATTCGCGTAATGTACCGTCGTAATCGAGAAAGAAGGCCGGTTTGAATGATTGACGCAACCGTTCGCGAATAGCGTCTTCCGATTCAGATACACTCATGGGACTCAAGTCAAATTGCACCTGCTTGGCGAGGTCATTAACAAAGGATGAAGCCCAAAAGTTCGCATCAAACTCAATGATGCGCGAACGCATTTTTTGTACTCGCTCACGGCGTTCTTCTATGGGCATATCAAATGCTAAGTCCAAACTTTTTGACATTTGAGTGGTATTAAACGGATTCACTACCACTGAATTCACCAGTTCTTGTGCTGCGCCTGCAAATTCACTCAACACCAATACACCGGGATCTTCCTCTTGTTGGCAAATTAAATATTCTTTGGCTACGAGATTCATTCCATCGACCAGCGGAGTGACCATGGCCACTTCGGCGATGGAATATAATGCACATAATTCGGTGAAATCGACTGATTGATGAATAAAATTTATTGGAGCATTTTCTATGGTGCCGTAAAGACCATTGATGCGCCCCACTTCGCTCACAATTTGTTCAAGCAGCTGTTTGTATGCAGGAACCATCTCACGCGAAGGAACATTAATGAATACAAAAACAGCATCTTTGGCACATTGCCCATGTTGCAAAAATTTTTCGATGGCTTGAAGACGTTGCAATATACCTTTGGAATAATCAAGACGTTCTACACTCAATAAAAGCCGACGACCTTTCCAATGTTCGCGCAAATTACGACACTTTTCTTGAAAGGGTTTAGATTCCAATTCATCCAAAAACTTCTGAGAATCGATTCCGATTGGATACACACCCAGAGAGGTTAAATGATTGCCGTGTCGAATACTACCCAGTTCGGCTTCCAACCCAAGGACGCGCAGCACTGCACTGCGAAAGTGTCGTAAATATCCATATGTATGAAAGCCCACTTGATCGGCGCCAATTACTCCTTTGAGCAGTTCTAGTCGACGCGGATGACTTCTAAATACTTCTGATGACGGGAAAGGCGTATGAAAAAAGAAGCCTATATGAATTTCAGGCCGTGCCTCGCGCACCATCTCCGGCACCAACATCAAATGATAATCGTGTACCCAAACCAGATCGTCATTCCCAGCAAGTTCCAAGATTCGATCAGCAAACTTCCGATTGACTTGCTTATAAATGTCCCACTGTACCCCATCGTACTCCATGAGGTGTGGATTGTAATGCAGTATAGGCCATAGGCTTCCGTTTGAAAACCCATCGTAGTATGCTTCCACTTCTTCAGCACTGAGAAATACTGAACAACATCCAAATTCTTCGAGCAACCGCTGATCGAGCTGTTGCTGTTCCTCTGGAGAATCGGGGACAGCACCGGGCCAACCCAACCATTTTAGTTCAAATTCATCGCCCGATACCCCTTCAAGGGCCGACACCAAGCCTCCCGAAGATTTGCGAATAGTATCGCCGATAGTAACCGGTAAGCGATTGGCAACATTGATTATAGTACGCATAGACCTAAGTCCTCCGTGTGGAAACACCTAGACTATAGTATCAAATGATGCTTGAGGAAATCGCCCCCGGGTGGCCTTTATTTAGGTTTTTTGCCCTTATTGTTGAATCTCGACTTCAATCGACTCGATGAGAAGTCCATTGGTGTCCAACGACTCCGCGACGGAACGAATACGAATATAATTGATTCCCAAAGGGTCACGATAATTTGGTTTCAGGAATACCTTTTCTTCATTATCTACCGAAACGACACAAATACGATTGTCCAAATCCCATTTGAATTGTAGCGTATGCCATTCACCCAAACCTACCTTTTCGCGTAAAGATAGTTTCCCGTCTGCCTGAATAGACAGCCGGGCTATCGCTTCTGCATCTCCAGTAAGATCTGTCGGGTTAAAAAATCGATCGAGAAGAACGACCGATGCTCCTTGAAAACCATTATTCAGTTTCATCCGCATCTTCAATGTCCCTTTTCGGCTCATGGGGAAATTCCATAAGGCCCCATCGCCAGACTTTTCATCAGGACGACGTACATGCAGGACTTTCGACTCTGGCTGTGTTGGATGATCCACCAACACAGCTCCTTGAGTGCGATCACGCCAATGGCGCTTGGCTGGACCAAAATGCTTGAACACCGACCATGCTTCAATTCCATCATTGAGTTTCGTACTGGCTGAGGTTTCTTCCAACCAATCGGGGTCAAACATAACTGTTGCTCCAGCGCGGCCTTGCCCTGCCAACACTATCACTTTTCCGTCAGCCCCTAAATAGGGCATAGGATAAGCTGTACCGCGATCGCCATAGGAGGGCGGACTTAAATTACGGGAAGGGTCCCGGTATATTTCCCGAAATCCTTTCCATGTCTTGCCTTCGTCACTGGAAATTGCTGCATGAACTGCATCACGACCTCCATATACCCCATCTCCATTGTGCCTGGGTGGTTTTTCCCCACCATTCCAAAATAAAATGATTCGGTTATCCGCTAAGCGCAAGAAAGCTGCGGGAGCATCGGTCGATAAGAACCGTGATGGCTTTAGCGGCTCCCAGTTCACCCCATCGGGTGACCACGATTCATAAAGCACTCCAGTTTCGGTGCGTGCGAGCATATATACGCGACCATCCAACAGCTCAATTATGACTGGCTCGCAAGCGCCATAGCCACTGCCATTGAAATCTGTGTAGGCGGGTGCTTTAAGACGCGCCGGGGATTGCTCCCATGTTGCCCCTCCATCATCAGAGTAAACACACGTTACTTCATTGGCGCCATAAGGTGGAGCAGTAGGTCGTCCCCCTACCCATTGCGCGAAGGGCAGAATGATGCGACCGTTGCTGAGCTGGGTCACATTATTGATCGAACCGACATAACCCTCAAAAATACGCTTTCCTTTTTCCCATCGAGTCCCACCATGAGTGGAACGCACATGCCACACATCAATAAAATAATTGACCGCCACTTTCCGTTGCTCTTCGAGTTGCCGAACAACCATTGGGAAAAAATGATATTCACCGTCTTGATCCAGCAAAGGTAAAGTCGCTCGAATGCCTTCAAACTCAAAGGTACGGTTTCCCCAAGAAACGCCATCCTTGGAAGTAAGCGAATAATTACGAAATTTACCGCCCCCCAGACCTTCAGAAATGAATCGTTTAAGCGATCCATCGGGCATCAAAATCACACCACTTTCACGGGAG
This sequence comes from uncultured bacterium, assembly GCA_938082445.1. Lineage (GTDB taxonomy): Bacteria > Hydrogenedentota > Hydrogenedentia > Hydrogenedentales > DTSJ01. The sequence goes on from CALLLL010000010.1 coordinate 5,484, forward strand.
CCAATCACGACAGGGGCATACACCGACTGCGCATCAACATTTTCCTGTACTTTTTGCCCATACACACAGGGTGAATTCCAAATAAGAGTAAGCAGTAACACCATTAACGAAATCTTATTCACTTTATGCGTCTCCTAGAGGCTATGAATTTTCACGATAACATGCTTTACTTGAGGGGTCAATCCTTCTCCATGGTCCACACCGTGAGACTCGCAAGCTGGGTATTGCGGGGACGAAACCATCCAATACAATATGCGCTCACAATAAACACTCCATTCACCAGTGCCCCTACCCAATAACTGTGCACCTTAAGCGTGATGGATTCGGGCAATTTCTCTGCCAACCCCAAACCTAGGTATACATTAAAGACAATGGCGATAATCATTGCACTTGTAGCCGCGAAACCATCCACACGCGTGGTAAAAAAACCCAGCAAAAACAATCCCATCAAGCACCCCCCAAAAACACTGGTGACTATCAGGCTTAAATCATTCATACTTTCTTTTTCAATTCCACTAAAAACCAATGCGCCCATCACTACCACCAAGGTGGCACACGCTGCAATCACACGGGCAAAAATAAGATAAAATTTATCGTCTCGATCTTTAGCGAAATATGGCTTTACCAGATCGACAACTCCAACTGTGGAGATCGCATTGATGCCTGAGTCTAGTGAGCTCATGGCTGCTGCCATTACCGCTGCAATAATTATTCCTGCAATCCCAGCAGGCACCTGCGTCAGAATAAAATAAGGCAGCACCTGATCTGCAGCCAATTCAGTCACCGCCGCATCGGGAAATGTTTGGTAGTACACAAAAAGACTGGTCCCCACAAGGAAGAACATAATCCATAATGGTAAAGCGATTGCTGAATATAGAATGGTCGCTTTGCGAGCTTCCCAAGTGGATTTTGCAGCCGCGTAACGTTGCACCATATTTTGATCGCCTGAATAAATCGCTAGCCAGTTTATGACTCCCAATAGTAGAACGGTCCAAAACGTACGCTCACCCAAATTCCATTCGAAACTTCCCAGACTAAATTTATTATTCGCCTGCCCCACTTCGAAGATGTGCCCAACTCCCTCTGGAAATTTAAAGACAATGGTTACGAAACAGAATATTCCCCCCAGAATTAAAATAACCGCTTGTACCACATCGGTCCACACGACTGCTTCAATTCCACCGACTATGGTATACACGGCTATAAATATCCCACAGACTACAATTACTGAAGAAATCGGCGCACCGGTAAGAAACTGAATGGGAAGACTAACCAGAAATAAAATTTGTGCCATGCGAATCAATTGCAGAAAAATAAAACTCACGGTTCCATATATTCGCGGTACTGTTCCATAGCGTCGACCTAAATATTCAAAAGCTGTTGTAAGATTTCCACGTCGGAAAAACGGAATAAAGACCAACACAGCCAAAATGGCTACCAAGGGTAATACTAAATTGACACTTAGCTGCCTCCAATCGAGCGTATACGCTGCAGCAGGCAATGCCAAAAAGGTCCCGGAGCTTATTATTGTTCCAAGCATCGATAACCCTAGAACCCACCCCGGGAAACTTCGATTCCCCACAAAGTACGCTTCGGTAGTTGTATTTTTTCGCGCACAATATACCCCCACGCCAATCATTGCAGCGAGGTATACCACAATTGCAACCACATCCAATATACGAATGTCGATATCCATCAAATAAAAGCCTTTCTAAACGTGCACTGGCGTATCCACCACTTGTCCATGTTGGCGTAAATTATCGCGCAAGGAATCGACAGGGACTGCACGAGGTGGACAATTGGATTTTATGGCCTCATGCGCCGCCATCCCCGCCGCATAGCCTAAGGCCATCCAGGTAGGTTCCATTCGCACAGACGAGTAGGCTACGTGACTGGCGGATAAAGCTCCAGGCACAATGAGCCCATCCACTTCTATTGGCACCATGGCTCGATATGGAATAGCATAGGGTTTGGTCAAATGCCCAAGCATGCCCAAGTAGCCTTCGAGGACCACAGAATCTCCAACTTGTTTTTTATGTACAGGAAAACTATCGATTGGGAATTCTCCCATAGCGATAACATCTTCATGTTGCATGGGTTCTATCGAGCCCGATGTAGTCGATACATCGTGCTGGGTAATGGTATAGCATCCTTTCAACCGACGTGCTTCTCGAATATACAATTGCCAAGGAAAATGGCCGTTGTCTTGAAATTCGTCCACAGGCAAATTAAATTGACGCGCCATGGACCGATGCGCTACGGGGACTTCTTCATCATGCTGCAAAAACCAGAGCAAACCTAAGCATAGGTTCCTGTGCTTCTCCTCAATTGACATCCGAGTATCCCAATTGCCTTCTAAATATCCTTTATTTTCTTCAGGAAATGGAAATGCTAATGGGCGCGGATTGATATTAACATCGGCTTTCCCTCCGGCCATCGGCGTGACGGATAAAGCTCGAACCAAGGTATCAAAATGATCGGGATAATACCCACGCGCCGCATGCATCACCTTAGGTGCACTTAAAAGTCCAGCTTCCAGATCGTCGAAATAGGGTGTATATACCGAACGAGTATAGTCCTTGGGTGGTTGCACCAAAGGAACAGCCTTTTCGTCTGTCATTGATAAAAATAATCGATAGGTCCATGCGGGCAAGCCATCATCCGCCGCCCCTGTGCTACCGGGAAGCATCGCTCCATTTTCATAATCGTAGTAGATATACCCAGCGAGCGATTCGTCATATTTATCTCTGCTTTCACGGCCCAGACGAAACTCGGCTCCGGCAGCCGCATAAAGATCGCCTTCGTATCCCGCATCGATAAATATCTGTCCATGAATGATTCCTTCGATATCGGATTCCATATCCAATACCGTAATTGCAGTAATGGCCCCGCCATCGACTTGTGCATTTGTCAACCGATGCCGCTTAAATGACTCAATACCTTGTTCCTGCGCTATCATGGATTCAAATACGGTTTCCGCGACATGGGGTTCGTAATAATAGCCCTCTTTACATGATTGCACTTCAGTCGATTGACATCCATATTTCCGTTGATAATATGCGAGAACGCCATTAGTAAATTCAGTAAAACATCCCCCAATATACGCGCGTTTTTCGATATCGCTTTTACCCAGTCCACTCGCTGCCATTCCCCCGAAATGTGCATGTGTATCCAACAAAGCGACCTTATGCCCCATACGCGCCGCGGCCAATGCAGCCATGACACCTGCAGGAGTCCCCCCGTATACAACTACATCCACTTTTAATTCTTTTCCATGCACTATAGCAACCCTTATGAACCCTACTTCGATTCAATCCCTTCATTTTTCCACCAACGTAGTTCATAACTGCCGTGTTCAGCAATCGCAGCAATGTCCGGGCGTTTATCCCCATTAAAGTCAGCAACAATTACTTGATTGGCACTACGCCAATCCTTTTTAAGGGTGTGCATTTCCCATGCACCCTTTGGATCGCCTGCATGATCAAACCATGCTACTCGTCCTGGAGTTCGCCACGAGGTCGCCACAATTTCCATATCACCATCGCCATCTAAATCGTGAGCTACAGCTTCGAAGCTATCGCTAAACAATTCCGATACAACATGCGTTGGCCAATGGTCATTAAATTTTCCGGTATTCTCGTACCATAACACGCGGTGTGTATCGCTTCGTTCGATTGGGGCTGACATGCCCATAGCCATCACTACATCCATATCGCCATCGCCATCCATGTCGGCGGGTTCACCATGCAATGGTCGAATTGCCTGGGCTATTTCATGACGTTTAAATGTTATCGTTCCTTTTAGATTAACGTGTTCATACCAAACAATGTATCCAGGGTTGAAAAACTTTTGCTCATTTTTATCTACAATTGGGTTCACAGCAATAACGCCTAGAAAATCGACATCCCCATCCCGATCAAAATCTGCCGCACGTATGGTGCGTGTCTCATCGACATTGTCCTCAATCATGTGTTTTTTCCAAGGCCCATTCGATGGGCTTCCATTATTTTCGAACCAAGCAAATTGATTGCCCAGTATCCAACTGGACGCCGCAACATCCAGATCACCGTCACGATCCACATCGGCTAAAGCAACATCATAGGCGCCAGGCAAATCGGTGGTGATCACATGCCGTTTCCACAGCTGACCGTCTTTTGGAGTACCATTGTTCTCAAACCAAACGAGATGTCCTCGTAAATTTTTAACAATTACAATATCCAAATTTCCATCGTTATTTACATCGCCTAGGGCATGGCGTTCCAAACGCTCAGGATCATTTTTTTGCACAAAGTGTTGTGTAAAATTACCTGTACCGTCATTTTCAAACCAGTAAATCGAGTCATTGGTTTTGCAATCGGCACTGGAAATATCCAGATCCCCATCACCATCCAAGTCCCCTGCCGCAATCCCATAGGGGTAACTGAAGCCATCAAAAATCAAATGTTCTGAAAAGGATTGAGCATCCACTATAGAT
>CALLLL010000011.1 GCA_938082445.1 uncultured bacterium
TTTTTTCACCCAATACAATGGCTCGTTGATGATACTGTAGCGCCCCAGTCACAATCTCAGAGGAACTCGCTGAACCTCGGCTAACCAACACCAACACAGGGGTTCCCTCAGGTACCACAGGGTTTTTCTGGGTGAATAGCTTCATATCATCAAGATACTGGCCATCTTCTTGTTTACGGCCACGTGTAAAAGTAACCAGCGAATTCTTTGGTAAAAATAGTTCACAAACTTCGCGCGAAGCACTCAATAATCCACCAGGATTCCAGCGCAAATCCAATACGACCGAAGAATACCCTTCTTTTTCAAACTTTTTAAACACTTTTTTCAAGTCACTGGCGGTATTATTCTTAAAGTCACTGATTCGTACATAGACAACGCCATTATCCAATAATCGCGTTTCCAATAAGCTATTAAGAGGGATTTTACCCCGCTTAACATCAATATCCATTATTTCGCTCTCGCCATCAGTGCCTGTTTCGCGCGAAACAGTTATCTTAACTGTAGTGCCACGAGGTCCTTTAATGCGCTCAGATACAATAGTTAAGGCTTCATTTGAAGAGGTGGCATCTGCAATATCCTCTTGGATATCAACATCATCCACTGCAACAATATAATCACCTGATTTTATACCTGCTTTAGCAGCTGGAGCGCCCGGTACAGGTTGGAAAACAATGATATTTCCCGAGTCATCATAGCGAATTCGAATTCCAATCCCATCAAATTCCCCTTGAGTATCTTCTCGCATTGTTTGATAGTCTTCAAGGGAAATAAAGCTGCTATTGCGATCCAGTGAACTCATGATACCAATCAAGGCACCTTCAACTGCTTTATCTAAATCAGGTTCATAGACGTAGTTGTCCAAGATCTCTGCCAACACTTCCCCAATAGGCTCAATCTTCTCATAGACCTCAATTTCTTCATTCTGTGCCCATATACGCGAGGAAAACCCGTTGGTTAGGACCAATATGGCGCAGATGAGAAACCCTGCTAACGATAAAAATTCGGCTTTACTATTCTTGTAACTCATTAATTTCTCCCCAAAAGCGGATGTTGCTGAACGAAAACCAACAACGAATATCCATTAATGCTTCACTATACCAAATCAGGTCCACAGTATAGAAATGATTTTTAAGGCGTATTTTCATGGAAAATAGTGCTTGAATTGAGTCGAGTTATCCCTTAGGATTCATCTGTACGTCACATTTTTACAAAGGAGAATAGAATCTTGTTTAAACATTACCGTCTTGCCGCTCAGATTGCCCTATTAACCGGAATAGCATCTGCTACTATCTCATGTGCTGGATCCGATTCAGATACCACCTTAAAAGCCGACAACGGCAAGCAATGGTATAAAGGCAATACCCATACCCATACCTTATGGAGCGATGGCGACGCTGCTCCCGAATACGCGGTATCTTGGTATAAAGAGCAAGGCTATGATTTCCTCTCCCTTACCGATCACAATGTCCTCTCCCGTGGAACTAAAGATATATCCATCAAACCCGACTATAAACTCAGTCCAGAACGAGTTGAACAGTTAAAGAAAATGTTTGGGGCCGAAAATGTGATGGTGCATACCAAAGACGGCAAACCGGTTATGCGCCTTCGAACACTTGATCAACTTCAAGGGCAATTTGAAGAGCCCGGAAAATTCTTGTTGATCGAAGGAGAAGAAATAACCGGAAAAACCCACGTCAACGGAATTAACCTTGAAAAAGTACTACGTGCATCAAAATCCAAAAACAATATCGAATCCATGCGCCAACAAGTTGCCCTTGTTGATGAGCATAGTAAACAAGCTGGACGTCCCATGTTTGCACACATCAACCATGCGAACTGGAGCGCTGGTATATCGGCAGAAGAAATCGCAGCGGTACCTGAAGCTCGTTACTTCGAAATCTACAACGGCCACGGCGGTGTAAAAAACTGGGGTGACGAAAAAGAAGGTAAAGCCCATATGGACACCAAATGGGATATCATTCTGACTCATCGCTTGAGTAAAAATAAAAATGACATTATGTATGGGGTTGCCACCGATGATACCCATAATTACTTCGGTAAAGGCAGTGCACGTCCAGGTCGTGGATGGAGCATGGTCCTCGCTGATGACTTATCGCCCAATAGCATCACAGAAGCATTTTTGCGTGGAGACTTTTATTCAAGTGCCGGTGTTACATTGGATTCAATCTCATGGAATGATACAAGCTATACCGTCGCGGCAAAGCCTGAAGCAGGCGTAACGTACACCACTCAATTCATCGGTACTCGTAAAGGCTACGATGCATCCTCCAGCACGTTAAAAGGTCCCGATGGTGAACCCATGACCCATCGCACCAGAATCTATAGTAAAGATATTGGCGAAGTGCTCTATGAAACGACCGATAATCCTGCTGTGTATACCTTTAAAGGCGATGAAATTTATGTGCGGGCAAAGATTATATCCTCCAAACCCAAAAGCGATCCCTTTAAAGCCGGTGACCCCGAATTAGCTTGGACACAACCAATCGTACGCTAAAGGTCAATTGAGATTAACTTAAAGTTAAGGAGAAATACTGTGCGATTATACACAAAAACTCTAGCTAGTGTGGCCCTAGTGACCGGAGCATCTGCGTTGCTTGTCAGTTGTGCCTTAGTCAACCCGGGCACACAACTTGAAGCCAAAAATGGAAAACAATGGTACAAGGGAAACACCCACACCCATACGCTCTGGAGCGATGGCGATGGTGCTCCTGAATTGGCTGTGGCGTGGTACAAAGATAATGGCTATGACTTTCTTTCATTAACCGATCACAATACTCTTTC
>CALLLL010000012.1 GCA_938082445.1 uncultured bacterium
GTTAAAGAAGGTAAGTTAGAATTAACTTCACTTGAGTTATTGACGGACTAAGTATTTTTAATTCTTGGCATTTAAAAAGGGGCATCGCGTTCTGACGCGATGCCCCTTTTTTATTTTTCTACTTTGGCTAAAAGTTTATTTTACAACTTTTTTATAATTTGGTTTTGCTTGAGCTGGACCATTTCCGAGTGCCCAGTATGCCGCGAGTAGGATGTTGTTTTGGAAATCGGGATTGGTCCATACGTCTTCACGGTGACCTTGGACGGTGTAGTATACGCGTCCTTTTCCTTCTTGACTACACCAGATAATTGGGTAACTTGGGATAGCGTATTTGTCTTGCTTTTTGCCTTCTTCCTCGGTTTCGAGCATGGCGAGCACGTGGATATTTTTCTTATTAAGGTTGTTGAATACGTAGTACTCATCATTAACCACCCAAGGTTGAGGTGTTTCGGCCATGGTGGGGTGGGTGGGGTCCACAACTTTGATGGAGCCTTTGAATTGTTTCCCGTGTGTTTTAAATTGTGCACCGATTAATTTCGTGTAGGGGGATACTTTTTCGTCGTTGGTGTGGAAAGTATCGGTAGCGCAGTGAAAGCCGATGAAACCGCCACCGTTTTCAATCCATTTGGTGAGTTCGGCTACGCCGGTGTCGCTCATGCCTGGGCTTCCATCGGACCCGCCGGAAATGGTGAGGTCACCAGTGGTATAAAAAATGACCAGGTCGAATCGGTCCAGGGTAAGTTCATTGATCAGACGAGCATCTTTAGTAGATACGAGAGTGGCCCCGTTTTCATCACAGAGTTTTTGCATGATGTTGGATACATGGTTGTTACCGTCTTTGTCATTTTTGACAGCACCATGTTGAAAGCCTGCTGACTTTGTGAGTAATAGTACCCGTGGGCCTTCTTGGGCCATGGCAGTGGCGCTGAATATAAGTGCGACGAATGCACAAGTAATGCTTTTTAACATGGGGATGACTCCTTGATTGTGGTGCGATGCACCGTTTTATTTGGGTATGAAGTTTACTGTTTTTCGGGTTGGTACTACAAGTGACTAAGCGAAGCTTAGGCGATAATGCCTTTTATTGGATGATTGTCTTCGACACCGGTAAGGCGGAGATCGAGTCCTTGATGTGGGACACTGAGCTTTTTATGGTCGAGCCCGAGCTGATGGAGAATCGTAGCATTCAGATCAGCAATAGCAACTGGCTTCTCAACGATGTTGTAACTGAAGTCGTCGGTTTTTCCGTAGGTGATTCCGGGCTTGATGCCACCACCAGCCATCCACATAGAGAAACAACGAGGGTGATGGTCACGTCCATAATCTTCGGGGGTCACACGGCCTTGGGAGTAAACAGTGCGACCGAATTCACCGCCCCATACGAGGAGTGTATCGTCGAGGAGACCGCGTTGTTTGAGATCTTTTAGGAGTGCAGCGGAGGGTTGATCGACATCGGCGCATTGTTTGGTCATGTGGTCGGGGAGGGCGTTGTGGTGATCCCAGCCCATGTGATAGAGCTGAATAAAGCGAACATCGCGCTCGGCCATGCGTCGAGCGAGAAGGCAGTTACGAGCGTAGGAGCCAGTAACGTGCACATTGGGGCCGTACATGTCGAGAATATGTTGGGGTTCGTCGGAGATGTCGGTGAGATCGGGAACGGATGTTTGCATACGGAATGCGAGTTCATAAGAGTCAATGCGGGTTTTAATTTCGGGATCTTGTGCGCTGAGGAATTTCTCCATGTTGAGATCGCGGATTTGGTCGAGCATTTGACGGCGTGTTGGGGTATCACAACCTGCTGGATTGGTAATATAGAGCACAGGCTCTTTACCACTGCGCATTTTTACACCTTGGTATTGTGTGGGAAGCATGCCGCTTCCCCAGAGTCGATCGTACAGGGGTTGCCCAGCGGCACGCCCGGTTCCGCGGGAGACCATGACCATGAAGGTGGGGAGGTCGCGGTTAGCAGTACCAAGTCCGTAAGCAATCCAAGCGCCCATGCTGGGACGTCCGGCAAGTTGGGAACCTGTTTGGATAAAGGTGATGGCGGGGTCGTGGTTAATGGCGTCGGTATGAACAGAATTTATGAGGCAAATATCGTCGGCGCAACTGCCGATATGGGGCAGGAGTTCACCAAAGGCTGTTCCGCTTTGACCGTGTTGTTTAAAATCGAAGACGGATTTGATGACGGGGAATTCTTTTTGGTTGGCGGTCATGCCAGTGAGCCGTTGGCCCATACGTATCTCGTCGGGAAGCTCGGTCATGTGAATTTTGTCGAGATTGGGTTTCGGATCGAAGAGCTCTATTTGCGAAGGAGCGCCGGATTGAAACATGTAGATGACACGTTTCGCTTTGGGTGCATGGTGTGTGGCCTCAAGAGCATTAGCAGCCATGGCTTGATTGCCCATGACTCCGAGTGCGGTGGCACCCATCCCACAGCTAGCCGCTTGTAGGAAGTGGCGGCGATTGATTTCTTGTCCAAGTGCTTGTTGTTTCATCGTACATTCTCCAAATCGGTGGTGTGCCGAGTAAATCTGTGCGTTATTCTTTGGTGATGGTTTCGTCTAAATTCAAAATTACACCGGCTATGGCTGAATAGGCCGCTAATTGTATTCTATCGATTGATTGGTCGGGTTCGGAGGCACCGGGTCTCAGAAATTCGTCGGCTTGTTTTGTGTTTGCATTGAAACGGTCCGAGTATCCGGTGAATCCTTGAGTTAAAATGTTTAGTTCGCGTTGGGTTGGGTACCGTCCAGTAGCGAGACGGAATCCGTGTGCGATTCTTTTCTGTGGCTGGTTTCCACCTTCTTGAATCATGCGTTGGGCTAATGATCGTGCTGCTTCTACGTAAGTAGTGTCGTTGAGCAGGGCCAAGGCTTGCAGCGGGGTATTTGTGCGAGCACGTTTAATGTAGCAAACCTCGAAGCTGGGAGCGTCGAAGGTACTCATGGTGGCGTGGGGGACTGTACGCTTACGTACGGTGTACAAGCTTCGGCGATAAAGATCTTTGCCTTTAGCAATGACATAGGGACCTTGGTTTGCGCCCCCAGCAAGCTCCATCCACATACCATCGGGTTGGTAGGGTTTCACCGCTGGACCGCCGATGTCCCGTACAAGCAGTCCGCTTGCAGCGAGAGCATTGTCACGTATGAGCTCGGCTTGGAGGCGGAAACGTGGACCACGAGCCAGCAGAATGTTGTTGGGATCGTGTGCGGATAGTTCAGGGCGGAGGTCTGAATTTTGTCTATAGGTGGCACTCATCATGATGGTTTTTTGAATAGCTTTGAGATCCCAATCGAGGCGGATAAATTCAAGAGCCAGCCAGTCGAGAACTTCGGGGTGTGTAGGAATGGCACCTTGCGTACCAAAGTTGTCGAGAGTACTGACTATGCCTTGGCCAAAGAATTTATCCCAAAGTCGATTGACTGTGACACGTGCAGTAAGGGGGTTATCATCAGAGACGAGCCATTGCGCAAGACCTAGTCGATTTTTTGGAGTGCCTTCTGGTAATTGTGGAAGGAAGGCCGGAATTTCAGAATAGAGTTCTTCGCTGGTATCGGCTGCATCGTATACTCCGCGATCGAGGCGGTAAGTCTTTCTCGGTTCCTTGCGTTCAATCATAACCATGACGCTAGGAACATTGACGGAGTCTGTGTAGGCTTTTTTATCCCGTTCAATTTGTGCGAGAGGTTCACGTGCGAGAGTGATTTGGAGGTTTTTTCTTGAATCTTTGATTCCATTTAGTGAGGCGATATCTTTTTCAGATAATTTATCTAGAGTATCTACGGGGAGTGCACGAATCATGGTATCAAGAATTTCATTTTCATTGAGGACACGATTAAAGGTGCGTAAATCCTTGAGGCCACCGCGGAAGTAATTATTAAATGTGCCTCCACCAAAGCGAAGTGCAGTTTTGCTATTGATGGATTGAGTGAGGGTATCTTGCTCTATGAGACTTCGGACATAGACGCCATTCATATA
>CALLLL010000013.1 GCA_938082445.1 uncultured bacterium
CTCTGCGACCTTTGCCGCCTCGACGACCACCACGGTTTTCTTGAAACTTTTTAGCTTCTGCGCGATCGACTACCCCATCGCCATTGGCATCCATCATATCAAAGAGTTCATCAGCACTAGGGCGTTCACGCTCACCACGACGACCACCTTCACCATCAGGGCCACGGCGACCACGTTTCATATCGCCATCGCCTTCTTCAAGTGCACCTTCTGGGCCACGCGGTCCACGACGACCACCTTTTTTCCCTTTACGGTGCATTTCGCGAGCTTTTTTAGCTTCTGAGGCATCAATAGCACTATCACCATTGGCATCAAGTTTATCAAACATATGCTCAGGCATGCGCTCCGGTTTTTCGGAGATTTGCAATATACCGTCTTCATTGGCGTCATGACGTTCGAGAATCTCATTAAACGGCGGTGGGCGGTGACCCTTACGGCCTTCTCCACCAGGTCCACGTCGACCTTTACCGCCATCACGCTTTACTTTATCCCCATCTTCACGGGGTGGACGGGTGTCCTCTTCTTCCGCAAAAGCGCTCCCCCCCAACATTAATAGGGCACAGGTTCCTGTTATCATCCAGTGTTTAATATTCATAACCCAAACTCCTTATTCATCTTTTTTGTTGTTCTATACGTTGTCTTTCTAACTAAATAGTGCCCCTGTCACAACAAACGGTTACAACAAAATCATTGAACAATTACATTTGGCGAATCACTGCTTCAGTAAAGGCCTTGGTGCCACCTTGACCACCAATATCCGCAGTAATTTCTTCTGGATTACGCGCCTCCAAAACTGAATCGTAGGCCACTTTAATCTTTTTGGCCGATTCCGTTTCGCCTAAATGATTCAACATCATCACGCCACTCATAATTAACGCCAAAGGGTTCGCCTTGTCCTGACCAGCAATATCCGGAGCAGATCCGTGCACGGCTTCAAATACAGCACATTCATCTCCGATATTCGCACCAGGCACGACACCAAGCCCGCCCACAAGGCCCGCACATAAATCACTCAACACATCACCATACAAATTCTCAAGCAACAAAGTATCAAATTGATTCGGGTCAGTCACCATCTGCATACACCCGTTATCAATGATAAGCTCTTGATACGGCAATTCAGGAAAGATCTCTTCATGCATGCGCGACGCACAATCAATAAACAAACCATCAGACATTTTCATAATATTGGCTTTGTGAAATACAGTAACCTTATCCCGTTGACGACTTCGGGCATAATTGAACGCAAATCGAGCAATCCGCTCAGAAGCTTTTCGAGTTGCCACCTTCATACTGGCAACAACACCGTCTGTAATTTCATTTTCAATCCCTGAATACAACCCCTCGGTATTCTCACGAATAATGACCAAATCAACATCTTCGTAGCGGGTTTTAATACCAGGCATTGAACGGACCGGGCGCACTGCTGCATATAAATCCAACGCTTTACGAAGACGAACGTTGGCACTTTTAAAGCCCTTACCAATCGGCGTAGTAATAGGACCCTTTAAAGCGATTTTATTTTCCCGAATTGCATCCAAGGTGGATTGCGGCATAATATCGCCATACTCGTCTACCACTCCAGCACCTGCCGGCAATTCAATCCAATCAATATTCACACCCGAAGCTTCAATAATATCCCGGGTAGATTGCGCCACTTCGGGACCAATCCCGTCTCCAGGTATCAAACACACTGTCTGAGCCATTACTATTCTCCATTCGATTTGTTGATAACACAAAATGAGTATCAACGGTTTACTATTGATTATCTGTTAACACAGGGCTCTTGATCGTACTTAAGGGATGAACAATGGTGGGTGGTCTATCCAATCCAACTTTAATGCGTAATTAATGCCCTAGAAACTATAGGACGAATTCATATAGGTCACCGTTCCCCCAACCATAGTGGCCAAGACTTCTGTCGTCAAAATCTCACTAGCCGGTATGGTCATAATATCTTTCGACAACATTACAATATCGGCCCATTTCCCCACTTGAATAGACCCTTTAATGTCTTCTTCGAATCCAGCATACGCTCCTCCCATAGTCAACGCCCTTAACGCCTCATCACGAGTCAAGCGCTGCTTCGGCTGCCACCCTGTAGTCGGGCGAGATTGGAGGTCTTGTCGCGTAATCGCGGCATAAAAATTAAGCAAGGGTGTGGATTCAAGATGCGGCCGAGCCGTACTAATGCTTATCGGTACCTCATTATCCACAAATGTTCTCCACCCATGAACCGTCTGAATACGCTGTGCACCGAGACTTTTTTCAAGCCAATTATAATCGGTCGAAACTTGGTACGGATGAATTGAAGCCAATACATTCATCTCCGCCATCCAAGCCACATCATTTTGACGAATCATTTCAACATGCTCAACACGCAAGCGATGATTTGAACCTCGATTATTTTTCAATGCAACCGAATATGCCGTAAGAATCGCATTGTTGGCCAAGTCGCCGGATGCACTTGCACTAAATTGATAACCTGCACCCAATGCTTGTGAAGCGTAACTACTTAAAGTAGCCAAAGGAATTGACAATGACCCTTTTCCAAGTTCCGTGTCCTCATCCTTTTTATTATTCGGCGAAGCACTTAGGTAGGGCTCAAAAAGTGCAGCACTGCCATCATTTAACTGCCCATCAACATCGACATG
>CALLLL010000014.1 GCA_938082445.1 uncultured bacterium
TGCTGAAAAAGCCGGATGACATCAACGTAGTGTTTTTGAAAATCCAAACCGAAGAAAAAGTAAACTTCCCTTTTATTTCATTTAAGAACTCCTCTTTTGATTTGGGCGATCCTATCTTGACCGTTGGCTTACTCAATCAAAATTTTGACTACGGAAAAATCATCCGCGCGTATCGTATTGGGTCTGTACTTACTGAACCTAGAGTCACCTATGCTGTGGACAATGCTGTCAATTTCGGATTCATTGGTGGGCCTGTAGTGAATGCCAACGGCCATGCGGTTGGTGTCATTGGCTATGATTTATCGGATTCTGAAGGCGGCGATATCTATACCCGCAGCGGATATCCTCTGGTCTACCAAACAAGTCTATTCAAAAAATACATCGATAATCCACCGGGTGAAGAAAAACTAAATTCGAACGAAAACGATGCGTATTTGGGGGTATTCTCTCAACCCTTGACTGAAGAATATGCTGAGTATTGGAAGTTACCCAATGAAGGCGGTATCATCGTAAGCACTGTGATTCCGGGTTCTCCTGCATACAAAGCCGGATTCAAAATGGGTGATATTATAACAAACTTCAACGGCACACCCGTTACTGCTCAGCAGGATCAAGATGTGGTTAGCTTTACTAAATTGGTCCGTGAGAGCACACTGAATGAACCGCTCAGCGTATTGTTCTATCGCGATGGAAAGCAACAAGAGATCAAGCTTACATTAACCACACGTCCAACCGCAGGCCGAAATGCTGCTGAATATGAAGATACAGTATTCGGTGTCACTGCTCGTGACTTAACCACCGATGTAAAGATCGCCCTTAACCTCTCCGATGATGTTCAGGGTGTAATCATTACTCGTGTTAAATCGGGTAGCGATGCTTCTCTAGCGCGCTTGCGACGAAATTTTGTCATTCAACGTATGGGCAATATTCCAGTAAATAACATTGAAGACTTTAAGAAGGCAATTGAAACCTTATCGAAAGACAAGCCGCAGGAAATTCCTGTATTCTGTCGTGTCGGTCCCAATACGGCCTTTTTCCGCATTCAACCCCGCTGGAAAAACTAGGCGTGATTTTCAGATGAATCCCCCAAAAACGACCAACCCCAGGAGCCTACTCTGGCTCCTGGGTGTACTCATACTCCCCTTCGTATCGTGTAGCCAATCGTCTACATCTGAAATCAATTATGACGCAATGTTTCACGATGCAGAGCAGCTCATATTAGAAGCTAAATGGCGTGAAGCTCATTTTCTCCTACGGGTATTTCTCAAGGAAAATCCGGAGCATCCCGGTGCACACTTTTACTTAGGCCGTTCCTACCTATTTCTCGCCGATGATTTTCGCCCCACCATCGCCGAAGGTGAACTGCAAACAGCCTTGGCCCTGTATCGTGAGAATGGAAACAATAGTTATATCGAGCGCTTTGACAGTCCAAATTATTTTGAAATCATCTGCAACATTGAGTCAGCCAAAGTGGCGATGAAGGAATATGCATTTTTATTGGAATTCAATGCACATCCTACGATGATACAAGATAGTATCCAACGCGCTCGATTTTATGTGGAAGAAGCGCGCAAAGTAGCCCCGACCAACAAAGATGTGCTCGATTACGATTCATACGTCCGAAGTCTCGAGGAATCAACATTCTCACAAGCGACATTACGTGATATGCGTGGACGTAGTTACTACACCCCTATAAAGTAGCTGCTTAGAAGGGCCAAATTTGAGGGATTAAGTACACCCCAACTATCATCAGCAGAATATTCAATGGAAGACCTACTTTCAAGAAGTCAGAGAATTTATACGCGCCTGGACCATAGACCATCAAGTTCGTTGGATAGCCCAATGGCGTAGACAATGATGCGGCGGCAGAGTACATGACAGCCAATACAAAGGGCTGTGGACTCAATTCTACTCCAGTACTCGTCGCTACGGCCAAGGCCACGGGAAACATAAGCATGGCCGCCGCTTTACTCGAAACCACAGCTGCAAAAATACTCGTCATCGCATAGACGATCGCCAGTAGGATATAGGGGTGTGCTGAACCTGCGACTCCAACAAAAGAATCCGCCATTAACCCGGCAGCTCCAGATTGTGTCAATGCATCCCCTAATCCAAATGAGGCACCAATAGTGATGAGTGTGGGCCAATCAATATTTTCACGCGCACGAGCAACAGAAATACAGCCTGTTAGCAGCATTAAGCCCGCCACGAGGAATGCTGCATACACAACAGGAAACGAAGGAATGGTCATCAACACAAGTAAAAGCACCATGAATGCTGAACTGTACCAGCGTTTCTCGTGCCGAACCCTTTCTGCCCCTTCCACATCGCTCACCAGATAGAAATCCGGGTTATTGTCATGCAGGCGCGAAAACTGGTCACCAGTTTGTAAGAGCAAGGTATCCCCTGCGCGCAATACAATATCGCCAATTCGCGTTTGAATGCGCCCACCGCCACGGTGTACAGCAATAACTGAGGCATTATAAATGGATCGGAAATCGGCAGCACGGATACTGGCGCCCACCAATGGCGAGCGATGCGAAATAACTGCTTCGCACATATTCTTCCCGCGCCGTTCGGCTACACTGGTTTCATAACTTTCGTCAGCGATAGGCACCAGCCCTTTGATTTTACGTTCCAAATCCACCACAGTACTTACTACTCCGGCAAAGGTTAGAATATCATCTTTATGTAAGACTTCTTCAGGGCGTACAGGCGTAATGACACGGCTCCCACGGACGATTTCCATCAAGAACAATCCGGGTAAACGGCGCAGTCCGGCTTCTTTGACCGTTTTCTCCACTAGAGGGCAGTCTTCTTTGATCTGCATTTCAGCGAAATATTCACGTGGATGGGTTTCAATACTTTCAAGGATATCGCGTCGATTGGGTAACAACTTTCGGCCAATAGTCATTAAGTAAAGACCACCAATAAACACAAAGGGCACACCTATCCAAGCCATATCGAAGAGCATAAGCTCTTCCAAACCCTCATATTCATGTAAATGGGCCTTTATAAGACCGTTTACCGCCAGATGTGTACTGGTACCAATTAACGTACAGGTCCCTCCCAGAATGGCCATGAAAGATAATGGCATTAGGATACGGGATGGCGATATGGAGTTTTTCCGGCACCATTCATTCACCACAGGCAATAACATCGCCACAATGGGCGTATTGTTGAAAAATGCGGACATACCCGACACCGGAACCAGTAATCGCTTTAAACCGGCTGTTTCAGTTTTGGAGGAACCAAACATCCAGCCTTGTATTCCATCCAATGAACCTGTTTCCGACATGGCAGCAGCCACAACAAACAAGGCCGCAATGGTTAAGGTACCTTCATTGACGAATCCAGAGAAGACTTGATTGGGTGTGATGATGCCCGCGATTCCGCAGGTCAACGATCCCCCCAATAACACTAAATCGGGCGGTGCCCAATTTCGCATGAGCGAAGCAATCACTACAGCGATCACTCCAATTACAAACCAAACTTCCCAAGCCATATTTTTATGGACTCCACGTCAAGAATTTATCAAATCATGACAAATATTATCATAATTATAATGTATCTGTCCAGTATGCACATATTAGTGAATACTAGTCGCTATTCCCCAATGATCGATTCATGAAAGGCATTATACTTAAAAACGAAAAAAATACAAGCCCATATATACAAAAACCCCTATGTTTCATGCGAAACATAGGGGTTTTTCAAGTTGCTCTAAAAATACTAACTGTAGCGCGCTTTTGGGTGGAATGAGACTACTGCAGCCGTACAACCAGTAGGATGAAACTCCCCAATCTCGGTGATTTCTACACCCAATTGAGCTCCTGCATCCAATAAATCATGAATGCTTTTATTGTTTTCCATATTAGCCAAACCAGGATAACCTGGTGACCAACGCGTACCCGCCTTGGCATCTACACCTATCCGTTCACGCAATTGCGCATGTAAATAGGAAGCCATATCTTCGGCCAACCGATCGGATAAACCTTGCAAAAAGAGTGCTGCTTCTGTGTCATCAGCGGCCTTAAACACATCCAATTGTGCCTCAATATCTGGACCTGCTGAGGATATCTGGATACCAATCGCGTCCAGTCCCCCATCTTCTGATGAGCGATAGTATTGTGCACCATTGACCGTATCTTCTTTTCCCGAACCTATAACAGTGGTGAAATCGAAGCGACACAACTCAGTGGATTTGTTCTCCACATCCAACACGACAACATCATCGCCATCACGATAGCAAGGAAATACGCCTAACATTCCTTGTGGACGTAACCAACCTGTTTCGGTAGTCTTTGTAACCCATTCAGAGAACTGGGTTTCCAAAAGATCTTCCTCAATCCCCAGCTTGGCGCGCTTAGACTTACCACCATAGCGCCAGTTTAAGGAAAAGAGGTTGCGCTTATCGATGAATGGCGCAAAGTCTGCAACAGACATATCGACTTTTTCTGGTGCAAACCACGGATTATCGGACAAGGTATAGTCTTCAAAACTGACTTCACGGCGCGGCAACGAATCCAATAAGCCCTCGTCTTCTTTCGCGCGACGCTCAGCTCGTTCATATCGACCCATCAGTTTTTTCTGGTTTAAGTCAAAGATCGCGCCGGACTCTCCGGAAGAAATAATTTCATTCATGACGTTAACGCCATCCATAGCTGTCGCACAATAAAAGACATTCTTGCGCATCGACACCAAATCATCGCGTCCTGCCATGGCCACATAAGCAGCATGGCGATCACTGACAGGCGCACCGCCCACAAGCACATGGATATGCCCTAAGCCCTGCTCTTCCAGCATCTTAGATACAGTGATCATATGATTAGATGTTTGAACAAGTAATGCGGACATTCCGATCGCATCCGCGTTATGTTCTTTAGCAGCGTCAATATAATCCTGTAATGGTGTCATTACCCCCATATCGATTACTCGATAGCCGTAATTTTCAAATAGAGTTTTCGCTAAGTCTTTACCGATGGAGTGCACATCCTGATACACGGTCCCTAATACAATGGTCCCCTTGTATTGAATTTCATCGTGCAGATTCGCACCGGATTTCACCTTCATGTATTCTTCTAAGAAGGCCATGACCTGCTTCATCACATCAGCAGATTTCAACAAGTGCGGAAGGGACACCTCCCCACGCCCAAAGCCGTCACCCAATTTTTGCATGGTGGCCATCAAATAATCGTTGATAAACACCAAGGGTTCATGCCGCTCTACCACTTCAGCGGCTTGGACAACAATTTGGTCACTATAGGAAAATGAATGGCCTTCTACTTCTACGCTCCCGGAGACACGGTCTTTATAGCCATCAAATACTTTTGCGCAAATGGCCTCTTCCGTCCCTAAATCGTCATAGCTGGTACGCTTGACAACAACATTCCCTTTTTTACGCTCGGCAATATCTTCCAGCTCTTCGAATGCATCCATATCGCGATCCATGATGGCTTTGATCGCCAAATCATAGTCAACTTTATCGATATCTTCGACGAAGACATAATGATTTGGGTTAACAATCGCAGCATCCAAGCCACGTTTACGGCCTTCATCGAGCCATACT
>CALLLL010000015.1 GCA_938082445.1 uncultured bacterium
GCCTGTAGTGATTTCACTACTTAACAGCTACTCCGGTCTTGCAGCCAGTGCAGCTGGGTTTGTTATCGGCAATACCGTGCTGATTGTATCCGGTTCTTTAGTTGGTGCCAGTGGACTCATCCTGACCTCCATTATGTGTAAAGCCATGAATCGTTCACTATCCAATGTGCTCTTTAGTGGCTTTGGTAGCGGTTCTACCGCTTCAAAAGCAAGTGCCGAAGTACAAGGGGAAGCTAAACCCATCACGGCTGAAGATGCCTATTATGTTCTCGAAGCCGCCAGCAATGTAATCTTTGTGCCAGGCTATGGTATGGCTGTTGCCCAGGCCCAACACGCAGTTCGTGAACTGGCCGATATACTCGAAGAAAATGGATGTGAAGTAAAACACGCAGTGCACCCCGTAGCAGGTCGTATGCCTGGGCATATGAACGTATTGCTTGCAGAAGCCAATGTGGCCTACGAGCAACTAGCGGAAATGGATGACGTAAACCCAGTCATTGAAAATGCCGATGTGGCTATCGTAATAGGGGCAAATGACGTGGTAAACCCTGCTGCGCGTGAAGATGAAAATAGTCCAATCTATGGAATGCCCATTATCAATGTTGACCATGCCCGAACTGTATTCGTCTTGAAGCGTTCAATGCGTTCTGGCTTTGCCGGAGTCGAAAATCCTCTCTTTTTCAAAGACAATACCCGCATGCTCTTTGGGGATGCCAAAGATTCTATCGAATCGCTCGTAGCCGCATTCAAAAGCTAATTAGCGTATATATTCAAAAGCTCCATTATCGTGTATTTAGGATAATGGAGCTTTTTTTATTGGACAGGTATTCATAAAGCATGATACGATTTGGCCAGTAAGTGTGATGGGGGTATCACCATGAGGGGACCAATGCGCTCCAAATTCCAATACAACATTCAAGCCTATGACGATTTACATGCACTCGTGGGTAAACGTAAAAAGACTTTTTCACTAAACATCGCTGTATGTAGCGAGTCCGGATTGCGTGATTTTACCATGCAACAACTTGAGACAGCTCATGAGCAAGTGGAACTGGTTCCGTTTTGGCCCTATGACAGCAATGTATTTGAACATGTGCGTCAATCCACCCCTCCGGGGCCACACGATGCCGTCTTTGTGTCCGGGTTGGGAGACGCCATCGCCTCCGGCTACGAAACCCAAGCACTCTTTGATACCCTTAATTTATCCCCCGATCACTGGAAAGCCTGGTTTCCTTACCCCGTTATTTTCTGGGTGAGTGATCACACCGCATCAATTCTTCGCGAACAAGCCAAAGATTTCTGGGAATGGCTCGAAGGCGTTTATCGCTTAGATTGCTAAAGAGCCATAGGCACAAAAAAAGCTGGCCGCGTGAAGCGACCAGCTTGGCAATACAATATTGTGGTTACAAATTAACTCCAGCTGGAAGGTAAGTACTTGCCTTTTTCCAAGGAATAACCATTTTGGTAAGAACGGTGAGCCCATTTATTGGCTTTTTCTACTGCTGGCGTATCAGTTCCTGTGAACAATAGTTTCTCATCGTCCCAGCCCAAACGTCCACCAGCCACATAAGCACTTGTACCCATGTGACACACTTTGGCCGTATTGAATGCAGATTCTACAAAACAAATTGGATCTTTACGTGTTTTGATACAGTCAATCCAATTAGCCCAGTGAGCATCATTCATTGTACCTTCGGTAACATCTTTAACTTCTAATTCTTTGATGTCACTATTGTTTTGAGTGACTTTGAATCCCTTGCGGTCGCAATAAATGGATCCTTTTTCACCATGGAAGTGGATGCCGTGCTCATTTGGTGAAACAACTCCGTTGAAAACACGATTGGAGAAGCTCAAGATGTAATCATCAAATTTGTACAACACATCCAAGGTATCAGGAGTGGTTCGACCATCATCGACGATGAAGTTGTCGGAGAATGCTGTAACTTCACGCGGAGCATTGTCCTCACCCATAGCCCAAAGTGCGATATCAATCAGGTGTGCACCCCAATCAGTCATTTTCCCACCTGAGTAATCGAGGAACCAGCGGAAGTTATAAATCCATCGGTTTGTATCATACGGTACCTTCTTTGTCCAACCTAAATAGTGGTCCCAGAATGGGGGGGCACCAGACGGTTTGTATGGCTTAAGAATACGAGGTTTTTTGTCATGAAAATATGTTTCAACACGAGCTACCTTACCGATATAGCCTTCCTGTACCATTTGAACAACTTGTTGGAAATGTTCACCACTACGTTGGAAGTTACCGCACTGAAATACCGTTTTGTTCTCACGAACGGCATTAATAATAGGTTGCCCCTCAGCCATAGTGGTAGTCAAAGGTTTTTCGGTCCAAACATCTTTGCCAGCTTCACATGCCATAATGGTGGGAATTGTATGCCAGTGGTCAGGCGTTACAATTACAACCGCATCAATGTCTTTATTTTCAATGACCTCTACAAAATTATCCGTTACTGCAGGCCGAGCATAACCGCCCAAACCTTCAGTCATATCCGCCCCTTGATTGGCGTGGCGGCTAAATAAATCACAAGTCATAATAGGTTGAATTTGTTTGGTTTTGAGGGCCAACTGTAAATCACGCTTACCCATACCACCCATTCCAATATGGCCTGTAATGATTTTTTCATTAGCACCCAATACAGTCGAGGGGAAGATATTCTTCACAACATCAGCTTTTGCCGTTTGTGTAGCCGCTGTAACTGCTGCTGTAGCCCCGGCTGTTTTCTTCATGAAGTCCCGTCGGGACACATTCTTCTTACTCATATTCGATTACTCCGTAGTTGGAAAAATTCCAAATAATGTGATGATTCCCTCTATAGTACAAAATTTCCTTAGCATATTACACGCCAAAAAACCTTTTTGTTAATACATACTATTCTCACTAAATAAGTTCCCTCACCATTGCTCTCCCCCCTTCTAAAGGTGTATATTATTAAGTCCAGTCATTTTTAAAGGAATCTATAATGACCCTGTTGCGGGGGTTATTAATACTATACAGCATCGGAGACGCATCGCATGGCAACCATTATTGCCGGTATTGGCCAGCAAAACAGCTTTAAAAAAGTTCTTGAAATCGCATTAGATGAATTAGGCAAAACAGAAGGAAGTCCTCGGCGCATAAAGGCAGTGAGTGATATGGTTTCTTTTACCGCCGAGCGTCGAGATTACGAAAGTGAATTTGAGCGATTCTCCATTCAAATAGAAGCCTTTGGAGAGATCTTAGATAAAATTCATGAAATTGTCGATGGAGCAGAAGAAGGCCTGTGTGAATACATCGATGATATTGAAGAGGGGCATACCACTCTTACTCTTCCTATTCCAGGAGTTGAGAATCCTGACTACGATGGAGTCCGTGCATTACTTGAAGATCTCTTTAGCAAAACCCACATCCCCGAAGTTTGGCGATTCAACGGTGAGCGCTATAACAATGAACCCGTAAGTATCGAGTTATTGTTCCGGGCATTAATTCAATATAAAGCCAGTGATATTCACTTGTCTGCTGGTGAAAAACCCATATTCCGTATTGACAATAAAATGCTTGAGTCGGATCTTCTACCGCCACTCTCCGGTCCACAAATTTATAATTTAGTGAAGCAATTGTCCCCAGAAGATGACTGGAATCGCTTTGAAGAAGAACATCAAAACTCATTTAGTTTCCACCAAAAAGGGATAGGGTATGCGCGGGCATCTGCTTTCCTGAAGGCAGGACAGCCTCACTTGACCTTCCGTTACCACCCTGAAGATATCCCATCCTTTGAAATGCTCAATATGCCTGTCAATATTATGGAGAAACTCTCTAAATTGCATGGCGGATTGATTTGTATCGTAGGGGTGACTGGATCGGGTAAATCATCCACTTGCGCAGCATTGATCGACTGGATTAACCGAAACCGAAAACTCCATATCCTGACTTTGGAAGATCCTGTTGAGTATCACCACTACAGTAAAAAATCGACCATATCCCAACGTAATATGGGAACAGATTTCCCTAACTTTGAAAATGGGGTTGAAGGGGCACTGCGTCACGATCCCGATGTAATGCTTGTGGGGGAAATGCGTGATGCCGGAACCATTCGTGCCGCGATTGCCGCATCTGCTACAGGGCACTTGGTGTTGACTACCCTGCACGCCAATGATGCTGCAACCGTTGTTGACCGTATTTGTAGTTTCTTTGATCCTGTTGAACGTGAATTGATACGTTCTCAGCTTCGGGACTGTATACAAACGATTATTTGCCAAAAGTTAGTACCCAAGAAAGGTGGAGGGCGCGTGCCAGCACTCGATGTTCTCTTTAATGATGTAAAGCAGATTGCTGATGGGATTACTGCAGGTAACACAGGTGCTATACGTCTAGGTATGCAACAAAATCTATCAGAATCGAAGCTTTTTGAGTTCTATCTTTACGATCAATGGAAAGACGATATTATTGATTTGGAGACGGCACAAGAGTACGCTCCGGAACTTAGTATGTTCGAGCAAATTCGGATGGGAACCTACACCGTTCCCAAATTGGGCTAAAGGGTTAAGTATATTTAACTTACGATCACAATCCTACATTTTGGTGAGTGAATTTCCCCATTTGTGCACAAGTTATCCACAATGCCGAAATAGATAAATCGATAACTATTGACAAAATTAAATAATATTTCTAACTCATTGGAATTAAATGAGTTAAGATTTATCTTACTGTCCTAACTACCACTTTAGGGTTACGTTAACTACTGTTCTAGGGGAGCATTTTTTCATACTTGTTCACTAACAGGTCTGTCCATAAGCTATCTCTAAGGATTTCACTGATTTATGCGAATTATTGCTGGTACAGCGCGCAGTATTCCACTGGTAAAATTGTCCGGGAAAGACATACGGCCTACCCCAGATCGGGTCCGAGAATCCATTTTTAATATCCTAAGTCCTCAGTTGGATGAGACAACTGTTTTTCTCGACTTATGTACAGGTACTGGTGTCAATGCTTTGGAAGCTCTGAGTAGAGGAGCCAAGCAGGCAATATTAGTTGATTCCGCGAGTGAATCCCTTAATATCGCCCGAAAAAATGCACAAAAGACCAAGCTCGAAAATCAATGTCGATTTGTTCGTGGTGCAATCCCTACTAAACTGGACTATATTGCAAAGCAATTTTTACCCGCAACAATAGTGTATGCCGACCCACCCTATGCATACCCCGATTACCCTGGTTTGTTAGAAGCCTTAACTATTCCCAACTTACTAGCCCCTGATGCGCTTGTGTTAATTGAACATGATAATCGCCATACACTAACTGAGCAAGTTTCAACCCTTCAGCAATATCGTGTGCAAACATATGGAAGTACACACATTTCATTCTATAAGAATGTCCCTGATTATCAATTGTAAGGTTGAAATTGAAGATAGTATAATGCTCTAATAACCATTCGATCATATATTAACAGATAACAGGTTTAACTGTTTGAATTGCCTATAATCTAACCTTCGTGGAGTTTATTGATGATGCACTTTTTACGTAATATTGTATGTGCTTGTAGTATATTTCTAGTGTTGTCTGCTACCGTTTATGCAGATGAATTCAGTAAATATAAAGTTGTATATGAAGGCGAAGAAGGCATCGGAAAAGGCAAACACATTGTCTATATAGCCTCTGACCATGAATACCGAGGAGAAGAAGCTCTCCCTGCACTTGCCCGTATTATGGCCAAGCGCTTCGGTTTTAAATGCACTGTACTCTTCGGATTGAATCCAAAAGATGACACACTTCTGGCAGGCAGTAGTGACATTAAAGGTCTGCATATTTTAGAAGATGCCGATCTTATGGTATTGGCCATGCGATTCATTAACTTAGAAGATAGCGAAATGCAGCACTTCGTAAACTATGTAAATCGAGGTGGCCCCATCATCGGATTACGTACCTCGACACATGCATTCAGAATTCCAAAGGAACGTAAATTCTATTCATACGATTTTCGCTATCCCGGGGAAGAATTTCACATGGGCTTCGGTCGTCAAGTGTTGGGTGAAACTTGGGTAACTCACTACGGCAAAAACCATGTACAAAGTTCCATTCTTATGCCTGAGCAAGAAAACAAGGACCATCCGGTATTGATTGGAGTGGGCGCTATGCATACACAGGCGGGGGGCTACACAGCTTACCCTATAGAAGGCAGTAAAGTGCTAGCGCGTGGAATAATCCTTAATGGAATGAACAAAGATGCTTCTATCGATACAAGTAAAGAACTTATGCCTGTCGTGTGGGTACGCGACTATACAAGTAAGTCTTCTAAGGTTGCGCGTATATTAACCACAACTCAGGGAGCGTCAGAAGATATCATAGACGAAAATTTTCGCCGTCTGCTGATCAATGGTCACTTGTGGTGTATGGGGTTAGAAGAACACATAAACGATAAAATTCGTATCAAATTTATTGGAGCCTATAACCCCAGCAAATTTGCATTTGAAGGCTACCGCAGAGGTGTTAAGCCGTCAGATTTAGCGGGATGGTGGAGTCCAATAATGGATCCAAATGCTCCAGTGACGGATAAATAAGTATATAAATAGAACTAAGTGTAATTTCTACAAAGTAAAGGAAAGATCATGATGACAAGTAAGCGTAGTATATGGATGGGGGTCGCTCTGGCTCTTATGATCTGTGTGCAAAGCGTATCCGCTGAGCTCACACTAAACAAAGGGGATCATATCGCCTTTATTGGGAATGCTTTGCCTGACCGGATGCAGCACGATGGATTTTTAGAGACCTATTTGCAAAACGCGCATGCCGATAAAGAATTGGTAATTCGTAATCTTGGATTTACAGGGGATACTGTCACCAATCGACCACGAAACAAAAATTTCATGAGTGCAGATGACTATCTGACGCATGTGAAAGCAGATGTAATTTTTTGTTTCTTTGGGTACAACGAATCCTATGCAAACGATACACTGGCTTTTAAGAAAGATCTGAATAAATTTATTCGTTCCACAAAAACGAAACATTACAACGGCGAATCTGCTCCGCGTATTGTCCTCATATCACCCATTGCGCATGAAGATTTGGAAACGCATAGTCTTCCTGATGGTTCAGAAAATAATCGTCGACTAGATGCATATACAGATGCAATGGCGCGTGTTGCTGAATTGAAAGACGTTACTTTTGTAGATCTCTTCAATACCTCTATGGAATTGTATGAGGAACATGACGAGCCTTTAACTATTAATGGAATTCATTTGAATCCATTGGGCAATGAGCTTATTGCTAAAGTGATCATGGATGAGCTTGGTTACAAAGTGAAAAAGAAAAACCTTGATCTTATTCGTTCAGCAGTTAAAGAGAAAAACTGGACTTGGCACAATCGTTACCGTGCTACGGACGGTAACGATGTTTGGGGTAGCCGTGCATCGCTTTCATTCAAAGATGGACAAACCAATGAAGTAGTACTTCAGCATGAATTGGTGATGCTGGACGTGATGTCTGCTAACCGCGATAAGGTAATTTGGGCTGCTTCGAATGGTAAATCCATTAAAGTTGATGACAGTAATGTGCCGGATCCGATTCCGGTAAAAACTAACTTAGAAGATGACCAACAACGTGAGCGTTGGAAACTCGGGCATAAAGTAGGCACCACTTCGTTTGTACCTGCTGATAAAGGAGTTGAAACGTTAACCCTACAAGAGGGCTTCGAAGCCAACTTGTTTGCTTCGGAAGAA
>CALLLL010000016.1 GCA_938082445.1 uncultured bacterium
TTCAATGATAACATCTTGCGGCTCTAAGGTTTGTGTATCTGGAAAATCTTGCCCTTCAAGATAAATTGCCTCATCAATCCCTTGAACTGGATCCTCAGCAAATTCAGCCACACGAACACGACGGCCTGGTGTATGTACTTCCGTTGACATTGTTTAGAGTTCCCTTATCTTCATATTTAATTAGACAAAAGTATATCACTTTTATTATACTGTTCACATATTAACTTTTTAGACGCACTGTCGGTGCTAACTCATCAGGAACTCCACCATGTCTGACTTAAAAGGAAAAACAATCTTCATCAGTGGCGGAAGCCGCGGAATCGGAGAAGCCATCGTTGTACGCGCTGCGCAAGACGGTGCCAATGTAGTCATTGCGGCTAAGACCGCTGAACCTCACCCAAAACTTCCCGGTACCATATACACTGCGGCAGAAGCTGTGGAAGCCGCCGGCGGTAAAGCCTTGCCATTAGTAGTGGACATTCGTTCGGAAGAATTGGTCGAAGAAGCGGTTCAAAAGGCGATTGACACATTTGGTGGCATTGATATTCTCATTAACAATGCTAGCGCCATTTCATTAACAGGCACATTGGATACACCAATGAAGCGCTACGATCTGATGAATTCCATCAACACTCGCGGTACTTATTTATGCTCGCAAAAATGTCTACCTGCATTGCTTAAGTCCGAGAATCCTCACATCCTGAATATTTCACCACCACTTAATTTGGAGCCGCACTGGTTTGGACCGCATGTTGCCTATTCCATCGCCAAGTATGGCATGAGTTTATGTGTTCTAGGGATGGCAGAAGAATTCAAAGACGAAGGTGTTGCTGTCAACGCACTTTGGCCACGAACGGCTATCGACACCGCGGCTGTACGTAATTTTGGTGGTGACGATATGGCCAACATGTCGCGCAAACCATCCATTATGGCCGATGCGGCCTATGCCATTCTTACTCGTAACAGCAAAGAATGCAGTGGAAATTTCTTTATTGACGATGATTTATTAGCCAGTGAAGGTGTAACTGATTTTGATCAATACGCCATCACTCCTGGTTCAGACTTAATGCCAGACTTATTCGTCTAAAACATTCATCTTGATTTACACTTCAAGCCTCAGTATCGGATTCGATGCTGGGGTTTTTTATTGATTCAATTGTTGTGCCAAATCTGCTGGAACCGAAATTGGAATCTCCAGTAAGATTTGAGCATACGCTTTTCCTTGCGGATCATTGCGCAAACTATTCATTCCGCCGCCACCCAATGAATCCTGCAATACAAAATTCAATGCATGGATGCCTGGTAAATCATAACGTTCTACATCTCCGTTCATCAGGTAGCTAAAATAATCTCGAACACGTTCAGCAGTCAATTCTTTACGAATTAATGAATAGTATTCTGGTTTTCGAGCGATGATACCAATATTGGCATCTGCTCCTTTATCCCCGCTTCGTCCATGCGCTAGTTTCACTAAGGGCACCTCAACGGTTTCACCCGCCTCTTGTGCTAAATCTAACGTTGGACGTACAATCGCATTTAAATCCAATGCTTGACCAGAACTAAAGGGAACTTGCCAACTATCGCCATTTATGTGCACTGTGGGAACCACTGTTTCTTTATCCACGAGAAAAGAATACAAACGAACTACGGGCGATGGCTTAGGACGATTCCCCCCCATTCCCCCTATACCAGGCGCCATTGATGTAGCAGAAGAAGTTAATTCACGTAATAAGCCCATCAATACGGCTGGCACTGGATGTTTCGCAGCCACTTTCAAAACCACCTCACGGGTTTGTACATGTATCGCATGAGGGCCATACCCTGCTTCAGCTCCCAACACCTCTACACTGGTTTCGCTAAAGGGTGGAGCACCGAGTTGCTTTACCATTCCATCACATCTTTTTAGTACTGCATCGGCTACCTTTTGTGCTTTCGCTGCGGCATCCATACCACGAATAGTGATATAGGCGCCTATGCGATACCCATCTTTCCAGGTTGCCGATACTTTTAAAGTATTCGTTGGTTTTACACCCAATATATTCGATACGCGGGCTCTGTTCTCAGCCACATCCTCAATTAACACCTGCGAAAAATCACAGACAACATCAGGCAGTATATACGCTTGCGGATCAGCAATCTCATACACCAATTGCTCAGCAACTGTTTGGCGATTTACGATTCCACCAGTGCCTTCAGGTTTCGAAACTTCAAAAGACCCATCAGCATTCATAGTCGCAATAGGGTACCCAACATTTTCCCACTGATTGGATTCTTCCCAATCAGTATAGAGACCACCACTGGCTTGCGCTCCACATTCGATGATGTGTCCGGCTAAACTGCCCCCAGCCAATTTATGGTATTCATCTGCATTCCATCCAAACTCATGGATGCATGCACCTAAGGTCACTGCACTATCTACGCAACGTCCAGTGACAACGATATCGGCCCCTTTATCTAACGCTTCGGCAATTGGAAAAGCCCCTAAATAGGCATTCACACTCATAAATGATTGAGGCATTTCCTCGCCCGTAAACATTTCTTGAGTTCCATTGCTTCGCAGAACCTCAACGCGGTCCACGATATCATCACCGGTGACCGTTGCGACTGTCAATTCAAGGCCTAACTCCGCAGCCAAGTCTTCAATTGCACGGCCACAGGCTTCTGGATTAACCCCCCCGGCATTGGAAATAACTTTTATTTTTTTCTCTGCAATCGCTTTCAATGTATTTTTAAGTACCACAGTCACAAAATCGAGTGCATAGCCTTGTTCAGGATCATTTGAACGTGCCCGGGCCATGATAGACATAGTAACTTCTGCTAAATAATCGAAGACTAAATAATCTAGATTCCCCAACTGCACCAATTGATGTGCAGCCATATTGGAATCTCCCCAAAACCCAGAGGCACCACCAATGTTAATTGTTTTTTCTGACATGAAAGATTCCTTGAAATCGTATACTATTTATTCAGGCTCATCCGGGGTTAATGTGAGAACAGCTTGCGCAGCATCAACTTGATTGCCCATTGCTACACTAAGGGATTCAACGGTACCACTAAAGGGCGCGACAATATGATTCACCATTTTCATAGCCTCAAGCACCACCAACACATCATCTTTTTCTACGTGGTCTCCCATAGCAACATGCAATTCCACAACTTGTCCCAACATCGGAGCTTTTAGCACTCCATTACCAGCTTCCTCTTCATTGACTAAAGGAGCATAAGTGATATCGCGTAAATGGATTACTTCTGAGTCAAATGCTATAAACAATGACAGGTCCTGCAATGCAAAATTAATTGATGTATTATGGCCTTCATCATGTAACTGTACCGAGCCATCATAGATCGAGTCGACTTGAATTTCTACAGCTTCATCTTCTCTAGAAATAGAATATCTATTGTTATTAAACTCCACATTTAATTCAAAAACTTCATCCTCCCAAGCCAGCTTGATTGGAATCTCAACCTTGCCTGTCGAATGCCAGCCTTTGAGTAAAGGGGAGATTCCAGAAGCATCCCTTTCGATAAATATTGCCGAGGCAATAAGCAGCTGTTCTAATGTGGGTTGAGTGTTTTCAAACGCTAGCACTCCAGAAGTCTCAATGAAATCTGTACGTGCCTCCCCTAGGCTAAAGACATCATGACCTAACACCTC
Organism: uncultured bacterium; assembly: GCA_938082445.1. Classification (GTDB taxonomy): domain Bacteria; phylum Hydrogenedentota; class Hydrogenedentia; order Hydrogenedentales; genus DTSJ01. Next base: position 3,656 of record CALLLL010000016.1, read on the forward strand.
TTGTAAAAAAGCATTATTCGTTGTTACCCCAAGTATGGTCATCCGTTGAAGGGCAGCAACCAATCGTGTTCGGGATTCCTCGCGTGTTGCCCCCCACGCTATCACCTTGGCGATCATCGCATCATAGAATGGTGTCACTTCAGCACCATCTTTTAATGCATGATCTACCCGTACTCCTTCTCCATTGGGTGAAACCCATCGATGAATGGTGCCCATCTGTGGCGCAAAGTCTAAAGCCGGATTTTCGGCATAAAGTCGCACCTCGATAGCATGCCCATTCAATTCGACATCTGCTTGCTTCACTGATAGAGCTTGCCCTTGGGCCACTTGTAATTGCATTGCCACAAGATCCATGCCTGTTACCATTTCAGTAACAGGATGCTCTACCTGCAAACGGGTGTTCATTTCTAAAAAATAAAATTGGTGATCATCATCGAGTAAAAACTCCACAGTTCCAGCATTTACGTAGCCAGCTGCCAAAGCTGCTTTCACCGCTGCAGCTCCCATAGCTTCGCGCAACTCGGGTGTCATCACCGGACAAGGCGATTCTTCTACAACTTTTTGATGACGTCGTTGAACCGAACAATCCCGCTCACCCAAGTGGATGCAATTCCCATGTTCATCTGCGATTATTTGAATCTCAACATGGCGTGTATGCTCAAGTAATTTTTCAACCAGCAGAACATCCGAACCAAACGCATTTTGCGCTTCAAAACGCGCCATGGCAATCGCATCATCCACTTCATCAGCCTTGCGTACCACGCGCATCCCTCGACCTCCACCTCCCGCCACGGCTTTGAGAAGTACCGGATAACCGATCTTGTTAATTTCTGTTTTCAAGGTCACATCGTCTTGGGCATCCCCTGAATACCCTGGAACACAGGGCACGTCCGCCGCCAATATAATTGCCTTTGCTTTGGCTTTATCGCCCATCGAATCAATCGCATCACCCGAAGGACCAATAAATGTAATTTCGGCTTGACTACAAGCCTCAGAGAATGAAGCATTTTCACTTAAAAACCCATAGCCAGGATGAATCGCATCCGCTCCACTTCGCTTAGCTGCTGCCAAAATTGTATCCATCTTTAAATACGATTCACCTACCGCAGGTGGCCCAATACACACCGCTTCATCGGCCAATTGTACATGCAATGCATTCCGATCAGCCTCGCTATACACAGCAACCGTTAAATAGCCTTGAGCTTGTGCACTGCGAATCACTCGACAGGCGATTTCTCCACGATTGGCGATTAGGATTTTTTGATATCCTTGACTCATTCGACTTTCTCCGTCCAAGAACTCGCGCGTTTTTCCATAAAGGCTTTCACCCCTTCTTGCCCTTCTTCGCTACGTAATTGCGAAGCAAATAATGTAGAGGCTTCATCTAAGGTATCCCCTAAAGGAGCGGATTTCGCTTGCAGTAGAATCGCTTTAGTTGCTGCATTTGCTCCCGGGGCACAACGGCCAATGTCATTCAACACAGCATTAAGCTGTGTATCCATTGCTTCGGCATCATCAACTAAATAATGTACCAAGCCCATTGAATGGGCTTCCCTGCCAGTAAACCGTGTGCCTGTCAATGCAATATTGCGTGTCATGGTTAAGCCAATTCGCTGAACAACGAATGGGGCAATTTGTGCTGGCGGAATTCCTAGACCTGTTTCACTTAATGCAAATTTGGTGTTGCTCATACAAATCGAAACATCGGTTACACACACCAATCCCAATCCACCGCCAAATGCTGCACCCTCTATCACGCCTACAACAACTTGAGGCAATGCATTTAAACGCAGCAAGAAACTTCCAAACAAACGGTTGCTGGCAATAACAGGATCGGTACCCCCATCTTCGGGTACTGAAGACTGAAGGCTATCTTTAAATGCCTTAATGTCTCCCCCAGCGCAAAACACACCTTCTGATCCGCGCAATATGATGACACGAATGTTTCTATCGGATTCAATGGCATCGAATAACTGATGGAATTCCTTAAGCACTTCATCAGACAGCGCATTACGTGCCTCAGGACGATTAATTGTTACATACAATCGAGATGCACGTTTTTCCAATAGTAACGTTTGGCAAGTGGGAAGCTGGGCCATGACAATTAGCCTCGTCTCTTGGATGGCAATAAGCCCATTAATTTGGCAATAATTCCCAACATCACTTCATCTGCACCAGCACCAATGGATAACAAACGCCCATCACGATAGTTACGTGATACTAAGGTCTCTGTCATATAGCCCATTCCGCCCCAGTATTGCAGACAACTGTCATTGACTTCACGAGTCAATCGGCCTGCTTTTAATTTGGCCATGGAGGCCAATTTAGTACAGTCTTCACCTGAGACATGCATTTCAACAGCTTTCCAAGTCAGTGCACGCAACGCCTCCACTTCGGTCATCAATTCTGCCAAACGAAAATGTACAACTTGGTTATACAACACAGGTTTTCCAAAAGTCTCCCGTTGTCTCGTGTAATCGATGGTCATTTCAATGGTTCGTTCCATCGTAATTAAAGATGTTAATGCTGAGTACATACGCTCTTCTTGGAACTGCATCATCTGATAGGTGAAGCCTTTACCTTCTTCACCCACTAAATTTTCAATGGGAACACGAACATCTTCGAAATGCAATTCAGCAGTATCCGATGCGCGCATACCCAATTTATCCAGTTTACGTTCAATCGTCACACCTTTATACAACTCACCGTTTTCACGCAGGGGTACACAGATAATACTTTTATTGGTGTGAATGTTTCCGCCTTCATCTCCAGTATTACACAGCAAACAGATCCAATCGCCTTGGGTGCCGTTCGTAATCCACATTTTCCCACCATTGATTACATAATCTCCCCCCTGCTTCACAGCACGGGTTTGGATATTGGCAACATCCGAACCAGCAGACACTTCAGATACTCCGATGCACCCAACGATATCGCCGGCAATACTGGGGGCTAAAAATTTCTCACGAACAGTATCTGAACCAAATCGCGCTAAGGCAGGAGTACACATATCCGTTTGCACACCAATGGCCATGGGCACTGAACCACAGTTTGCATGCCCCCACGCTTCGCTCATGACAGCCTGATACGAATAATCCAAGCCCATACCACCATATTGTTCAGGCTTTGTAATGCCTAATAGCCCTAAGTCGCCTAACTTTTTGAATAATTCGTGAGCCGGAAATGCTCCGTCCTCTTCCCATTGATCGATATACGGGTTAATTTCTGTTTCCGCAAATTTTCGAACAGTTTCTGCAATTTGTTGGTGTTCAGCTGTTAGTTTCATGACACTTGCTCCTGTCTTACTGGTTAATTGGAGTACTTATAAATAATAATATGTAGCTACATTCTTCCTACGCCGAAAGTATTGGGGTGCACGACACGCTCCCGGCCTTCTCGACACGTAGCCAAACAAAAGGCCAACACTTTTCGACTATCACGGGGATCAATAATGCCATCGTCCCACAACCGTGCTGTCGCATAAAGGGCTTCCCCTTCTTTATCGTATTGCTCGATAATTTGCTGTTCC
>CALLLL010000017.1 GCA_938082445.1 uncultured bacterium
CTACAACACAATAAGGCCACATTCCGCCCTAAACGGACGGCCACCAGCTCCCGAAACACTACTTCATAGAAAGGACTTCACAAATGGATTCATGAACGCTATACTAACTTAAACACTGGTACCATAATCGGGGTTAGACCAATCACATATTAATGAGAGAGTAAGAACTGATTCATCAGGGAAGTATCAATTCGAAGCCGTTGTACCTGGTCTCTATAAAATACGGGTGTATATTCGACCTGTAAATTTGGATATACATGAAGCAAGGCAAATCTCGGATATTGAAATAGGGAAACGAGGAATTGTACACCAAGATTTCAGCCTGAAACGATATAGCACAATAGTAGAAGGGTATGTGGAAAATATTCCGCCCAGTATGAAATCGCTTCAGATTTCTTTCCGCACGCAAGATGTTCCACAGCAAAGCTATTGGGCGAATGCCGATATTGATATTCAAAATGATGGGTACTACAAAATTGAAGGGTTGCCACCCGGTAAATCAAAGGTTTCACTAATAGAGAATTCTGGTGATAGGGGGTTGTTCTTTTCCACTGAGGCATTGATGCCGTATCAAAAATTCGACGATGTTTCATTGGTTACTGGGCGAACAGTACAGCACATTATTGTGTTAAATTCAGCCGTCACAGTTTTCGGCACGGTAAATTTCCCAGAGAGTATAGAAAGTGTAGAACTGGAAATGTATGAGAGTAACCAAGAAAATAATGCTCCTGCTCTCATGACTAAAAAAATCACCAGTCCAGGCGAATATAGTTTTGAGTATAATAAAGAAGGAGAATTTAAGATCATTGCTACAGCTCAGTATAAGGATAAAAATCAAGAACCAATTGTTATTAGTGAGCAATTCAACGTAAGACGCTTTAATGAATTTGAATTAGATATCGAATTTTAGAGCATATTGACCATGTATCTTTCAAGTGCTATTTTGATTAAAACAGAAAAATCTAGGAAAACATTATGCAGTTCATGAAATTTTTTTACCTGTCGATTTGCTGCTTTCTTGCGTTAAGTTTATCAAGTGTCGCAGACCCTTCTGAAGAATGGCACAGTTATGGCCAAGACCCTGCGGGTTCCCGATTCTCCACGCTCGATCAAATTAATCGCAGTAATGTCACCCAACTTGAACGTGCGTGGACCTATCGTACTGGCGATATTGCCAGTAAAGGTCGCCATTATGCCGAATGTACACCTCTTGTAATTGACGGTGTTGTCTATGTCATCACACCGTTTTCGCGCCTTATCGCCATTGATGCGGTTACCGGAAAAGAGCTGTGGCGTTTTTCGCCGGAGCCGATGTTGAATCATAGTGAGACGGGCGCGGGGGGACTGGCGAGTCGTGGCCTCACCTACTGGTCCTCAGGTGATGCGCGGCGTATCCTGTTGCCGGTACGTGATGGACGCTTATACTCGATTGACCTGAATACCCATGTGCCGGACCCGGACTTCGGGGAGCAAGGGTATATTGACTACCGCGCGGGCTTGGCGGATGGTGGCGAATACCTGTTCCTGAGTTCACCGCCGGCTATCTATGACAATGTGATCCTGCAGCCGTATGGTGTGAACGATACGTCTTCGGACTTACTGCATTATGTGCCGCTACGGGCGTATGATGTGCGCAGTGGAGAGTTGCTGTGGACCTTCGATACGATCCCGCAACCGGGTGAGCCGGGGCATGAGACCTGGGAGGGCGATTCGTGGGCGAATCGGAGTGGGTGCAATCCGTGGGCGCCGATTAGTGTGGATAGCAAACACGGGCTCTTTTTCGTACCGGTTGGTGCGCCGAATAATGATAAGTATGGCGGCGATCGGCATGGCGATAATTTATATGGAAATGCGATTGTGGCCCTGGATGCGCGTACGGGAAAACGGCGGTGGCATTTCCAGACGATACATCATGATTTATGGGATTACGATCCGGCGGCCTTACCGAATTTGGTGGATTTGACGATTGATGGGAAGACGGTTCCGGCTGTGGCGGCGCCGGGTAAGACGGGCTTTGTGTATGTGTTGAATCGTTTGACAGGCGAGCCGATTTTTCCCATTGTGGAGCGTTCTGTGCCTGAGAGTGATGTGAAAGGCGAGAAGGCGGCGGCTACGCAGCCATTCCCGACGAAACCGCCGGCGTTTTCGAAGCAGTCGTTTAGTGTGAATGATTTACGCAGTATCAACCCTGAAGCCGATGCGGCATTGCGCAAACGGTTCGAGGGGTATCGCAATGAGGGCTTGTACACCCCGCCGAGTACGCAGGGGACGGTGGTGAATCCGGGGCAGTTGGGCGGGAGCAATTGGTCGGGGGCGTCGGTGACGCCGGATGGCTTTATGTATATCACGGGCAATGAGTTGGCGTATATCACGAGCATACGAAGTATGGATGGGCCGTATGGTGCGCGACCGAGTGCGGGCCATTTCCGTGCGGCGGATGGGCATCCGGCGATCAAACCGCCGTGGGGTACCTTGACGAAATTGGATCTGAATAAAGGCACGCTCATTTGGCAGGAGCCTTTGGGGGATGTGGATGAATTGTCGCCGGGGGATGCACCGGATACAGGGACGATGAATTTCGGCGGGGCGACCACGACCGCGGGCGGTTTGGTGTTTGTGGCTGCGTCAACGGATGCGAAGTTTCGGGCATATGATGCGACGAGCGGGAAAGTACTGTATGAGACGCAGTTGGAAGCAGCGGGCTATGGCGCGCCAGTGACCTATCAAGGAAACGATGGACATCAATATGTAGTTCTTTTTGCGGGCGGGGGCGGGAAGGCGAAGAGTGCGATTGGTGATTATGTAGTTTCGTATCGTTTGAAGCGTTAAGCATTGGCAGGGGAATTAGCGTGTTTCGTAGTAGAGCTTTTTGAGTTTGTAGAGGTGCTGGTGGTCTTTGATGAATTCTTAGAAAAGTTTGAGGGTTTGTCGGTATTCGGGGTTTAGGATCTGAAATGCTTGTAGGGCTTCGGATGGTTTGGTCGGAGTTGTTGGTGCTTAGAGCTGAGTCATTGGATTAAGAGATCCCCGACAAGTACATTCGGGGATGACAGTAGGGGTGGGGATTATTGGGATTTGTGGTGGTGTAGTTTTTCTTGTATGGTTTGCATGATTTCTTGGATGCTGGTGTTTTCTGGGCAGGGGATTTGGATGTCGGCGTATTGATTGTAGAGGGGGAGCCGTTCGATATAGACCTCGTTTAAGGACTTGTTTTTGAGTCCAATGACTCCCCGACTGGAAGGGTTTACACGTTTTTGGATGACTTCGTAGGGGGTGTCGATAAAGATGAGGGTGGAAATGCTTTTTAGGTAGTCCATGACTTTGGGAATATAAATGATGCTTCCGCCTGGGGCGATGATGGTATCGGTTAGATCGCCCATTTGAAGTACAGCTTCTTCTTCTATCTTGAGAAATTCTCTTTCGCCTACTTCATTGATGATGTGCTGGATTGTGTGCCCTTGACTTTGTTCGATGAGGGTGTCGTTATCGATGAAGGTGTAGTTGTAGTGTTTGGCGAGTTCTATTCCGATGGTGGATTTGCCTGCTCCTGCCATTCCAATTAGGGTAATATTCATTGTTTCGTTAGGCCAAAATGTCTTTTCGTACGTGTCCGTGGACGTCGGTTAGTCGGTAGTCGCGGCCTTGGAAGCGGAAGATGAGTTTTTTGTGGTCGATGCCGAATTGGTTGAGCATGGTGGCGTGGAGATCGTGTACGTGGAAGATGTTTTCTACGGCGGCGTAGCCGAGTTCGTCGGTGGCGCCATAAGTGATGCCGGGTTTGATACCGCCGCCGGCCATCCAGCAGGAGAATCCTTTGATGTGGTGGTCGCGTCCATTGCCTTGGGCCATGGGGGTGCGTCCGAATTCACCGCCCCAGAGGACGAGGGTGTCGTCGAGCATGCCGCGTTGTTTGAGATCGGTGAGGAGTGCTGCGGAGGCTTGGTCGACGAGTTTTGCGGTGTGGGCTACGGCGTTTTTGACGTTCCCGTGGTGGTCCCATCCGCGGTGGTAGATTTGGATGAATCGTACGCCGCGTTCGGCGAGGCGTCGTGCGAGTAGGCAGTTTCCGGCGAAGGTGCCGTCGACGGATTGTGCGCCGTAGAGGTCTTTGATGTGTTGGGGTTCGTCGGAGAAGTCGACGAGATCGGGCACGGAGGTTTGCATTTTGAAAGCCATTTCGTATTGGCTGATGCGGGTGGCAATTTCGGGGTCGTTGACGTTGGATTGTCGGGCTTGGTTGAGTTTGTTGATGGCGCTAACGACGTCGCCTTGTTGTTCGTGGGTGATGCCGGAGGGGGTGTTGACGTAGTGTACAGGGTCGCCTTTTGAGTTGAAGGGTACGCCTTGGAATTTTGTGGGGATGAATCCGGAGGACCATTGGCGTGTGGAGATGGGTTGGTCTTGTCCGCCGCCGGCTGAGGTGAGTACGACGTAGCCGGGGAGGTCTTGGGATTCGGTGCCGAGTCCGTAGGTGAACCATGAGCCCATGGAGGGGCGTCCGGATATGGAAGAGCCGGTGTTCATGAAGGTGTGGGCGGGGTCGTGGTTGATTTGTTCAGTTTTGAGTGAGTTGATGATGCAGAGTTCGTCGGCGACTTCGCCGAGCTTGGGGAATACGGAAGAGAGGCGGTTGCCGGATTCGCCGTGTTGGATGAATTCGTGTTGTGGGCCAAAGCAGGTGAGTTTTTTGCCTTGGAGTTGGGCGATGGGTTGGCCCTTGGTGAAGGAGTCGGGCATGGCTTTGCCGTGCATTTCTTTGAGCTTGGGCTTGTAGTCGAGGGTTTCGAGGTGTGAGGGGCCGCCGGCCATGTAGAGGTGGATGACGCGTTTGGCTTTGGGGGCGTGGTGGGTTGGATTGGTGACCCCTTGCCATTTGCCGTCTGCATAGGAAGCACCTGCGAATTGGCCGCCGTTCATGAGGGAGGCAAGGGCCATGGTGCCGATGCCTTTGGATGATTTTTCGAGGAATTCGCGGCGGGTTTCGAGTAATTTAAGTTCGTCGTACCAGTGCATGGTGTGTGTCCTTTTTATAATTATATTTTATTGTACTGCTGATGGGGTTTGTTGGTCAATTGATTTCAGTGCTTCGATGAATTCTGTAGTCATGGGAAATTCAGTAGCTATTTGTATAAATTCGACGTGTCCATCA
>CALLLL010000018.1 GCA_938082445.1 uncultured bacterium
GCCAACCATTATATGGAGGTATCATTTATGCACACACAGCCAGCCGTAAAAGACATTATGCAGGAAGCCAAATACAGTGTTCAGCCCGACACACCGGTCTATGAAGCCCTTGATTTACTCATTGCCAAGAAGGTTTCAGGCATACCGGTGCTCGATAACGACCATTTAGTCGGTTTTTTGACCGAAAAAGACTGCCTACGGCTCCAAGCCACTGCACACATGTACAATATGACTGGTCGCAAAGTGAGGGACATCATGTCCTCCATCAATGAAACCCTAAAACCGTCCAATACACTTTTAACTGCTGCCCAGGTTTTTTTAACCTGCAATTTTGCTGCATTGCCTGTTATTGAAGATGGAGAACTTGTCGGGAGCATTAATCGACAATGCGTCATCCATGCCATCTCTAAATGGAATCATGACCGAGGCTTGGACTTTGCCCACGAGAAAAAAGCACAAGACATGGTCGATCATCCATCATCCATCGAAAACATGCAAAACCTGGCCAATTGTGCCAGTCGTGAACAAATGGCATCAGTCTTGAGAAATCGAGATTAATAAACACTCAGCAATCGAACAATACAACCCGATTCAGCTTCCATAGTCTGAATCGGGTTTTATATTGAGTTTCAGCAATGCGATCGCGGTATAATGCGCGCATCATGACCCAAGCCACTACTCCCCATATACAACTCACCGATTCAGTCGCCGTATTGGATGGAGTAGGGCCAGCCTATGTAGAACGCCTAACCAACCTGAACATAACCACCATTCATGATCTGATTTATCATTTTCCGCGTGATTACGATGATCGCAGTACCATCCGGTCTATTGCCACAATCGAAGAAGGCTCTAGTGAAAAAGTGACCGTTTCCGGGGAAGTCACTTCATCGCGCATGATTCGTATGCGCGGGCGCATGAACATGGCTTTGGTTGAAATCCAAGACGACACTGGAAAAATAAAGGCCAATTGGTTTGGTCGTGGATTTTTGGCAAACTCTTTCCAAGTCGGTAAACGCGTGTTACTCACCGGAGATGTCGGTGCATATAAGGGCCTCTGCCTCAAAAACCCCGAATACGAATTTCTCACAGGCGATGCAGATGATCAACTCAACACCGGACGCATCGTCCCCATTTACCGCCTCACTGACAAGATATCGCAACGCATGTTACGTAAATGGATCGCAGCGGCCTTAGAGGGTATCCGCGAAACAATCGAAGAGCGCTTACCTGAAGAATTGCTCAAGCACTATAAATTTCCTCCCACCGATACTGCCATTCACCAAGTCCATTTTCCCGATTTTATGGACAAGGCCCACACTGCACGAGAACGCTTTGTGTACGAAGAACTTTTCGAACTTCAATTGCGCATCCTCAAATCCCGGCGTGATTCCGTCGATAAGACCAAAGGTCTACAACACACCGTTGACGGCCCACACCTCGGCGCCTTTCGCGATTCTATTCCCTTTGAACTCACCCAAGGCCAACTTAATGCTGTGGACGATCTACTCAGCGACATGGCCAGCGCACGTCCCATGCGCCGACTCATACAAGGCGATGTAGGCTGCGGAAAAACCCTCGTCGCCTGCCACGCCATGGCCGCCGCAGTAGATGGTGGATATCAAGTCGCCTGCATGGTCCCAACAGAGGTCCTTGCTGAGCAACACTACCGCACGCTCAGTCAATACCTCAAACCATTGGGCATCAATATAGGATTGCTTACAGGAGGCTCCGACGACTCCAAAGGTGTACGAAAAGAACTCGCTGAAGGCAGCATGCACGTCGTTGTTGGTACCCACGCACTCATCCAAGATTCAACATCTTTTGAAAAACTTGGACTCGTCATTATCGACGAACAACACCGCTTCGGCGTCGAGCAACGCATGACGCTTTTTCGCAAAGGTGAAATGCCCGATGTTATGCAAATGACGGCAACCCCCATTCCTCGTACGCTAGCCATCACGGTATACGGTGGTCTCGACCTCTCTCTTATTGATGAACTTCCCCCCGGCCGCCAACCCATCAAGACGCTTTACATTACCCCCGCGAAAATCCCCGGTATGTATGACTACCTGTGCAAAGAGGCCGCCAAAGGATATCAAGCTTACATCATCTGCCCACTCGTAGAGGAATCGGAAACACGCGACGTGAAAAACGTCACTCACCACTACGAAGAACTCGCACACGGCGCCCTCGGTGAACTCAGTACCGAACTCCTCCATGGGCGTATGAAGTCCGAAGAAAAAGATGTTATTCTCCGTGCCTTCGCGGACGGCGACATTCAAGTACTCTTTAGTACTTCCGTTATTGAAGTCGGCATCGACTGCCCCAACGCGACCACCATGATTATCGAAGATGCCGGTAACTTTGGCCTCACCCAACTCCACCAACTGCGTGGGCGAGTAGGACGCGGCGAAGCGCTCTCCCACTGCTTCCTTGTAGGCAAACCCAAAACCAAAGAAGCCAAACAACGCATCGAAGTCCTCGCCTCCACCACCGACGGATTCATCATCGCCGAAGAAGACCTCAAACTCCGCGGCCCCGGCGAATTCTACGGCGTACGCCAATCCGGTCTGAGTGACCTGCGCATCGCCGATCTCATCCGCGACGTTCGCTTATTAGAACAAGCACGTAAAGATGCGACAGAATATCTAAAATAAAACTTTCTATAACATAAATAAACGAAAAAATTCTATTTCTAGTGTTGCTCCTGAACATCCTCATGAGCACTGATCGAATCCAATGCCTTTAAAAATTTTGTAGTCATAGGAAATTCAGAGTTCAGTTTGTAATAACCTACATGCCCATCGAGGAAAAGTACGTTGCCGCCTTCGGGTACATGATGTTGATGGCGTTCAAACATCAGAGGAATTTTACTGGCGTCCCCTGCGGAGATTTTCCAATTCAATCGAGGCAGATTGAGCTTTTCATTCCCTTGATACTTGCTGTCCAACAATCCTGAACGATAGGCCTCAACAAATGCCATGCCCTCATCTTCATTTCTTAGGACATGCCCCAGATAATAATATGTATGATCACCCACGACTGCTTCACCGCCGTGCAAATCGGACAGTCCTGATGTGGCAGGACAATAGAATACCGATGTATCGTTCAACTCCAACTTCTCCATAAATGTCGCATCGAACATCAGTTGTCCATTCGTATCAGACAACAAGGGATATTCGCCGTTATTTTCGTTTGCATAGTTACTCAATGCACTACCAATCTGTTTTAGATTGTTTGAACAGGATGCGCGTTGGGCTGCCGCACGAGCCCGTTCTGCCGAAGGCCCTACAACTGTATACGACATCAATCCAAAAGCAACTACGAATAGAAAAAGAACGAACAAAAGAATCAACGCAATCACACATCCAATCCCTGAACGTTTTTTTACAACTGTTTGAAGCACGACTTGGGATTCACCCGGTGCTGCTCCCCTTTCATCCATTGGAAGTTTGATCGGGTGCTCTGCATCCAATACATCCTCCGGCGTCCCAATCGTCGACAAGGCCGCCAACAAAGAATCCAAATCAACCAGACCCTCTTCGTTGGTGACCACCTCATGGGCAATGTGATCGCGCAACCCACTCACTATTTCGTCCGCATCATCGCCTTGTCGTTTGGCCAAGGCTGAGACTTGTTTCAAATAACCATCCAAATATTCATATGCTTCTTGATTCCACTCCGACATCTCTATTCTCCTTTATGCTTCACCAGGCTCGATACACCCAGGCTTAATTCATTCCAATACGCATTTAATTGTGCACGACTCAATTGCCCTTCACGCGTGAGCGAATAATATTTACGCGCTGGACCTGAGGGAGATTCCACTAAACGCGTTTTCAGCAACCCCGCTTTTTTCAAGCGTGACAATAACGGGTACACCGTCCCTTCGGTGATCACTAGCCCTTGCACTTTTGCCAATTCCTTGACCAGGTCATAGCCATAAAGCTCACCCCGTGCCAATAAATTCAACAGACACAGCTCCAACAAGCCTTTGCGAACCTGCGTGGTCCAATTGCTGTAATCCAACCCTTTTGATGAACTAGCCATAGTTCCCCTCTCCTTATTTCAATTACAGCCTATCACATAGTACCATGTATTGCAAGATAGTATTAAATCGACTGACTAACTCACGATATAGCAAGGACATACACACCCTATTTATTAAATTCTAGTTGGAGTTTCTCAGTCATTTAATGTAAAGTGGTAATGATGAACTTAAGGCAGGGAAACACACTATGTCCGATTATCAATATGTAGGGTATTTGGAAACGATTCTATATAAGCCCGATCAATCGCTCAAAGACAATACCGACGGTATTATCATTCAAGGCGAAGAAATGCGCAGTTGGGTCTGTGAAGATTTAGACGACACGCATGAATGGCGCGGCATTCCCGCCCGCAAAGCCCCTTCTGAAGACGGTATTATATTAAAAGGTGATTTCCAATCGGTCAAAAGCATCGACAATTTTGCTGAAAACGACCCACGCCACTGGGTGGCTCTTTCGACCTTGCAATTGGAAGGCGACAATAAGCTTTCCATCGACTGCAACAAATACCCCATTGCTGAAGTGACCTACCGCTGCATCAGCGACAACGCTCAACCCGCTTGGATGTGGACCTACGGTGGCGGCTCCCATGTTGCCCCTCTGCCCAAGTCTAAAGAATGGAAGACTGTTGCAAAAAGCATTCAACACTTTGGATTCCCAGGCACCATCGAACAAGTCATCTTCCGTCTGTATTCCAGCAGCCGAACATCTGAAGCCTTCGAGATTAAATCCATTCGCTTTCGCAGCATGACGGCTGAAGAAGAAGAAGCTTTGGCACGAAATTATGAATCATTGGAAAAACAATTCAACACCCAAGCTGCCGATCAACTCAAAACCTTCTTTCCATTCGGTGTGTACATGGACGCCCGTACTGCACGCCGCTTGGCAGAGATGCTCAACATTACGCTGAATGAGTATTGGGATTTCGTGATGGAAGATTTGCTCATGCACCATCACAATTGTATCTCCGTAGCGCATATCGATGAGTTATCTTCGGAAGAATGGGAAGAATTGTTAAAGCGCTGTAAAGAACATAGCATCAAATTGATTCCACGTCACGATTATCCACTCAACGGTCCTGAAGAAGAACAACAACGTATCATTGATACCTGCATCACGCCCTACGTGGATTCAGATGAAATCTTTTGCCATAATCTTACCGGCGAACCTACCGAGTGCACCTTCCCAAAAATTCTTGAAGCCAAAGCCGCGATTGAATCGGCCGACCCCAACCACCCCCTGGCCATTCTCACACGCTTCCCTAACGCTTATGGATTATATGCACCTTTCTTCCAAGCATCCGGTGTGGGGCATTTCCGTCCACACAATCCTTGGAATTGCGGCGACATGGTAAACACTCATCTCCCTTTGTGTAAATCACAACAGTTCTGGGTCGGCGCCCCCACTTTTATGTATCCCTCACAAACGCCCCCTTGGAATTCATGTCCGGAGATGCGCTTAACCTTCAACCTTGCCTTAGCTGCAGGCGCTCGCGGTTGGTTGGCCTATTCGTATCACAATGACCCTCTCTGGATTCAGGGTCGAGTGCAGCGAACCCTAACGGGCCCATTCCTGGCCTTCAGCGATTTATGGTCAGAATTATCCATGCGTATGCGCTACGGACAAGCCATGGCCCCCATGCTCTTGGAAACCACTCCCGTTGAAGAAGTCGATGAATGGTTTGTTAACAGCATCTCAACCGACACCGAAGATATTCCCGGCCCCGGAATAGATCCCTTTAGCCTTTTTCAGCTTAAGGGCAATGACTTTGACCTTTATATCATCATCAACAACAATGTGCGCGAAATGGCTAGTATCAATATCGATATCCCTGAAGATGCCGCTGCTGGCAAAGGGATGTACGATATCACGGGCTATATCACCGATCAGGTCTGGCGCCCTATACGACGCAAACGACACGAAGAAATGTTCCCAGGTGGCGAAAGCTATCTTCTTGTGGCTTCCCATGAACGGTGCAACGAGTGGTGTGATGTCATAGCCAATCGCCTGATTGAGATGGATTTAGATAAGATCAAGTACTGTCTACCCTTAGCAAAAGCCTATGGTCTCCCTTGCAAAAAAGTCGAAAGTACCCTCAGCGACGTCGCCTCCACTCCTGAACCTCGCCACATTTCCATCATTCACAACGCCAAGACTCGCTTAGTCGATTTACTGCAAAACTGTGAACATTTATCCGAACTTGAAGCCAATCTGTACCACATTCGCGCACTTATATGCGCTTGCGATGGGGCGATTTGCCGATTAATCAATATGGGAAATAATGATATTGCCAAGCAATATGGGGAAGAATTATTGCCCATCGCAGTGGAATTAACCCATTTACGTCTAGAACTTAAGCGTGGCCATGCCAAAGACCATATAGAGGCCTCACACAGCTTAGTCAATCAAGCCCAAAAGTTACTCGACTCCATCCGCGCTAACTATTGATAAAACCTCAGACTTAGCCCCTTTTTTTCTTTTCACAGGAAGCTTGACTTCGGGCAAAAACGGTTGGTATACTTTGCCGGATGTTTTCAAGGGATTATGGCCCTTTGGAAACGTAGTTTGTATATTTTTCATGGGAATATGATTCTCCTGTGATTCAAGATACTTGCTAGGGCGTAGCTCAATTGGTGGAGCGTCTGTTTTTGGTACAGAAGGTCGTAGGTTCGAGCCCTACCGCCCTAGCCATTTTTTATTTTATGGGGAAACCCACCCGATTCGGGGCTTCATGGGCACCCAACGGCACTTTAAGAAAAGGAAAATACATTGCCATATAGCGATGAAATGAAAATCTTTTCTGGTTCAGCGTCCGTTGAGCTTACCCAAAAAGCCTGCGCCCACTTATATGAAGTGATCGGGCAATCCGTTGTTGGTCAATTCAGCGACGGTGAAGTAAAAGTGCACATCAATGAGAATATTCGTGGTAAAGATGTTTTCATTGTAAACAGTACTGCACACCCTATAAATACAAATATTATGGAAACATTGATTCTGATTGATGCTGCAAAACGTGCATCAGCGGCGCGTGTTACAGCGGTATTGCCGTATTTTGGCTATGCTCGCCAGGATCGTAAAGATCGTCCACGCGCCCCTATCACAGCTAAATTAGTTTCCAATATGATTACAATTGCAGGTGCTGATCGCGTTTTAGCACTTGATTTACATGTAGAACAGATACAAGGCTTTTTCGATATCCCCGTGGATCACTTAAGCGGTGATGTTGAATTTGTACGTCATTTGAAGGAAGACCCACTCGACAACTTAGTGGTCGTCTCCCCCGATACAGGTAGTGTACGTCGTGCACGTGCTGTGGCTAACCGCTTAAATGCGCCACTAGCCATCGTCGACAAACGCCGCCCAAAGGAAAATGAATCTGAAGTAATGAACATAATCGGCGATGTAGCCGGCATGAATGCAATGCTTTTTGACGACATGATTGATACCGCTGGTACCCTCGTTAAAGCAGCAGAAGCCATTAAAAATGCTGGAGCAACGTCGGTACGCGCATGTGCGACCCACCCTGTTTTTAGTGGTGAAGCCATTGAGCGCATTAATAAATCGGTACTGGAAGAAGTAATCGTAAGTGACTCTATCCGACTGACTGAGAAGGCCCGTGAAAGTGAAAAGATTAAAGTCCTTTCCTTTGCCCCTCTTATCGGTGAAGCCATTAAACGTATCCACGAAGAAAAATCCGTGAGTATACTTTTCCGCTAAATAACCCGTTCACTATATAATTCAAACCAATACGCGATAACCAAGTAAC
>CALLLL010000019.1 GCA_938082445.1 uncultured bacterium
AAACGACTCATGAGCGCCCTTTTTCCACTCCTTACCCTTGCCTTTTGGTTCCTTTCGCATACCACTCAGGCTATTGAGGCCACCCATTGGGAATATAACTCGGTTAATCAAGAAACACTGCCTACTTGGCGGTTTTTGGCAGTAAGCGATGAGGCCTCTCCCCTTCCTTCGATTGAGAAGACACGAATTGGCGTAGTGGATTTACCTTGGCAATTGGAACGGACGCGGCCGAAGGGCTTTTATATGACTACCGTTCAGGTTCCTGAGCGGTTTTCGAATCGTGAGGTATTGTTGGATTTAGAGACCATAGGTCTAACGCGTGTATATTTTAACGGGGTACTGGCTCAGGAAAGTCTACAAGGGGCTCGGAGTCGGATGCGTATTCCAGTACCCCAAACGGGGTCAGTAGAAATTACCGTTTCAGTGAATCATACGAATGCGGATACACCTGCACGGTTTAATAAGGCACGATTGGTGGCGGTACCACGGGGCTATCGGGCTTTTATTGATCGACAGAATCGATTATTGGCGGCTTTCCCACAGTTTACAGTGGATGCTTCGGGCGGTGAATGGAAAGTCATGGTACGGGGACCGAAGGAAGCTTTTGCTCCAGACTTTGATGACTCCACATGGAAATCGACGGATAAAAGTTATAGTTGGCGTGGTACTTATACGCCTTGTTGGTGGCGAGGGACGATTACCGTGCCGGACAAGATTAACGGCGTTCCAACCCTGGGCCGCGACCTGAATATTCGCGCGCGATTTGACGACAAGGGCAAATTGTATGCCGACGGCAAGTCACTCGAAGTAGCTCCTTCACCTGAGAGAACTACGGCCTTTTCTCTACCTAAAAAATACACCCCCGGAGACACGATTTTCGTGGCGATTGATCTGCTCAATAATTGGGGTGGCGGTGGATTGGATGCCCTCGAATTTCGATTCGCTGAAATGGATGTGGCAGAGTTAAATATCGAAAAATACCGCTCAGAATTCATTGGTATCAATCGAATTTTACAAATGCATGACCTGCCTAAGCCCGAATGGCTGGATGCATTGAACGCTGGATTAGATACATTCGAAACATCATTGAGCAAAACAGAAACCATACCTGTTTCAAGTGAAACGCTACTTGATTCATTGAAAACTACACGTGCATTGATGGATCAGACCCCCATCCTCTTACTGGAACCTTACCTTCAAGATGTACGGTCGGAACAGGTAACCGTGATGTGGGAAAGCAGTGCCCCAGTGGAGTCCCAAGTGCATTATCGGGTCCAAGGAAAACGC
The DNA here is from genome assembly GCA_938082445.1 of uncultured bacterium. GTDB lineage: Bacteria > Hydrogenedentota > Hydrogenedentia > Hydrogenedentales > DTSJ01. The sequence goes on from CALLLL010000019.1 coordinate 1,288, forward strand.
CGCTGGAAGACCATGGATGTACCTTTTGCGGACAACGCGATTCAGGAGGCAATTATCCCTAAATTGAAACCAGACACCACCTACGATTATCGGGTTCGCTCAGGAAATTATGCCGGAGGTGAGTACAGCTTCCATACAGCTCCGGATACGGAGCGCCCCTTCTCCTTTATCGTGTGGGGAGACAATCGTTCGGACCCGGATATGTGCGAAAAAGTCTCATTGGAGATGGATAAAGAGAACGCTGAGTTTGTGCTGAATGTCGGCGATGTGGTTGGGAAAGGCTCACGTTGGCATGAATGGACGGAGCATTACCTTATCCCAGTACGGCATTGGTCACATAAGTGGCCTAGCTACGTGGCAATAGGGAACCATGAATATGGTGGGCTGCATGGCGGGACGGAGGTGCCAGGCTTTGAACAGTATCTGGCGCATCCGACTATTGAACCCAATAGCACAGAGTATTGGTACAGTTTTGACTATAGCAACACCCATTTCCTGTTTATTGATGGAAATCGTTTCACAGAGGACCACAGCAGTCTGGATGAGAATGAGTGGAGTATATTGCCTGATGATCCCCAGTTGGCATGGATTAAAGCCGATTTGGAGAAGGCTCAGAAGACGGCGAAGTGGATATTGGTGTTTATTCATGCCCCGCCCTATTCTGAGGGATGGGCTGGCGAGTTTTATAATGGTGAACCGCCCATACGGAACTCGCTGGTACCGATTCTCGAGCGTAGTGGGGTGGATATCGTGTTTGCGGGGCATACACATGATTACGAACGGGGTCTCCCCCACGCGCCGTTTGATGAGAAAACGGGTGCAGGCAATAATGCCGCCTATATTATCACCGGTGGCGGTGGAGCCAGTCTGGACAATCACAAATATTATGAATGGGACAAGATTGATATCCCTGATCACCCTGCCGTTCCTGATTCAAATGAGCCGGACGAGGGCGAATATTACAAGTATCATTACATTACCGTGGACATTGACGGGAACAAGCTAGACTTCAAAGCGAAGGAAGTGTTGCCGGATGGGCGCAATGCCGGGGTGTTTGATCGCTTTAAATTGGAGAAGTAAGCCTTGCAACGCCCCCCCATCGTGGCTTACCATACCCTTTTGTATTTTAACCCGTTTGAGAGGTGAATTTCGTGCGTATATCTGCTTTGTTTGTTGTTATGTTATGTGTGGCTCCAGGCACCTGGGCTCAGGACTCATCATTATTTAAAAATCCGCCTTTGTTGGATATAGTGGCCCCACCGTTGAGCTCGGCTGAACATAAGAGCACACCGAAGACGCCTCCCCCGGCTTTTCCGATTGCGGATACGCCATTTATGGAACATGTACGGATGGATTTCATACCGAGTGAAGTGCAAGTACTGATTCCTGCAGGAAAAATTGGGGACGAGGCTACGACGACCTATAAAGTGTATCAAGGTGGACTGACCTGGCAAGGCACTGCGAAGGGCTTGTATTTCACCAAAGATGTTACTTTTATTCCCTTTGAAGAACATGCCAGCTATGGTGTAGACGGCCCTCTGTCGAATGTGATTACCGGTTTGGCAGTAGATTCGAAGGATACTCTATGGGTGACAACACCTGCAGGACTAAGTTCACGCAACAAGGAAGGTGAATGGACGTTGATTCGTGGGCGTGAGGGCTTACCTTGGGAAAATCTAACCTGTATTACGATTGATAAACAAGATCGAATTTGGCTGGGAAGTACACGTGGATTGATTCAGTATCTTCCATATGCAGATGGTCGACAATGGTTTTATAGAGCGGGTAAACGTTACTTAGCCGATGACCATGTATTGTCAGTAGTTATGGGTGAAGACGATTCCGTAGTACATGCTCAGGTAAAAGGCGGCTGGTCAATCATTAAAGAAGTCCCGCGTACCATGGGTGGGAAAGCTGAGTATCTTCTGCAACGCTATCATGAGCGGCATAAACGCCAAGGGATGCCTTCGCCTGCTATGTATACCGATGCCTATGCGATGAAAGAATGGAAACATGGCCCACAAGCAAGTGATGCTTTGTGGACGTCATACTTTATAGCATCGATGTGTATGGCGTATACAACTACGGGCGAAGAGCGATATAAAGACTATGCCATTGAAGCCATGGAAGCGATTTATATGCTTCAAAATGTAACTGGAGTTGAAGGCTTAGTCGCACGATGTTGGGCACCAATAAATGATCCATATACTGAGCCATTGAAACAGCAACCCAATTGGCTAAAAACCGAAGATGGCAAGTACATTTGGCGCGATGATGTGTCGAGTGATCAAATGGATGGACATTATTTCGCTTTGTATATGTTTTATGAGCATATCGCCAAACATGATCCCACGATGAAGAAACGTATGCAAGCGCAAGCGCGTAAAATCACCGATTATATGGTTGAGAACAACTATCAGATTATCGATTGGGATGGTGAGCGCACGAAATGGGGTTGGTTTAATCCAGAGCTGTTGAATGAGGACCCCGTTCGCCACTTGGAGAGCGGTATCTACTCAATGATGATCTTGTCTTTCTTAAAAACGACTCATTACATTACGGGCGACAACAAGTATGAACGAACCTATAAAAAGCTCATTAAAGATCATGGATATTTAAGCAACTCATTGTTACAGAAAAAAACTTTCCCGGATGAATTGAATCATTCCGATGACCAGATGGCGGCTTTAGCCTTTTACCCCATTCTACATATAGAAAAAGATCCGTATGTCCATGATGCGATGCACCGTTCGTTGCGCCGAAATGCATTTATCGATTTACCGGAGCGCAATAGCTTATTGGCGATGGTATATGCGAGCGTAGATCCGGATGATGCCGATGTCTTGGGGGCGATACAGACTTTACGTGAGATGCCTCAGGATCGTCGGAACTGGCGGATGGAAAATAGCCACCGTGCCGATGTGATTATTGAGAAAGACTTGAATGTTTGGAAGAATGTGCTGTTAAGCGAAGTCTTACCTGCTGATGAACGTGACTTTGAACGCTGGAACATGGACCCCTATGCTGCAGACACAGGCGGTGATGGGCGGATGGAAGGTGCGGGCGTTCATTATATGCTTCCCTATTGGCTAGGACGTTATCACGGGTTTATTGCAGCACCTTAATTTTTTGTAGAAACAAAAGGCTGATTTAATATGAAGATTTTCTTACGCATTGTTGGTGTTATCGTTCTGATTGCTTTGGGGATATTTGGGTGGTGGTATTTCATAGATAACCCCGCGCCAGAATCGCGTCCAGATTTAGTCCGCAAACCAGCACACTTACCGGATCCCCCTAAGGGCTATGGCACCTTAAATACTTTGTATTTAAATTATGCAATGGGTCGCCTAGACATCATGGATGAAGAAGAGCTTGAGGGCGGAGATGCGCCTGAGGGTGTCGAAGAGCGCTATGATGTCGAATACGGACGTGTAGGTGAACGTGCATTGGTTCTCGATTTGTATACTCCCAAAAACCTCACTGCCCCTGCCCCAATGATTTTGTTTATTCATGGCGGTGGATGGCGTAGTGGCGATAAGGGTGATTACCGATTTTATACTCGGCACTTTGCCGAGCAGGGCTATGTCGTCGCCAGTATTGGCTATCGCTTGAGCAAAGAAGCAAAGTACCCAGCAGCGGTACATGATGTAAAATGCGCCGTGCGATATGTACGTGCGCATGCAGAAGAGCTGAATATTGACCCTGAGCGTATTGGAGTTATAGGAGGCTCAGCGGGTGGTCATTTAGCTATGATGATTGGTTATTCATCCGACGTACATCGTCTTGAGGGCGACGGTGGCTGGCCAGACACAAGTAGCCATGTGAAATGCGTGGTAAATATCTATGGACCAGTCGATTTCACCACTGAGTATGGACGCAGTCATGATTTAACTACATCGTTTATCGGAAAGACATATGAAGAAGCCGAATATTTGTATCAAGAAGTCTCTCCGTATTTCCATTTAGATGAAACAGACCCACCTACAATGATATTGCATGGGACATTAGACGACTTAGTGCCTATCACTCAGGCAGACACATTGGCCGCTGAATTGGAGAAGCTTGGTATCCCCTATTGGTATGACCGTATGGATGGATGGCCACATACAATGGATTTATCACGTCCAGTGAATAACCATTTTAAAACTATGATATCGGCCTTTTTTGATGAGTATTTGAAGGGTGATGGGACTACAGTAAGCCCGATCGTTGCAGGCGAGTAAACCGTAGCTTTCCCCGTAAATCCATAATGTGCTATGATACCGCTTATGTCTACGACTTTATCCCTAAAATCACTCTATAAACACATTGAACCGCAACTTGATCGCGTACGTGCGTGCGTGGGCAAGGAGTGGACCGATGCTTTTCAATTGGTCTATGGACCGGACACAACTCCCCCACGCTTAGGCGGAAAATTGATGCGTCCGGCCTTGTGCTTTTTGTCAGCCGGGGCTTGTGGGGATGAGAATCTGGACCATTACACAGAGATGGCTGCCGGAATGGAACTGTTGCATTTAGCGGCCCTTGCGCATGATGATGTGGTGGACAGTGCAGACTTACGTCGAGGCGAAACTTCCCTGAACCGATTATGGGACAACCACACTGCAGTATTGGGTGGGGACTATTTGGTAGCTCGCTCATTAGACATCTTAACCAAATATGATTCATGTGCGGTAATATCAAGTGCCTTGGACTCCATTCACCAAATGGCTGAAGGTGAGTTAATAAACTTTGGCCGTAAGCAAGGTGAGCTGGTTGCTGAAGACTGTATACGCTTGTCCGAGAAAAAGACTGCGAGCTTGTTTGCAGTAACATGCTGCACCCCCACACTGTTGATTGATGCTCAGTATCGTCAGGCGATGCATGATTATGGCATGGGCATGGGGACCGCGTTTCAGTTGATAGATGATGTAATTGATTTGACTGAAGACGAAGAAACTTTAGGTAAGCCCTCGTGTGGGGACATTACAGAAGGCAAGATGACATTACCACTGATTCATATGAAAGAAGTAATGAACGATGTAGACCGTGCTCATCTAGAATCATTGGTTGGTGCGTCACTACCGAAAGAAGAATGCGATTGGGTGGCTTCTCAAATGCAATCTACAGGCGCTCAGGAAAAAGTGATCAATTTATGCCAAAGCTATATTGATTCGAGTTTGGCTGCTTTGGAAAAATTACCCGAAAGTCATTACCGCGACACAATGAAGAGTATTGCGGAATTCGTACTGATTCGACATTCCTAGTCAGGAAAACTTTTCTATTCGTGCTACCAGTGTTTTGCGTATAGGATAACTGCGCGTTTGATAAGTCAAGATATACTTCTCCCCTTTTTCAATCACCGTTTCAGCAGGTTGACTGGTTCCGTTCTTCATATGCACAACGAAAGGGACTTCTTTGGTAGGTTTGAAAGTTGTGTCTTTTTGTGAAGTACTGCGATTGATGGCAACAGTGGCACGCCCACCCGAAAACTGGTTCATGTAGTGCTTAACTTTTTTAACGTAGTTTTGCGTTTCTTTGAAAGGCGGAATGCCACCATATTTTTTTACGTTTCCGGGGCCGGCATTATATCCTGCAAGGACAAGATCGAGATCGTTATTGAATAATTTCATTAATCGATTTAGATACTGGGTACCACCAGCGATATTTTGACCGGGGTCAAAGGGGTTGCGAATGGACATCTCAGCAGCACTGGCTGGCATAAGTTGCATGAGGCCTTGAGCACCGGCTTTGGATACCGCGAAGGGATCGAAATTACTTTCGGCTTTGATTACGGCTTGCACCAAATACTTATCTAACTTATATTTATTCGCGTAATGGCGGATCAGAGCACGATAATCGCCATTGGTTTCGATACGACCATTGCGGGTAAATGCCCATTTTTCTACGATTTGAATCGGTTCATAATCAAGCGCTATTTCTAGATAGCCCCCTTCTGCCCGGTAAAATTCGGGGCGATCAGTGAGGGTAGTGACGCCGCGTTCATCGACAAAAGAAGATTCTCCAGGGCCCCCTTGTGCGTGTGAGGCTACACTCAACACAAACATACAAATCACTGCACAGACACTAATGGGTTTTGTCGAATTCATATCCCCTACTCCACACTATCTTCGATGAGTTCATTGGATTTAGTGGGTAGGCTTAATATGTACGCGGAGATAATGATACCGGAAATGATACACAATATTTTAACAGCCAGGATTGGAATGAAAAATACAACACTGATGCCCATGGTGACGGCAAGTACAAAAATCACCCATAATTTCACCGGCATACTAATACCACGATTTTCCCGCCAGTCGCGAATGTATGTACCAAAGAAACAATTGCTTAGTAACCAAATGTAAAAGCGCTCAGAACTGTGAGAATAACAAATGGCTGCGAGTAGCAAGAATGGTGTTGTGGGCAATACTGGCAATAGGATTCCCAGTATACCGAGCCCAACACAGATGGAACCAAAAAGAATCAGCAGGCCTTTAACTACAGTCGAGCGGGATTCATGCACTTGGCGACGAAGTTCTTCGGTGGTTTCAGTATGTGACTCATTGTCTGAATTCATGCACTAAGTATAACATATTCACATATTTTCAAACGAAATCATCACTGGAACTAACTACTATACAAGCACTTAAGTACTGGCTTGTGCTTTTTTGCGTTCCCACGGCTTTGGCTCAATTTTGATACGCTCTTCTGAGTCATTGTTGTGGCTGGGTAATCCAAATCCCGCTGAACACCAGTAGCTTCCATCTCCAAGAAGGTTTTCTACTGTAGCCTTAAGTTGTGGAGTCGGATTGACCAAACATGAACTGGTGGCATGAACAGTCACTTCGCTGCTGTCGCCTTCATCACCATAATGCAAGAAAAGATTACATTTACCTGGGGTATCACCCATAACTTGCGCCAGCTCATCAATCCGCTGATCGGTAAATTCATTTTTAGGCACTCGAACATGAACTGCACGCGTGAGTCTACGTTCAGCACTCTCAATAGGGAAGAATGCATCGGCCACTAAACCCGCTTCATTGTTCCGATAGTTGACATGGGCCAAAATCATGCAGGCTTGATCGACCTCGAGCATTTCATAATTTTCTTCATAGGTATTGGTAAAGACAGTGAGTTCTACAGGGCCCTCAATCATGTCTACAGTAATAAAGGCCATCTTTTTACCTTTGGCTGTGATATGGAATTTTACTTGAGACAGAAGCCCTCCCACATTCACAATACGGCCATCTTGGAATTCACCAAGTTCCATAAGGCCCGGTGTCACATACCGTTTAAGTATGTCGCGATATTTTTTAAGAGGATGGCTGCTGATATAGAGACCAAGCATCTCTTTTTCATTTTGGAGGACATCAGCTTCTTCATATTCCTGAATATTGGGTTTTTCATTGTACGATGACGCAGTTTCCTCTTCGCTTCCCCCCCCCATGAGATCGAGTAGTGAAGATTGTCCGGCTTCGCGATCTTTCATAGCGATTTGAGCTTCATTGAGGGCTTGCTCAAGAACAGCATCGACTTGAGCGCGATTCCAGTCGGTTTTAACAAAAGCCCCAGCCTTATTAAGGCTTTCAATCAGGCGACGATTTACTTGTCGGGAAGCTAAGCGTGAACAGAAATCATGAATATCTTTGAAGGGCCCATTTTCAGCGCGTTCTTTGACAATTTCGTCAATGGGTTTATCACCAACATTTTTAATGGCAGCAAGACCAAAATTAATGTTGCCATTTTCTACAGCAAAGTATTTCATCGATTTATTAATATCAGGTGGCAATACCTCAATGCCCATACGTTGACATTCATCAACATAGATAGCCACCTTATCAAGGTTGCCTGATTCACTGGTAAGTAAGGCAGCCATAAATTCCGCGGGATGATTGGCTTTTAGGAAGGCCGTCTGATATGCGACAAAAGCATACGCCATGGAGTGAGACTTGTTGAACCCGTAACCCGCAAAGGTTTCAATCTTATCGAATAGCGGTCCAGCAACATCAAGCTCTATATTATTCGCTTTACACCCTTCAACAAACTTTGCACGTTGCTCAGCCATGAGCTCGGCTTTCTTTTTCCCCATTGCACGACGAAGAATGTCGGCTTGACCAAGGGAGAAGCCAGCAACAGCCTGCACGATCTGCATGACCTGTTCTTGGTACACCGCAATACCATAGGTTTCACCCAAGATAGGAATCAAAAGTTCATGTTCGTATTCAATGGTCTCAGGCGCATATTTTCCTTCAATATAGGTATCGATAAACTGCATTGGCCCCGGTCTATAAAGAGCAACAAGTGCGCAGATTTCTTCAAGACTTTGCAGCCCGATTCGCTTGGCAAGATCCCGCATCCCAGGGCTTTCCAATTGAAACACGCCTGTAGTTTTACCTGAACGCAAAAGGTTATAAGCATTTTCATCGTCGCATTCGATATTGTCGATATCAATGAAAACCCCTGTGGATTCTTTGATAAGGCGGACCGTCTCATGCACTACGGTCAAAGTCCGTAAGCCGAGAAAGTCCATCTTAAGCAAACCAACTTCTTCTACATAGCGCATCTCAACCTGAGTAGAAATGGCTTCAGTTCCTTTGGCTTGATAGAGAGCCACAAAATCGGTGAGGGGTTTATCGCAAATTACCACTCCAGCTGCATGTGTACCACAGTTTGAGATTGTACCTTCGAGTCGCAAGGCCAATCGCCAGAGGCGAGCCACTTGAGGATCGTTATCGACCAACTCTTTTAATTCGGATTCTTTTTCGTAGGCAGACTCGAGAGTGATTTTGAGTTCATCAGGAATGAGCTTGGCAATGCGATCCACTTCTGCATAAGGCATTGCGAGTACACGGCCAACATTACGGATAACGTTTTTCGCGAGCATCCGGCCAAAGGTAATAATTTGGCTAACGTTTCCGTCTCCATATTTTTCGTAGGAATAGTTGATCATTTCCTCGCGACGCAAATAGCAGAAATCGATATCAAAGTCAGGCATCGACACACGATCGGGATTGAGGAAACGCTCGAAGAGCAAGTTGTAGCGCATCGGGTCAATATTCGTGATTTTAAGGGTATAGGCAACGATGCTACCGGCCCCAGAACCACGGCCAGGACCTACAGCGATGCCTTCTTGACGCGCAAAATTAATGAGGTCCCATACCACAAGAAAATAATCAACAAAGCCCATATTGTCGATTACGTTAAGCTCAAAGTCTGCACGGTCTGTGTATTCTTTATCGGGAATTTTTCCGTAGCGGAATTCAAGCCCCTCATAAACTAAATCTGTTAAATATTGTAATTTATTTTTCCCTTCGGGCGGTTCATACGAAGGAATGAGGTGTTGACCCAGCGGAATATGCACATTGCATCGATCTGCAATCTTTTGTGTATTAGCAATCGCTTCAGGATACTTAGGAAATACTTCGCTCATTTCATCCGGCGATTTAAAGTAGACTTCGTCCGATGGAAAGCGGAAACGATCTTTGTCATCCACCATCGCATTGGTGTTAATGCACAAGAGGGCGTCATGCGCTTCAGCATCCTCCTTGTTAACGTAGTGGCAGTCATTGGTAGCAATGGTCATCAATCCATAGTCTTCAGCAAAATCGACTAGATATTCATTGACCTTTTTTTGCTCTTCCATACCATGATCCATGAGCTCAACCAAAAAATTGTCTTTCCCGAAAATATCCAGGTACGTTTTCATGGCTTCATGGGCTTTATCCACTTCATCATTCATTAACCATTGCGGGACTTCTCCAGCAAGACAGGAAGTCGTTGCAATAAGGCCCGCACTGTGTTTCGCGAGAAGTTCAAGATCAACCCGGGGCTTATAGTAAAAACCCTCAAGAAATCCCGCGGAACTTAGGCGGCAAAGATTGTGATAGCCTTCTTCATTTTCACAGAGGGTAAGAAAGTGGTAGTTGTTCTTTTTCCCGGGTTTATTAACTTTATCGAAACGACTCTCGGGTGCTAAATAGAGTTCACAGCCAACAATCGGCTTGATGCCCATACTTTTAGCCATCTCATAAAATTCCACGGCACCAAATAAAACACCGTGGTCCGTAATCGCGCAGG
>CALLLL010000020.1 GCA_938082445.1 uncultured bacterium
AGAATTGAATCGTGATAAATACGATATGCTAATTTCTATGTCTGAGGGGGAAAAAGCAGAGAAAATTTATCATGCTCTTGGATTGAAATTAGCAAGTCGTGTGCGTCAAGGCAATCATGAAATGGTTGATGATTTTATTGATGAGCTAAAATTAAAATTGAACGAAGCAGCGGGCGATTCGCTTTTTCCTGGATATTGTTTGGGTGGTTTGGCGCAAGTAATTGGGGTTGGTGTTGAAGAAGTCGAAACGGTGGAACCTCCTTATGGTAGTGAAAAAGTATATGCAATCTTTCGGGATAATTTGAGTCATCAGGAGATGGCTTTACGTTGGCAATGTATTCAATATATGCATAGTATGGCCACTCAATTTTCTGGATTTAAGGTGCGTGTGTATCAAGATTTGGTGGCATGTAAAAAACAGTATGCTAAGGAAGCTTCAGCGGGAACGGTTATCCACCCTAAGGTTCGGGAAGCATTGGATAAATCGATATTGCGTACTCGCTCCTAGTTTCAAAGCAAATGCGATGATTTGTGCGCAACATTGTTGAACGGGGTGTATTTTTGAGAAAATACGTATTTACGGCCAGAATCTAATGTGATATACTCTTTAGTAAGGAGGCCGATACTATGCGATATTTTTTGGTGCTAATGCTGGGAGTGTTGTCTTCGGGGTGTTTATTGGAATTAATGACGACGACTGCTATTCAGGGTGAATTGGCAGCCGAGAGTGCGACTCAGGGTCAAGCGGCCATGAATCAAGCGAAGGATATGAAGGGGAAGACGGAGTTGGAGCAGGCGATCAAGATGTATACCTTTGATCAAGAGCGTTATCCGAGTTCGTTAGACGATTTAGTTCCTCGGTATCTACCGGCAGTACCATTAAGGGGGAATGGCCAAGCGTTTGGCTATGATCCTCGAACGGGTAAAGTGTCGAATGACGTGCAGACTACGCCGTATGGCGGTGGTGGATCGGCGCGCATGACGAATCAAGATGTGACTAATCTGACTGCCTTGAGGCAAGCGATTTATGATTATTGGCAATCGACTCGTCGGTATCCGGATTCTCTGAGTTCGCTGGAGCCATTGTATATTCAAACGGTTCCTACGATGTCTTCAGGGGGAGCGTATTTATATGACCCGACTACTGGAGGCGTGAATCATCCGGAAGAATTGAGAGTGCCTTCTTCCCCGCAACAAAACAATTCAACGCGTCAGCCCAAAACGATTCAGGAAAATTATTCTGATTCACAATTGGAGACGTTGGTAGACTTAGGACTTTAAGGAGAACGTTTGTGCTGTATCGAATTTTAGGTATCTTTTTGTTGGTATGTAGTAGTGGTTTTATTATTGGATGTACGCGGGAAGAGCCTCCACCACCGCCGCCTACACCTGAATTGCCGCCTCCGCCAACTCCGCAGGAAATTGCGCAGGGCATTATAGATTCTGCTCAGTTGGATATGCCTTTGCCACCTAAAGATGCTCAGTTCCCTAAAGCAGTCGAGAAAAATCTGATGAGGATTTTAAGTGATGCGAAGAATGAGCATAGTCGAACGGAGTCGGGTAAAGAAGCGCTTCAGCATGTGATTGGTCGAGTTGACCGACGGATCATGGATTTTGCAGATGCTGAAGCGTGGTCGTATGTAATGACTTATTTAGCTGCACGTGAAGTGTTGGATGAAAATAACGATCAGTATTTAGCGCTGCGTGATCAGGCGATTAAAGAGTTGCAAAAGCCTACCATTACGGTAAAGGGCTTACCTGAAATTAAACAAACTCAGTATGCTGTGTTAAATTTCCACATTCCATTGACCGATGAGAAGTTTGAAAATCTTCGTTTGCGTTTGGGGGATGTGGCGCATGGTGTTAAAGTGATCAGTATCTTTGGTAAAAAACGTGGTGTTACGTTGGAATACTTGGAGACGGGCGAACAGTATGTAGCGTATTTGCCCAGTAACGAATAGCGTTTTCTAGAGTTGTGTCCCGCAGCGGTTGCAATAGAGGGCTTTGGGGTCGTGCGATTCAGCGCTGCATTCAGGACAGGATTGCAATACAGGAGTATTGTGCGTATTGCGGGTCATTTCAGCCGTCACGATTCCGGTAGGGACTGCTATGATGCCGTAGCCCATAATCATGAGCATGGTTGCCAATGATTGTCCTAATGGGGATTGCGGGGCGATATCGCCGTAGCCTACGGTGGTCATGGTGACGACTGCCCAATAGATGCTTTTGGGGATGCTGGTGTAGGCGCCGTTGGAGCTGCCTTCTATGACGTACATGAGTGAGCCTGCGATAACAGCGATGAGCATGACTCCGTAGATGAATACGAGAATTTTGCGTCGGCTGGCGCGTAGTGCGCGCATAAGGACTTCCATTTCATTTAGGTATTGGACTACTTTGAGTACGCGGAATATTCGCAGGAGGCGTAAGATACGGATGATGGCAAAGTATTGACTGCCGACGAATAATAAGCTGAGGTAGGTGGGGATAACGGCGAGAAGATCGATGATGCCGTAGAAACTGAAGATGTATTTACTGGGGCGTCCGATGGAGTAAATGCGTAGCAGATACTCGATAGTAAAGAGTATGGTGAAGGTCCATTCGAGTGCGTAGAGGAGGGTGGCGTAGGCTTCGCGATATTGGGTGATACTGTCGAGCATCACCACGATGACGCTGAGCATGATGCATACGATGAGGGCAAGGTCGAAATTTTTTCCGGCCGGCGTGTCGCCTTCAAAGATGATTTCGTGGATTTTACGTTTTAAGGTATCGGACTCTGTTCTGGGTGCTTGACTCACTGTAGGTCCCCTTTAAAATGGTGCTGCTTCGTCGTCTTGAGTAGTGGGTGCCTCGGTAGTGGATTCGCCGATGAGTAGGGTGTAGCCGGTGGGATCTTGTAGATCGAATTCTTTCATGCCGTAGAAGGTGACGCGCATTTCGGAGACTTCGACGTCTCGGTTGACGAGGGATTCGTAGAGTTCTTCAACGTTGCTGACGTAGAAGGCGAGGGTGGTTTGGGCGAACATGTCGCGGGCGCCTGGATGGTCCGTTTGGGTTTCGTGCTGTGTGAACATTAAGGTGGCTTGTCCGAGTTTCATTTCGCACCATGAGATTACGCCGGAGGATTCGAAGGTGTCTCCGAGGGTAAAACCGAGGAGATCGCGGTAGAAGGCGATGGATTCGTTCATATCGCCGGTGGCGAGCATGGGGGCGTAGTGCTTGAGTTGCATGGACATTTCGTATACCTTATGTGTTGTTGCGAACAAATGTACCAAATTTAACGGGATTTCTCAAAGGAATACCGTATTGAAAGGGATTTTATTCAATGGCGTATACGATTGAGCGAGTGGATTGCCTGCCTGAAGTGGTGGCTGAGTGGGAACATGAGAGCTGGAAAAAGGCGCAGACTCTTCAAATTGAGCACTTTTGGCCTTTGGATCATGGGCATGAACCGAAGACAGCGGTGCGGATGCTGCATGATGGGGCGTCGATTTCGGTGATATTTCGGGTGGAAGATCAATATATCGTTGCTAAAGGGACGGAGTATCAAGACCGGACGCATTTGGATTCGTGTGCGGAGTTTTTTATTGAGCCAGTCGCTGGGAAGGGGTATCTCAATTTTGAGTTTAATTGCGGGGGTACATTGTTGCTGACGTATATTGAGGATGCGCGACGGACGGAGACGGGCTTTGAGAAGTATACGCATGTGCCGTGGGATGTGGTGTCCGGGATGGAAGTGCATAGCAGTTTGAGTGCGCCGATTGTGGAGGAGATTACCGAGCCGACGACGTGGACCTTGTCGTATCGAATTCCGAAGCGAGTTTTTGAAACGTATGTTGGTCCGTTGGAAAGTTTGGTGGGGATGCAAATGCGGGGAAACGTGTATAAGTGCGCGGATGAGTCGTCGCATATGCATTGGGGCTATTGGGCGGATATCGGGGATGAACTGAATTTTCATCAGCCGGATAAATTTGTGCCGATTGGTTTGGCGTAAAAAATAATCCGTCATTCATAAAGAAAATGAATGACGGACATCGTTATATTAAAAATTGAGTGTTACTTATTAAGTTCTTCTACAGCCTTATCTTTTTTAAGCTTAGCATCTTGCAAGAGTTTTCCAACGCCAATTCGTATTGAACTAACCTCAGCAAGATAACGAATATCTGATAAGGCATCTTGTATTGTATAGTCATTATAGCTTTTAGCCATTTTATTTTGAATAATAAGTTTTTGTTTTGCCCGCTCAGCTCGAATCGATTCCTGTATCGCTTCAAAGGTGTTTTCTGCATAGACTGCAGAATTAAGTTCCTCACCTATTCCACCAACTAGGAGATTGGTCAAACCTAATGCTGCAGAAGTTTCAGGTGAAGCTGTTGTTATACCAGTTTGAAGTGCTGTTGCAGTTCTTTGTGTGAGACCAATAGTTCCGTCTATATATAGTTGTGCAGCAAATGATCGACTTAGATAGGCTTCGCTATTTAAATCACTTATCATCACAAGTACTTCAATGATTTTATCTCGTTTTATTTTATCAAGAGTGGGATTTGATGCGGAACGTTCCACAACCAAACCGGTACCAACCGCAAGTGTTAGATGGCCACCATTTGTGTTGATCTCGATGTCATCTTCAATCGTGATTGTTTTGTCAGCAGTTAGGACTAGATTTGCTCCCCCAGTAATTCGATCACTTGAGATGGTCAAATCTTCAGGATCAATGAATATTGTCCCATTAAACCCATAAT
>CALLLL010000021.1 GCA_938082445.1 uncultured bacterium
TCTAGAAATGAAGCCATTATCAATGCTGACGTAAAACTCGATACACAAGGGAACTTTAGCATCAAACATCTTCCCCCCGGAAAAGCCAACCTATATGTCGACTCAGACAGCCGCATACATACTGAACAATTTACATTAACAGAAGGTACTCCCACACATATCGAAATTGATCTCGGTTCACTTAGTACAATTCAAGGAATTGTAAAAGGTCCAGAAAATTTAAATACAGGAAATGTAAAATTGTATTCTGGGCAACATACGTTAACAGAGATTGAAAGTAAAGATATACGAAAGACCTATCAGGCCTACATTCGATCAGGAGCCTATTCCCTGAGCATTCCTAAACCAGGCACGTATACCATTGTATGCACCATCGAATCTGATGACTATGATATTGCCCACAAAACACTGGTTGAAGTGGTTACTGTAGAAAAAAACGACACATTAGAACTCAACTTCGAATTTTAAACGTCCAAGCCCACCATCCCATACAACCGCTCCACTTCATCGGCTTCCAAATAACGCCATTCGCCAGGCTGCAAGTTACTCACCGACAAATTCCCCATGGACACACGCCGCAGACTGGAAATGGGATGCCCCACCGCTTTACACATACGCTTCACAATGTGTTTTTTCCCCTCGTGTATCACTAAATGAATCAATGTACTGTTGCTTTGGTTTTTAACAATCGATACTTTTGCCGGAGCCGTTAAACCATCTTCAAGTTCCACTCCCTCTTCCAACTGCTTCACTACATCCGGCATGACCAAGCCTTTTACCCAAGCACTATACACTTTATCCACTTCATAGCGCGGATGGCTTAAACGATTCGCCAATTCCCCATCATTGGTCAACAACAACATCCCCGACACATCCATATCCAACCGCCCTACCGGATACACTCGAGCTTCAACCCCCTCCAAGCAATCCAACACAGTTTTTCGATCATGCGTATCAGTCGCAGTCGTGATTACCCCCCGGGGTTTATTCAAAACTACATACACTTTCGCATCCAACCCCACAGGGTTCCCATCAAACAATACTGTATCTACTTCAGGATCAATTTTTACCCCTAGTGAAACCACTTCCCCATTGACCTGCACGCGCCCTTCGGCGATTAATTGCTCACTTGCACGACGTGAAGCAACTCCACATTCAGCCATA
This sequence comes from uncultured bacterium, assembly GCA_938082445.1. Taxonomy (GTDB): domain Bacteria; phylum Hydrogenedentota; class Hydrogenedentia; order Hydrogenedentales; genus DTSJ01. Next base: position 1,165 of record CALLLL010000021.1, read on the forward strand.
TACTTTTGAAGACGCATAGAAAATCTCAATCATGAAAGGAGGCCATAACTGCTCAGGCAATAATACCTCAACAATCCAGCCCTAATGGTTTTTCGTTAATTACATTCGTTTATAAAAAGAAGTAATTTACTGTTCCTGAAGCTCTTCAATAGACGGCATTTCTTTAAGACTTTTAATCCCAAAATGATCCAGAAATTCATCCGTCGTGCGATACAAACGTGGGCGACCTGGGACATCAGCAACCCCAACAGCTTTAATCAAATTACGTTCCTGTAGTTGACCAAATGCATGCGACACACTCACTCCGCGAATCGATTCCACATCAGGACGCGTAACCGGTTGACGATACGCAATAATTGCCAAAGTCTCCAAGACTGCCTTCGATAGTTTTGCGCTCCGCTTCACCTTCAACATACGACGAATATACGGTGCATACTTCGAATCCGTGGCCAACTGATAGCCTCCCGAAATCTCACGCAATTGGAACGGCACATCTTGCTTCGCAATATCTTCGGTTAATTCTTCAATGAGTATTTCGACAATATCTCTTTCCACATCGCCCAAAGCATCGGCGATACTTGAAATATTCAATGGTTTATCACTCGTAAATAACATGGCATAAATAGCACGTGCCGTATCCTCACGCGAAAGCATTTCTACAGGTTCATCATCCAGCTCTTCATATTCGGAATCCGATTCCTCCGCATCCTTTTTATTGGATGCTGAATCCTCCTCTACCGCCGGAGTTTCCGTAGTTTCTTCCTGCTCTTCAATCGTTTCATCTGTTTGCTCAGCCATCTTGTCCCCTAAGCTGTTATTGTTTAGCCTTGATTATAGTGATTTTCCTGTCACTTTCAAAATTGGCCTTAAATTATCCATTAATTGATTAAATACCTTCGGTTTTAGTGATTGAGGACCATCCGACACCGCAACTTCCGGATTAGGATGAACTTCTATCTGCAAACCATCAGCACCACACGCAGCCGCAGCCAAAGCCATCGGAGACACATAATCCCAATGCCCAGTGCCATGACTGGGATCGATCACCACCGGTAAATGCGTCAATTTCTTCAATACCGGTACAGCACTCAAATCCAAAGTATTGCGCGTTTCCGTCTCAAAAGTCCTAATTCCACGCTCACACATAATCACATTGTGATTGCCCTCAGCCATTATATATTCAGCCGACATCAACCACTCATTAAACGTCGCCATCATGCCACGCTTTAAAAATACCGGTACATCTTTCTTACCGACAGCTTTTAATAGACCATAATTTTGCATATTACGGGCACCTATTTGCAACACATCAGCATAATCGGCCACTAAATCCAACGATTCCGTAGTCATCACTTCTGTTACAAACGGCATATCCGCCACTTCACTGGCCTCTTTCAATAGTTTCAGGCCTTCCTCTTCCATGCCCTGAAAACTATACGGCGATGTTCGCGGCTTATACGCTCCACCGCGTAAAATCTGGGCACCTGCCGCCTTCACGATCTTAGCCGTTTCAACAATCTGCTCACGCGATTCCACCGCACACGGCCCAGCCATAACACTAAATGTGTCACCCCCGATAGATGTATTTCCAATCGGGATTACAGTTCCCTCAGGGCGCATTTCTCGACCTGCCAGCTTATACGATTTAAGTATAGGCATCACCTGTTCAACATGCGCCAAGGATTCCAACGATTGTAGACGCTCTTTACCACGGCCATCGCCCACAGCCGCAATGACCGTGCGCTGTACACCCTCAATCAAATGGGCATCAAACCCCATTTCTTCAACCTTGCTCTTAACATGGTCAATGTCTTCTTGCTTACGGGATGCCATGACAATAATCATTGAATAATCCCCTCTAGGTTATACTACCTAAACCACTAAATATTAAGCACTTACAGATAGAACCTTACAGCCACACAAGCCCTTAACCGCACGGCATACACTAGGCCATTTCAGGTCGCACAGTATAGCCATTTTAATCATTTAATGCAAAGCCAAACAGCAACTTATTGCGCCCATTCGGTATATTTACTGTAACAATATACAATAAATATATGTTTCACCCAAGCTTAAATACCTCAACAAAAACGGAAGAATTCACCGCAAGGTGTGCACAAACCCATACAAACTTGATATGATAGCTCTTAACACGCTCCACAAGAGCATAAACACACTGGAAATACGGCCTGAATGCCCCAAAACATCCTTCAATACACACTAGTCTCACTACTGCTCATCGGATTGTTCACCGGATGTAACCGGACAGGCGTATACGGCACAGTGACCAATCATGTGGGGGAAGCCCTGCCAGGCGTCAGCGTACAACTCGACAACAACGGTGAATTCAGTGCTGTCACCAATGCGCTTGGTGAATATAAACTTAATGCACCGCCCGGAAAACACACCATTCAATTCGCTAAAAGCGGATACACTTTAGTGAATCAAGACATCACCTTAAACGATAGCCTCAGCCAAGAGCTCACAAAGGTCGAGCTATGGAACTTACCCTCCAGCAACAGTGTATTCCTCCGAGAAAACACACAATACAAACCTACAACTTGGCATAAACCCAATCACTACATTTTAGCCAACAACTCTTCGGCTTTTGGCACGACCCGCGATCCAGAACTCAAGACCGATAACGCCTCACCCTTTATCATGAGCTATAAAATGCCTCGATACGATGCGCGTCTTACTCGATTGCAAATTGCCACAGCACAAGTTCCCCAAGACGCCTCCCAAACATTCCCTGTCTGGGCACCAGCCGGCACAATCCCCGTAAGTTTGGATCCTGTTGTTTCTTCTGACACCGACTTACTTCATCTTAAATTGCTCGCCCCACTCGAGCCTGGTCGCTATGCACTGCATTGGGGAGCACTCGAAGGCTACACCACCATCGATGATCGCATGTACATGTTTGAAATTGTGGAATCGGCAGGACCCTTTTTCCAAGAGGCCGATCTCGATCTCGAAAAACAAACTGAAAAAGAAAAATTAATAGAAGGCGATGCCCCTTAATTAAGTGAGTATCCCTTTAGCAAGACACAACACTCAGGAGCACTTCATGAAAAAGCAGTATGTGGCCGACTTTCAAGACGGCGACGTGATCAATGACTACTTTGTAGCCACTCGTAAAGATTTACGCGACACACAAAACGGCGGCAAGTTTCTCGGTATGGTCTTTAAAGACAAAACCGGAGAACTGGGCGGCGTCATGTGGAATAACGCGGTGTCCGTAGCTGCTTTATTTGAAGTAGGCGACGTAGTCAATGTCCGCGCGACAGTAAATACCTATCAAGGCCGCCTGCAATTGCGTGTTGATCAAGTGCTTCCTCTCAAAGAAGGTGAATACGAAACAGAAGACCTTGTATTCACTCCTGAAAACACCACCAATGTATCCGATGCATACTATCAAATTATGGAAAGCATACAAACACCTATACTCAAAGAACTTCTCGAAACATGCTTAAAAGATGAGGAGCTCATGGAAAAATACAATGCATGCGCTGCGGGTAAAAAATGGCACCATGCTTTCCGAGGCGGCCTCGTTCTCCATTGTTACGAGATGGCCAGAATTGCTGAAACCATGTGCGAATTATTTCCTAAACTCAATAGAGATCTCTTACTGACCGGAATCTTTTTACACGATATCGGTAAAGTGGATGAACTATCACAAGGCATGAGCATCGACTACACCACCGCCGGAAAACTTATGGGGCATTTGGAAATTGGCTGCACCATTGCCAACCGAAAAATGGATGAGGTAAACGATTTCCCCGAGTCACTACGCATGCAAATCATTCATATGATTCTCTCACATCATAGCGAACTCGAGATGGGATCACCTGTTGTGCCTAAAACTCTCGAAGCCATCGTGCTCGCGCATATCGACAACCTCGACGCACAAGCCAATGCTTTTGACAATGTCATCGCGACCAATCAATCCAAAGGCCAAGAATGGTCTGAATACATCAATATGATAGATCGCCAAATTTGGAATAGCGACTTCGCCTAAGGCCGCACTTTGGCATGATTACAACCCGTAAACATATAAGCGCCAAGCACTTACCAACAAAAGCAAGTGTTTGGTGCTTTTGTATACTTACTATTCTAGCCCTCCCAACTGTCGCCCAAGATCAAACATCGTATCCCGATATTTCCACCATAGACCCCGATCTCAGTATTCCTGAAATCAACCTTGGTGTTCCACGCCCAGGAATACGCGTCCGACAAACCCCACCAGAATTTTCCGGTACCGATGTTCACCACATTCTTTACCTGCCCCAAAACTGGACACCCGAAAAAAAATACCCTGTGATAGTTGAGTACGCGGGCAACGGCCCCTATGAAAATAATCTAGGCGACATTAGCACAGGGAAAGTCGACGGCAGTAAACTGGGGTATGGCATTTCAGGCGGCCAAGATTTTATTTGGCTATGCTTGCCTTACATCAGCGCAGACGGACTACAGAACCAAACACAATGGTGGGGCAATGTCGATGCCACTGTCGCTTACTGCATACGTGAAGTAAAACGTGTATGCGAAAACTGGGGAGGCGATCCCAATTCAATCATCCTCGCTGGATTTAGTCGAGGAGCCATCGCTTGTGGATACATCGGCCTGCACAACGATGAAATTGCCGCACTCTGGAAAGCATTCATACCCTACAGCCACTACGATGGTGTTAAACAATGGAATTACCCTCATTCAGATCGCGCATCAGCAACGGCTCGACTCCAACGCATCAACCATCGCCCCAGCTTTATCATTCATGAAAACAACGGTATAGAAGCAACCAAAGACTTTATTCAATCCACTAATGTTGATGCTCCATTTACGTATCAACCACTCGGTTTTCGTAACCACAACGACGCTTGGGCCCTTCGCGATATTCCAGCACGACGAGCGCTGCGCACTTGGTTAAAGCAAGTACTTGATTCGCCACCTAGCCCACCTGATCCCCAAACTACCCAGAAATAAAGGCGATTCTACACTTCTATAGACATATACGACGAATTGGAATCTAAAAACTCAAAATATGCTATAGTTACAGTGTTATTGTTGAGTTCAAATGAGGACACACGGCGTGGAACAAGAGTCCCAAAGCCCACAAGAAAAAGTCGAAGCCACCAAAAAAGAAGATATCCAAACACTCAAGCAAGAGATTATGGATTTCGTCAAATTGGTGATTTGGTTTTTGATCATCTTCCTCGGCTTAAAAATCTTTGTTGTCGATGGCTATGAAATTC
>CALLLL010000022.1 GCA_938082445.1 uncultured bacterium
TTCGTTCAAACCAAACTTTCATTAAAGTCGCCAAATACCGCATCTCAACCTTCTTCTATCGTGCGATTACAATGAATAACATCGTTTGGGCTGTCCGAAACCACCCGGCATGGAGTTGTCCACTCGCTTGACTTCTGGATATCCAAGGTGTCGCCGGTTTCATCTAAACTGTTGTCATTGTCTACTATAAGCTCAAAAGGGATGGATTCAGCGCGCAGTGCATCAGATAACATTGGGACCGTATCGACAATATTTGTCGCCTCATTGTATGCAGGAATGATAATCGAAAAAAGGAGCGTATTCTTCTCTACGGGTATTAACTCTTTATGTAGACACTGATGCATTGATTTCTCCAGAATCAGTAGTATAGAGTCTGACGCAATATGCTGCAACTTATGCACTATGGACTGATATTTTATTCTTTGATACACTACATGCTTAGACACACAAATTATGGGGTAGTTAAATGAAAGCACTAAATAATTCAATAAAAATTTCATTAATAGCGGGGTGCATGGTTTTTTTCGTATTATTATCGGCCCATGCTGAAAAACGTGTGGTCATTCTCGGTTTTGACGGTGTCGATCCAGATATCGTAGGGGAAATGATGAAAGCGGGGGAGTTACCCAACCTGACTGCACTCAGTGAGCAAGGAACATTTGCACCCCTCGGGTCTAGTAATCCCCCACAGTCACCTACAGCTTGGTCTTCATTTGCTACTTGTAAGCATCCAGGTAATCACGGCATTTATGACTTTTTACTACGTAATCCAAGTAATTATATCCCCGGACAAGGATTTGGAAAGGTCGTTGCTCCTACTCTCAACACAGACGGAAGCTACAAAACTCCGCCATCTTTTAAAAGTCTACGTAAGGGAAGAACATTTTGGAAAATTGCCGATAATGAAGGAGCAAAAGCCAAAGTGCTTTCTGTACCTTTTGCATTCCCTGCTGACACCCTTTCTGAGGGGTGCATGCTTTCCGGTTTGGGTGTTCCCGATTTGAGAGGAACCACCAGTCAATTCTTTCTTATGGGAGATGATATTGCCGAGCAATCAAAGATTTCGGGAGGATTAAAACTTCCATTAAAATTTACCGACAACCAGGCAATCGTTAACATTGAAGGTATTAAAATTCCCGGTTCTAAAACCTATGCAAAAGTACCTGTTACCATCAATGCAGATCGCAATAATAAGCAAGTCATTATCAAAGTATCAGATAAAACGATTCGACTTAAAGAAGGCACGTGGTCACCATGGATTGAATGGACCTTTACTTTGTCAACAAAGATTAAAGTTCATGCGATATCACGCTTTCATGCATTAGAAGTCGACAATCAAGTTCGCCTATATATGACCTGCCTTCAATACGATCCCCGCGATCCCTTAATTACAATGACATCACCTCCCGATTACGGCAAGCAGTTATTCGAGCGCTATGGCTTTTTTAAAACCATAGGCTGGATATTTGATACTCACGCATTGCGTCAAGGCGGCTTAACGGAAGAGCTATTCTTGGAAGACGTAGAGAAAACTATGGGCTGGCGTGAAACACTTACCTTAGATGAAATGGATGCAGGGAACTACGATTTGTTAATTTCGGCGTGGACAGGAACCGATCGAGTCGGTCATATGTTCTGGCACCACCGCGATGAACTCCACCCCATGCATACAGCTGAGGGCAAAGAAAAATACGGACGTGCTGTCGAAAATACCTATATTAAAATGGATTCGATCGTGGGTAAAGTCATGGGGAAAATGGACGATGATGATCTCTTAATGGTTATGTCTGATCATGGTTTCCACAGCTTTCGCAAAGGCTTCAATGTAAATACATGGCTTATTCGCAATGGTTACTTAAGCGTAACTGGAAAACCCAATGCTGCTACCGCTACCAACTCACTTTCCTTTTTGCGTGGCTATGATTGGTCAAAATCCAAAGCTTACAGCCTCGGTTTAGGAAGTATCTTTCTTAATCTTAAAGGGCGTGAAGGTAAAGGAATAGTGACAAAGTCCGAGGCTGATGCACTTATCGCAGAAATACGCGAAAAATTACTTCAAGTAAGCGATCCGGAGAACGGCCAAAAGATATTCACAGAAATTTACACCAAAGACTTTTACAAAGGCCGTGCAACCAACGGAGCACCCGATCTGCAATTGGGCTATGCTGAAGGGTACCAATCAACCAAAAGCACTGTACGCGCTGTAGCGCCTGCTGAATTGTTTGAAGTGACCGATGACAAATGGAGTGGGGAGCATGCCGCCTCTGACATGGCTACGACCTCCGGTATTTTCTTTAGTTCCAAGCCCATCACAGCAAACGATCCCCATCTGGTAGATATCGGTGTTACCGCACTTGAGTATTTGGGTAAAACTATACCAAGTGACTTTGAAGGCAAAGGGCTTATAAAATAACCAGGAATGACTAAAAATGGATGAAGACAAACCAAGACTTTCCCGACGCGATTTTGTTGCAGCAACCACACTGATGGGCGCTGTTGCCGGTTCATCCACCGCTTGGGCAAAAGGGGAAGGGGAGCCATCCATGAAATCAGACTTCAAGCACCATCAAGCCAAAAGGCGCAAAGAACTTTGGGGATTGCTCGGTGATCTCCCCAAACCCCGTACACCTAAAGCAACAGTACTTAGAAAAGAGCGCGGTGAAGGCTATACCCTTGAGCACCTAGAGCTTGATATTAACGGCATTGAAAAAGTACCTGCAATTCTTCTACTTCCCGATTCTATTCAAGAACCCGCACCTGCACTGAACTATATTCATTGGCACGGTGGCAACTACGACGGCGGAAAGCAGGAACTCTTTGAAGGGAATGGTGGGCTAAAACCCTATGCACCGGAAGTCATTAAGCGCGGTATTGTGACCCTTGCCATCGACAGTTGGTGTTTTGGTGAACGAAAAACATATAAAGACAAGCGATCCGGCAGGCAAGGGGAAGAAGATACCTTTAAACATATGCTCTGGAATGGACAAGTACTCTGGGGGATGATGATGTTTGACGAATGGCAAGCCATCAATTATCTCTGTTCACGCCCTGAGGTAGATGAATCGCGCATTGGTAGTTTTGGAATGTCCATGGGATCCACCAAATCATGGTGGTTGGCCGCACTCGACGAACGCATCTCCTGTTGCATGGATCTGTGCTGTTTAACCGATTTTCAATCACTCATTGATACGGAAGGACTTCGCAGACACGGTATATATTATAATGTGCCTTCGTTGCTAAAGCATTTTCAAACCCATGACATCAATGAGTTAATCGTTCCTCGGCCTCGATTGAGCCTCAATGGACGCTTTGATGGGCTCACACCGCCCCAAGGCGTGGAACGTGTACATGATTATCTTGAACCACTCTATAATAAGCATGGCAATGCAGCTGATCTCCAGATTGAGTTATTTGACTGTAAACACGTCGAATTGCCTGAAATGCGTAACATAGTGTTGGAATGGATGGATAAATACTTGGTAAAAAAGGCTTAATACAAGATTCTTTATCGATTTGTGCGTTTGCGTAAGCCATTCATAAAGTATTCATATTCAGGGATACTTAAAGCCCGAGCTAGCAGCGCATACAGGATCATAGCTACTACAATAGGGATCAAGGCAATCATGAATTTCCCAATGAAGGTCGTAGGATCAAAGCTACTGGCACAAAAAGCCCATGTGCCATACGCTGTAGCTCCCATAAATACTGTGGCGACCAATACACGAACCAAGCTATTGATAAAGGCCTCATCCCATAATCTCCCCACGCGATAGCTCAAAACCAAATACAATACTAAGC
>CALLLL010000023.1 GCA_938082445.1 uncultured bacterium
ATAGACGCCATTCATATAGACCTTAAGCCCCTTGGCTTTACTGGAGCCATCATAGCTGAGGGCAACATGCACCCATTTTCCGGTAATGAGGCGCTCGGTGGTTTTAAGGCGAATGGCGTTTTTATCTTTTTCATTCGCTAATGTGATGAGGAGTTCGCGGCGTTGAGTACTAGCGAGTGTGAACCCTTTTTGCTGATCAGTCTTGTCGGCTTTGGTGAGTATGGGGCCATTGCTTTTGAATTGTACCCAGAGCGATATCGTAAAGGGCTTATCGTGCTCAAATGTATGGGCTTGTTCAAGGTCAAGAGATGATTCAGGAGTGCCGCGCATTTCAAGTGTCTTGCCAAATAGTCCGTCGGTCCAGTCTACATCATTGGCTTTTAAACCTGAAAAGGGATTGTCGCCTTTGAGCGCTTGATGGTAATCGGGTTTAACTTCGGGTTGGCCATAGGCTTTAATCAATTGTTCTTGGGCGTTGGCGTGATTATCGTTGATGTTTTTTTCAATAGGTTTAAATGCTTCTTGTGCAGCCTTAATTTTAGCATCGAAACTGGCGAGTTGTTTTTCTTGCTCAGCCGTGGCAAGTGAGATGACACTGCCTGCGTTTCCGCGTGTCTCATTGTAAACGCCCCGGTCTTCGGTGTGGTTGAAGAAAGAGAAGAATTGGTAAAACTCTTTTTGGCTGAAGGGATCGTATTTATGGTCGTGGCAACGTGCACACCCCAGGGTTAGTCCCAGGAATACAGATCCGGTGGTTTCTACACGGTCAACGATGTTTTCGGTGCGCCATTCTTCTTCAATGGTGCCGCCTTCGGTATTGGAGCGATGATTGCGGTTGAAGCCTGTGGCGATTTTTTGGGAAAGGGTTGCGTTGGGAAGCATGTCCCCGGCAATTTGTTCGATGGTGAATTGATCAAAGGACATATTGGCATTGAAAGTGTCAATAACCCAATCACGCCAAGGGTGCATGTCACGGCCAAAATCATTTTGAAATCCGTTGGAGTCAGCATAGCGCGCACCATCAAGCCAGTCGATGGCCATACGTTCGCCGTAGTGCTTTGAAGCGAGAAGGCGATCGAGCATATTCGAGTACGCTTGGGAAGAGGCGTCTTGTAAGTAGGTGTCAATGTCTTCCAGAGTAGGTGGGAGGCCTGTTAAGTCGAAGGCCGCACGGCGAATAAGGGTTTCCCGATCGGCTTCCGGTGCGGGTTCAAGACCTTCGTCTTTGAGGCGTGAAAGAATGAAATTGTCAATGGGATTGTTGGCGGTATATTTTTTATCTACCGTTGGAATTGGGTGCTCTTTAGGAGGCTCAAAAGCCCAATGGTTGGCCCACACGGCACCTTCATCGATCCAGCGTTTTACGAGGGCAATTTCTTCTTTGTTGAGAGTCGGCTTCCCACCATCGGGAGGAGGCATGACTTCTTTGGGATCTTCTGAGGTGATACGATCGATGAGAATACTGTCAGCGATGTCGCCGGGAGAAATAACCTCGGCTTTAGCGGCATCTTCGAGGTCGAGGCGTAAATCGCCTTTTACCGTTTTGGCATCGGGACCGTGGCAATGGAAACAGCGGTCGGCGAGTATAGGACGAATGTCTAGATTGAAGTCGACTGGACGTTGAGCTTCAGCATACGTATCGGACATGAATGTCCCGAGTCCGATAGATAATAAAAGGCTTGTGATGCCCAAGACGTTTCGATGGATCATGGTGCGCGAACTCCAGTGGCATAAGACTTTTTGTTAAGTCACGAGGGCCACAATGTTGTAAATGGATACTATAATCTATAATTACAACACATTATATTATTGGATTCAAGGCTGGAGTAGTCCAAGTTCGAACTATTTGCGCAAAAGCTCCAATTGATAGGGGTTTGTGGTTGTTTTTCCGTTGAGGACATCCCCAGAAATTTTATGAGTGCCGGAGGGGATTTGGACGTTGTTTATAGTGATTTTTTTAGCTTTTTTGGGGATGAAACGGGTATAGGTAGCGTGGGCGATTTTTAGAGTGATGTTTCCTGCTTTTTCTTGGGGGTAAAGGTGAACGGTGATGTCGTAGGTGTTTTCTTCCGGAAAGTGGATGTTCCAATAGCCGTCTTTTTCGTTCGGTGCCCAAGATGGCCCATACCAATCTTGACGTGTGAGAGCAGTAGGATTTTCGTGAGGGGTTCCAGCATGAATTAATGGGGGGGCATAGTTATTGTCGCGTGTGGAGGAAACGTCATCGAACCAGGCATCGTATTTGGCCTTGAGTGCGGTTGCTACAAAGAGTTGAGAGTCTATGAGATTGTTGGTTTCGCCAGGATCGTTTTTGAGGTCGTAGAGTTCGAGTTTGGGGTCGCCTTCGAAGGTAGGCTGGTGAAAACCGTTGGGGTGAACAAGTTTCCACCGTTTATCACGAATCATGAAGTTGTTGTAACGAGTGGCTTCGTTTCCGCGATGAGATTGCATGACAATCGTGCGGTCAGCCCATTCGGCTTCGGGATTTTCGAGGACGGGGAGGAAACTGCGCCCGTCGATTTTGAGGTCTTTGGGTACGGGGACATCGCAGACATCTAAAATGGTGGGCATAATGTCAATGTTGGCGGTGAGGTGATCGCAGGTGGTGCCGGCCTTGAATTTAGCAGGCCAGTGGAGCCAGAGGGGAGAGCGGACGCCTCCTTCGAGCACTTGAGTTTTCTTGCCGCGGAAGGGGCCTACGTAGCGCATGGTGTAGGGGCCGTTGTCGTTCATGTAGATGACGAGGGTGTCTTCGGTGAGTTGTTGGTCATCAAGAAAGGAAAAAAGACGGCCCATGTTTTGATCGATGTTCTCGATCATGGCGAAGATGCGGGCAACTTTATCGCGATTTTCTGTGGCTTTTTCGCCAGTTAATGGAGGAACGTTGATGGATTCGAGTTCGCGTGTAAGGTATTTTTGGTAGAGTTCTTCGGGGACATCGTGTAGAGGATTGTGAGGGGCGTTGGTGGCGATGTAAGCGAAGAAAGGTTGTTTAGCTTTCTTTTGTTTCTTGATGTATTTCATGGAAGCGTCGAAATAGACGTCGGTACAATAGCCCTTGGTTTTGACGGGATCGCCGTTATGAAAGAGCCAAGCGTCGGTGTATCGTTTTTCGTTATCGGGATGGTCTGCCGGTTGGGCGAGACCGCCTCCACGGTGGACGAGGGCTTCGTCAAAGCCTTGGTCATTGGGGCGCATGGGGTAGGAGTCGCCCATGTGCCATTTGCCGAAAACGCCTGTGGCATAGCCAGCTTCTTTGAGGATTTCGGCGATGGTGACTTCTTCGGTGTCCATCATGGAGCGTCCGAGCCAGGTGTCGATACAGCGGGTGCGCAGGTGGTAGCGTCCGGTCATGAGGGAAGCTCGGGTAGGGGAGCATACAGGGTTGACGTAGAAGGTGGACATGGATGCGGAACGGCTGGCCATGGCGTCGAAGTGTGGGGTGTCGAGGAGTGTGTTGCCCGTGACACCGAAATCGCCGTAGCCCTGATCGTCGGTCATGACGAGGATGACATTGGGACGTTCGGCGGCGTGGGAAAGGGTGCAGAATACTAAGATGGTGGATAGTGCTACAACGATCTTACTTATCATTAGGAGATTTCCTTATTTTTAAAATACAATATATTATAGCCGGAGTCCAAAGAAGAGTCGATAAAAAAGCAGAATTTATGTTTTGAAACACATTAAAAACAGGATGTTCATTTTCCACAATCAGCATGTGCAGTCCTGTAACCAAGCTGCCATAGATAATGATTGAGATTATTATAAGTCGCGACGAAGAATCTGGATAAAGAATAAATTTCCGTCGACAATGAGGGCACTGGTGCTGACCTGTTAAGGAAGCTGAACCCAATTCTTCGTCGGTAAGATGTCTATGGCAACGTGGACAAATGGCAGACATAAATCTATCGTTCAATTTTCAGTGCGTAATCCCCCCAGTAGGGCACTTCTTCTTTTAGGGATGCGAGGTGGTCATCGATGATTTTTTGGAGTTCGGCGACTTTTTCAGGATTGGATTCGGCACGATCCCATTCTTCGGAGGGGTCTTCTTCGAGATTAAAGAGGAGGGGGACTTTGCCATTGAAGTGTTTGATTTTGGTTTGGCTGGAGGTTTTGATGTGGAGTTTCCAGTCACCAACGCGGACGGCGTGGAGTTCTCGGGAGCCATAGAAGAATAGAGGATCGCGTTGATGTTTGCGGGTGCTTTTTTTGAGCACTTTGGTGATGTCGCGTCCGTCGATGCTGCGGTCTTGGGTGGTCATGACGCCTGCGAGGTTGAAGGCGGTGGGGAGGATGTCCATGGTACTGGCGGGTTCACGACATACAACACCTGCAGGGACTTCACCGGGCCACCAGGCGATGCAGGGTTCACGTACGCCGCCTTCCCAGGTGGAGCCTTTGCCGTCCCGGAGGTGTCCAGCGGAACCGCCTTTTTCGTCTTTGATGATCCACGGGCCGTTGTCGGAGGTGAAGATGACGAGGGTGTTTTTATCGAGCCCCTGTTTCTTTAAGGTCTTGAGGATTTCGCCGACGCTCCAGTCAATTTCTTCGATAACGTCGCCGTAGAGTCCGCGGCGGGATTGGCCTTGGTGGGCTTTACCGGGGTAGAGTGGGACATGGGGCATGGCATAAGGGAGGTAGCAGAAGAAGGGGCCTCTTTTATTTTTCTTGATGAATTGGATGGTGCGTTCGGTGTAGAGTTTGGTGAGTTTGGATTGATCGGGATTCAATTCAACGATTTCGTTGCCTTCGAGAAGGGGGATGTCGACCCACTTGGGTGGAATCATGTCGTTGGAGTAGGGAAAGCCTAAGTATTCATCGAAGCCATGGGCGAGGGGAAGCAATTCATCGGGACGACCGAGGTGCCATTTGCCGAAAGCGGCGGTGGCATATCCGGCGGATTTGAGGCCTTCAGCGATAGTGATTTCTTTGGGGTGAATGCCGCGATCGGAGGAGGGGCTGAGTACCCAGCGGAATCCAGAGCGCACAGGGAGGCGTCCGGTCAGAAGAGAGTATCGGGATGCGGAACAGGCAGGGGATGCGGAGTAAAATTGAGTGAAGCGCATACCTTCTTGAGCCATTTGATCAAGGTGAGGAGTGCTGATGGTGGGGTGACCATAGGAGCCAAGGTCGCCGTAGCCGCCGTCGTCCATGAAGAGTACGATGATATTAGGTTTATCAGCAGCGTGAACAAGGCTGGGGATAAGGAAAGTAGCGAGACAGATGACAAGGGCGAATGGGCTACGCACAGATTTTCTCCTAGTGGGTTCTTTGTAAAGTGCAGTCTGCATAATAACGAATCGATTTTGCTGGTGCAATTTGCTACTCTAGATTCAGATTCGCAACACAGAAGGAAACAGGTTCTCATGGCATATATTACAGATGATTTTTTGTTGGAGACTGATACAGCAGGAGTGTTGTATCACGAGTGGGCGAAGGATATGCCTATTGTCGATTATCACAATCATTTGCCGCCGGAGGATGTGGCTCGAAATACGCAATTTTCTGATATGGCGGATATTTGGTTGGCCGGGGATCATTATAAGTGGCGAGCGATGCGCAGTAATGGGATTTCGGAGCGGTTGTGTACAGGAAGTGCACCGGGGCGTGAGAAGTTTCAAGCTTGGGCGGAAACAGTTCCAAAGTTGTTGCGCAATCAGTTGTATCCATGGACCCATTTGGAATTGAAGCGGATTTTTGGTCTGGATACCTTGCTGAATGGAGAAACAGCAGAAGAGATTTGGCAGCATGGAAATGCATTGCTTGAAACGCCGGAGTGTACGGCACGGGGATTGTTGTCTCAAGCCAATGTGAAGGTGATTTGTACTACGGATGATCCAACGCATTCGCTCAAACATCATATAGCCGTTGCGCAGGATGAAACGTGTGTGGTGGATATGCGGCCGACGTGGCGTCCGGATAAAGGGATGGCAGTAGATGACTTGGATGGATTTAATTCTTGGTTGGATAAGCTTGCTTCGGTGTCTGATATTCATGTGCGTAGTTACGATAGTTTTTTCGAAGCTTTAAATAAACGGCATGATTTTTTTCATGCACAGGGATGCCGATTATCCGATCATGGTATTGCGACTGTATGGGCAGAGGACTATACGGACAAGGATATTCGGTTGATTTTTGATAAAGCCCGAACGAAGACGGCGCTGACTCAACTCGAAATAAATCAGTTTAAATCTGCGATGTTGTATGAGTTTGCATTGATGGATCATGCAAAGGGCTGGACGCAGCAATATCATGTAGGCGCTATGCGAAATTTAAATACGCGCATGTTTAAACAATTGGGACCGGACACGGGCTATGACAGTATGGGGGACGCGACCTATGCGGAACCGATGGCTAAATTGTTTGATCGATTAGACAAAACAGATCAATTGGCAAAGACGATTGTATATAACATTAATCCTCGTGATAATGATTTGTTGGTTACGATGCTTGGGGCCTTTCAGGATGGAGAGATTGCCGGGAAGATGCAGCATGGTTCGGGGTGGTGGTTTGCCGATCAAAAGTCCGGGATGGAGATGCAGATCGAATCGATATCTCAAAATGGTTTGTTGAGTCGTTTTGTTGGGATGCTGACAGATAGCCGTTCGTTCTTGAGCTTTCCTCGACACGAGTATTTTCGACGAATTCTGTGCAATATACTGGGGAATGATATGGAAAAAGGTCTACTCCCAAATGAAGTTAGCTTAGTTGGGGAAATGGTGAAAGATGTTTGTTATAACAATGTTTGCAGTTATTTGGGATTTGAATAATAATAATCTACTTCCTCTTGACTTGCAATAAATGTGTTATACTTTGTTCGTAGTTTAAATCGAT
>CALLLL010000024.1 GCA_938082445.1 uncultured bacterium
TTGCGTTCGATCATAATTTCTTCTGCCGCTTTTGGGATACCGGGTATACCCAATCGAGTAGAATTGTAGCCTTCGTTCATAGCGCCACCATTGACAAGTAGCGAGTGATCTTCACAGTGGGCCATGTAAGGCAGGTCGACCATTTTCGCGTATTCCATAACGCGGCGCATAACCCAGGAGCTGGGGATGTCTTTACCGTCGTCAGTTACTGCGACGATGCCGACTTCTTTGAGTTCAGCCATCTCGGTAATTTCTTCGCCTAACATGCCTTTTGTGGCACAGGCGGAGGGGAAAATTTTGATGCAGGCGGTTTCGCGTGCGCGACGGTTTACAAATTCAACCATGCCTGCGTTATCGATAGTTGGGCTGGTGTTGGCCATGGGCACAACGGAGGTAAATCCACCGGCGGCAGCACATCGGCTTCCCGATTCGATGGTCTCCTTGGATTCGAAGCCGGGTTCACGGAAGTGTACGTGGATGTCAACGAGTCCAGGGCAGACGATACATCCTGTGGCATCAATGACTTCGTCGCCTTCAAGGTCTTTGCCTATTTGGGTGATGGTTTTGCCATCGAATAGGATATCGAGTTTTTCTGAAATGCCGGTAGAGGGTTCTATGACATGGCCATGTTTAATTACGGTACTCACTGGGGGCTTACTCCTGGTCGGTTGGTTGGGCAGAATTGGCTAAGAGGTGCATGACGGCCATGCGGATGGCAACGCCGTTGCTAACTTGTTCGAGGACAAGGCTGCGGTTGCAGTCGGCGACGTCACTCGCGAGTTCTATGTCGCGGTTGATGGGACCGGGGTGCATGATGAGTGCGTTGTCGGGGGCGTGTTTGAGTGATTCATTGTCGACACGGAAGAGGCGGATGTATTCGCGTAAGCTGGGGAAGAGGCTGGAGGCCTGGCGTTCCATTTGGATACGCAGAGCGTAGACGACGTCGGCGTCGGTCATCGCTTCCTTGAGGTTTGAGGTAACTTCCACGCCCATTTTTTGAATGTCCATGGGGATGAGGGTTTCGGGGGCACAGAGTATTACGCTGGCACCGAGTTTTTTTAAGGCCCAGATATTGCTGCGTGCGACGCGGCTATGGGAGATGTCTCCGATGAGGGCAACGCGTATGCCATCGAGACTCGCGGAGTCATCTTCGCGTAGTTTGCGAATGTGTTGGCGCATGGTAAATGTATCGAGTAAGGCTTGGGTGGGATGCTCATGGTATCCGTCCCCGGCATTGATTATGTTGGAGGTGTGGCGCTCAGTGAGTAAAGCCGGAGCTCCTGCGAATGAACTTCGGATGACTACCAGGTCCGTTTTCATCGCTTCGATGTTTGCGAGTGTGTCGTGCAGCGTCTCTCCTTTTTTGGTGCTGGAGGAGGAGGCAGAGAATGTCAGAGTATCAGCACTCAGGCGTTTGGCTGCGAGTTCGAAAGATATTCGGGTACGAGTGCTAGGTTCCATGAAGAGGTTGGCGATGAGTCGCCCTTGCAGGAGGGGTACTTTTTTAATTCCGCTTTCGCGATCTTGTACGGCAAGGAACTGGGGCGCAGTATCGAGAACCATCTCGACTTCTTCGCGCGAGAGTTCTTCGATGCCTATCAGGTGTTTTCGCGTCCACACGTTTTCATTTGCCATGCTGCTTTGCTTCTCCGTGTTATTCGGCTACGTTTAAGGTGACGGAATCTTCGCCGTCGAGTTCATTCAATTTAACTCGGACATGGTCCGCGGATTTGGTTTGGATGGATTTGCCAAGGTAGTCGGCTTGGATGGGCACTTCGCGAAGTCCACGGTCGATGAGACAGGCCAGTTGGACTCGCGCAGGACGACCATAGTCCATGATTTCGTCGAGCGCGGCGCGAATCGTACGACCGGAGTTTAGAACGTCATCTACAATCACGATGGAATTGCCGTTGACGTCGAAGTCAAAGTGTGTGTTGTCCCCGCCAATTTTTGGAGCCACATTTCCGGTGCGCATGTCGTCGCGGTAGAGGGTGGTGGCCAGTGAGCCGACTTTACATTCGGTGCCGGAGAGCGATGTTATCCGTTCTGCGAGGCGGTCGGCTAAGGGGCGTCCACGACTCAGAATACCGAGTAGATATATGGTGTCGGCTCCGGTGTGGGCGTCACTAATGGCCTGGGCCAATGAATCCAGCGCTGCGGCCAGTTCTTGGGCGGACATGATGGTACTAGAAGGTGTATCGGTCATGATGTACTCATTCGCGGGTTCGTACAGGCATAAAAAAGCCTTCCCACGAGTGGAGAAGGCGTATATATGGTCTGTGTTGGGTTCAAGGTACTGTTCACTCCTTGATGCAGAAGTATAGCAAGAAGAGAAGAAGGGAATCAATGTAGACATATACAGGAGTTAATATGTCGGGGCTAAGCCAAAGCGGCTATTTTGTACATTTATGTTGCAGGATTTTCGAAATGTACAATATTGTAGATTCGGGAAAAGCAGGAAATGCCTTCTACCCTGTTAAATATGGGGCGTGAGGATAAGGTCAATTGGCACAAGGTTTGCATATAGGATGTCTTCTTCTTGTGCATAGTAAAGTCTCATACTTTTCTAACTGTACTTGGCATTACAACGCGTGTATCCTATGCGCGTTAACCTCAATTTAAAACCCTGGAAAGGGCAATGCAATGAAACCTGGTTATTTGATCGACATGGATGGTGTGATTTACAAAGGCAGTGAAATGATACCTGGGGCGGTGGAGTTTATTCGCGCGTTACGGGAGAATGATTTACCCTTTAGTTTTATGACCAACAATAGCCAACGCACGCGCTTGGATATTATGACGAAGCTGGTGCGCTATGGCTTTGATGTGGAAGAAAAACATGTGTATACCTGTGCGATGTCGACAGCGCGTTTTTTGGCGAGTCAGAAACCCGGTGGAAGTGCGTTCGTGATTGGGGAAGGTGGCTTGTTGCATTCGCTGCACAACAACGGTATTTCCGTGGTGGATTCGGATCCGGATTTTGTGGTGGTGGGTGAGGGGCGTACCTTGAGTTTTGAAATGTTGGAAGCGGCATCAAACATGATTAAACAGGGGGCTAAATTGGTATCGACGAATCCTGACCCCAGTTGCCCAACTGCGCAAGGGGTTCGGCCGGGTGCGGGGGCGATTACTACTTTGCTCGAAGAAACGTGTGGTGTGAAAGCGTTTACGGTAGGTAAACCGAGCCCGTTGATGATTCGGGGAGCGCGAAAAGAGATGGGATTGTCAGCCGCACAAACGACGATCATCGGAGATACGATGGAGACGGATATCTTGGGTGGGGTACAGATGGGCTATCGCACGATTCTGGTCCTGACAGGAGGGACGGATCGTGAGGATTTACAAAATTTTGCGTATCAGCCCGATGTTGTCGTTGAATCCATTGCTGATTTGTGTGCCCCGGAGTATTTAGGCGTGAATTAATCTCTGACCAATAGCTATATTTTTTAAGCCGTTTACCCTTTATTAGTAGGGGTAAACGGCTTTTTTGTGTCCAGTAGGAAAAATTTATGCTTGACAGAGATTAAAAAGTGTATTAGTATGTCGATACAGTAACTCACTAGGGAGTGGGGCAAACGAAGGAATCAATCATGCTGCATTTAACCGTATCACAGGGCGATGGTACCCCTATTTATGCCCAATTGGTGCACCAAATCAAGGCTCTTATTGCCACGGGACGCCTCAAGCCGGATGAAGAAATGCCTTCAGTCCGGCAATTGGCGCAACAATTGGTGTTGAACCCAAACACAGTTGTCCGTGCTTACCGCGAATTGGAGGCCGAGGGCTTGGTTTACAAAAAGCGGGGCTCCGGGACTTTTGTGTCTGCGGAGGTTACGCCGTATACCGATGAAGTCTGTCGCCGTATTTTGGGCGAACGGATGGAGGCCTTAGTGGTGGAATCGGTCAATATGGGCTACAGCGAAGCGCAACTGGTGGATTTATTAGGGGAAAAGTGGCAGGCATTTCAACAAACGAAAATAACCGACGAAGGAGAATCATCTCGTGGATAGTATTATACAAATTGATGGAGTGTCGCATAGCTATGGCCGTAAGGTGGCGCTGAACAATGTGAGTTTTGAAGTGCCCAAGGGACGTGTTTTTGGATTGGTGGGTGAAAATGGTGCGGGTAAAACGACCCTGATTAAACATTTGCTGGGTTCATTGTGTCCGGATCAAGGGTCGGTTAAGTTGTTCGGTGTTGAGCCCACTAAAGATTCTGAGAGCGTATTGTCGCGCATCGGCTATCTGTCTGAGGATCGCGACTTGCCTTTGTGGATGCGGGTGAAAGAATTTATGCGGTACACACGTGCTTTTTATTCGGATTGGGATGAATCCTATGCGCAACAATTATTGAAACAGTTTCGTTTAAATCCCGATGCTAAAATTCGAAATTTATCACGGGGTGAAAAAGCGCGGGCGGGACTTTTAGGGGCTTTGTCACACCGTCCGGAATTGTTGCTTTTGGATGAACCTTCTTCTGGGCTCGATGCAGTATCACGTAGCGATATTTTGGGAGTTGTTGTACGTTCGGTGGCTGAAGAAGGCCGTACAGTTGTGTTCTCATCTCACTTGCTTGATGAGGTGGAGCGCGTGGTGGATGATGTGGCGATGTTCCACCAGGGTAAGCTGGAATTACTCATGCCGATGGAAGAGTTACGGGCGACGCATCAACGTCGGGTAGTACAACTTCCGGAAAGAGTGGATGCCTTTCCAGCATTGAATAGCGTGTTATTCTCCGAAGGCGAAGGCCGCGATTGGGCAGTCGTCTGTCATGGGAAGGCCGATGTAACGCAGTATGAACTGGAGAGTTTGGGCGCGAAGATTATTGACGAAACGACGCCTTCGCTGAACACCGTATTTATTGCTAGGGTTCATGCCAATGCGCAAGAAACCATTGGGGCTTAGTGGGCGGATTGTCGGGAGTATTATTTGATGAATAGTAAAGTTAAAGCATTAATCTGGGAAGAATGCCGAGTCGGTGGAGTCATCTCACTGTGGTGTTGGGTGATGGCCAGTATTGTTATGCTGGTGTTTCGTTTTATTGCAGAAGAGGTGCGCGTTGAGGGAAGCTTCTTAGGGGTCACGGTATATGGGGTACCGTTTATGATCGCGGCACTCTTAATTCTGAATCCAAATCATAAAGGTGTATTGGTGGGTGGATTTTCCCAGCGGATTCTTCAGTTGCCTGTTGCGACCTTTATCCCAGTGGCGATTACATTGCTTGCCCGTACCTGTTTTGTGTTTATCGGTACATTACTTACAGTGTGGGTGTCGATTTTATTGTTTACCGATACTCCAGGAATTGATTTGGCGATGATGGTCAGTGTGTTATATCTGATTGTGCAATTACTCGATTGGATGCGAAAACCTATTTCTGGCTTGACCAGCGTGTTGTTGATTGGGGGAGTCTCGACGCTCATTTTTCTGGCCTGGAGTGATGTATATAGTGCGCAAGGATTATTTAAGGTAATGATTCAGCGGGTAGCTTATGCGAATGATGGCATTTTAATCTTCTCCGCTATCGTAATAGTCTTGCTGACCTATTTACCTTCGGTGTTATTTGTTCATCTTACGCGTATAGGGCGACAGTATGGCATTCCTGAAGTTTGGACATGGCATCAACTGGTTGATGTGGGGAATGGTAAAGATTTGAAACCGTTTTCCTCTGTTTTTCGAGCGCAGATGTGGGTGGAGGTACGACGATCGCTTTATTTTCTGCCGATTATTACTGTGATCATTCCTCTAATAATCTATTCCCTGATGTATTTGGCCAACGATGCTGGGGAAGGTCTATCATGGAATAATCGGAATATATTGTCCATTATTATACTGATTGGTGTTTTGGTGGGTGCGATGTTTCATGGCGCAAAAACAGGAATTCTTGGGTTTAGGAACACAAAAGGAATGCCTGGCTATACCTATTTGCATCCGCTCAGTACAGAGGGCTATGCCTATGCGAAGGTCATGGCCAATGCTTGGTTGTTATTCCCCTGTCTTTTCTTGGCAGGACTGTTGCATTTTACCTTGCCCGGTACGGTGTTCTTTGGGGACTATGTTTCAGTGGCTTTGGCCAAGGGTATGACTTCGTACAATGAAGTTGCTTGGGTGTTACTGAGTCGAGTTCTTTTTATAGGCTTGTGTGCCTGGATGGTCATGGCAATTTCGACACGACTGTTTTTGAAGTTGTTAGCAGGGGTTCTACTCATCCCTATTGGTCTGGTGATACTGTTTTTAGTTCAACATGGTAATGACTTCGGTGCAAACAATGGACAAACCTTCATCATTAATGACTTTATTTTGGTGTATGGTTTATTTCTCATCATTATTAATGTCGGTGGTTATCTGAAAATTTGGAAGCAGGGAATTGTCTCAACGCGTAGTATAGTTTTTTGGGGAGTTGTATGGATGCTCCTGGGGGGACTCATTTTTTCACGTTCTTCCGATCGCGTAACGTTACTCAACTTCAATGCATTTGCTCATTTTCGCCTTCTGGTTACCAGTTTAAGTCTCAGTAGTTTTGCCACTCTTCCTTTTTTAGCGTTTGTATTGGATATCCGGAAAAAACGGCATAGTGCTACGCCTGTTCAATTCCCGAAACACTATATTCCGGTGTTCAGATGGCGCGAAGCTTCAGGTCAAGCCAGGAGCTCGATGGTGGTGGGTGCTGTAGTCGGACTTTCGTTTCTTTGGCTGAGTGTTCCAAGTACGCCAAGTTATGTACATTATAAAACCGAGCAAGGCTTACCCAGCAATTTGGATGAACTTAATGCGTGGTATACATCGGTGCCGGATGAGCAAAATATAGCTTTGCTGTATAAAGAGCAAATGGGCTTATTGGGAAGTAAAAGTGCTCAATACGACCAGAGAATCATGGATGCCAACACCCATGATGAATCTATTGCGCAAAATCAGTCTAGGCCTTTAGCATCTTTACGGGGAGGGATGGGAAAAAATCCTGCAGCAGATTTTTTGAATAACGATGTTAATCAACGGTTTATTGTTGGCGGAGCATCTGTAGGACGAAACGAGCCTGTTCCACAAAATATATGGGATGTTACGAACGCGTATTGGGGCGGAGTAACTCAGCATGTGGCCCCCTTGCTTAATGAATGGGCCTTGGCGGAATCCATGGGCAGTCGATATCTCATTGATATGCGTGGAGGGTTTAGCGTGGAACTTCCTCATTTGGCAGGATTGCGGGCTGTTTCACGCGAACTGGTTGTTGATGCCTTGCATTGGGGGCAACTGGGTGAGCATGAAAAAGCAGTGGATAGTCTATTGGCTATTATTCCGGTGGCCAATTCACTCGAGAATGAACCTATACTTATTTCTATGTTTGTACGAATTGCTTGCGTGGGCATTGTTGTAGGAAATACGGAGTGGCTGCTTAACCATGTAGAATTAAATGACGCAGCTTTGATACGCCTTCAAAAAGGCTTTGAAAAACAATCGCTTCGTTTACGGGAGTCTATGGTGTTGAATCGCCCTTTTATAGGTGAGCAAGTTATAGGATTAAGTGTTTCGGGAAGTTTTTTGTATATACAACCGAATTCTGAGCTGGAATCACGTGTAGCTTCGATGATTCCATTGCAGCAATTTAGTATTCCCGTCGAATCCGAACATATAGTGAGTCAAGTAATCTTTGATCGAATGACTATATGCGAAGATAACCATTGGGTTAGATATTTGGAAGAGATGGGAAATGAAAAAGGATATGCTTCGTTATCCTATATCGCACCGATGTCGATGATTTTGCTCCCTGACATAGGGCGATCCAATGAACCCCAATTTAGGATAATTACTCAATTGGACTGTGCGGCCACCGCAATTGCGGTTGAGCGCTTTCGCTTGGAGAATGGTGAATTGCCTGACTCGTTGGACGACTTGGTGCCTGTGTATTTGGATCAGGTGCCTGTAGATGGATTTTCGGCTGTGGGCGAGCCCATCAACTACCGCATTCAAGAGGATGGAGAGTTTGTCGTCTACAGTATTGGGCGAGACTTAGAAGATGATTTAGGTGAAGAACTCGAAAGATGGGCCCATGACGGAGATTATACCTTTACCCTTCCTATCGAAAAAGTGCCTTGGTTAGGACCAGCGCAAGTGGATGAAAAAGATAATCAAGATGATTAAGAGATAACACAGTGTGGTCGACGGTTGCACAAGATAATGTTGCGGTATAGTCCATGAAGCATGAACTATTGTATATATGTATACAATTTTTGTAGCATAGTAGAGTTAAGGTTAACGCTGTCAACTCTATGGATCCGCTGCATATGGCCCAATCTACTTCACCCGGAAACGCATTTCGCGCTGCATTGAGCGCTCATCAACCCTTGCAAATAGTCGGTACTATCAATGCCTATACGGCCATGATGGCACAGCAGTTGGGCCATCATGCCATTTACTTATCCGGGGCAGGCGTGGCCAATGCGTCCTATGGTCTGCCGGATTTGGGTATGACTTCGCTCAATGATGTTATCGCCGATGTTCAACGAATCACCGCTGCATCGGACCTTCCTTTGATGGTGGATATTGATACTGGTTGGGGCGGCGCATTCAATATTGCTAAAACCATTCGCGACATGGAAAAGGCCGGAGCCGCGGCGGTGCATATCGAGGATCAGGTCGCCCAAAAACGTTGTGGCCATCGTCCCAATAAAGAAATTGTTTCTACTGAAGAAATGGTGGATCGGATCAAAGCAGCTGTGGATGCCCGTAGGGACGAAGATTTTTTTATCATGGCGCGTACCGATGCTTT
>CALLLL010000025.1 GCA_938082445.1 uncultured bacterium
CGGAGGCTTGTTTGCAATGCTGTTCCGCATTGAGTTGGCGACAGCTGAAGGCGAAATATTTGATGCAGACATGTATAACAAATTCTTCACCTTGCATGGCGTAATCATGATTTTCTTCTTCTTGATTCCGTCCATTCCAGCAACATTGGGTAACTTCTTTTTGCCGATTATGTTGGGTGCGAAAGATTTGGCATTTCCTAAAATTAACTTGCTGAGCTACTATGTGTATATGGGGGCTGGAATTACTGCGTTATTGGCACTGGGAACTGGTGGTGTGGATACGGGTTGGACATTTTATGCGCCATTAAGTACTCAGTATGCAAACTCACAAGTGTTCTTAACCGCCTTAGCGGGTTTCTTAGCGGGTTTCTCTTCAATTCTTACTGGATTGAACTTTATAGCCACTATTCACAAAATGCGTGCGCCAGGCCTGACTTGGTTCCGTCTTCCATTATTCGTATGGGCACACTATGCGACTGGTTTGATTATGATGCTCGGTACACCAGTTGTAGCAATTACGCTTTTCTTGGTGCTTTTTGAGCGTGCAACCGGTATTGGTATTTTTGACCCAGCCATGGGTGGTGACCCTGTTTTGTTCCAGCATATGTTCTGGTACTATTCTCACCCAGCGGTATACATCATGATTCTTCCTGGATTTGGTGTAATCAGTGAAGTGATTGGTTGCTTCTCGCGTAACCGTGTTTTTGGTTATGAATTTATCGCATTCTCAAGCTTAGCGATTGCTATCCTTGGATTCTTCGTGTGGGGACACCATATGTATGTGTCCGGTCAGTCTTTCTTTACGGGTGTGATTTTCTCGTTCTTGACGATGATGGTAGCGGTTCCTTCGGCTATTAAAGTATTTAACTGGACAGCGACCTTATGGGGCGGTAACGTATCTTTCGAATCGCCTATGATTTGGGCCTTTGGGTTTATGGGCTTGTTCTTGGTCGGTGGCTTGACCGGTATTTTCTTGGCTTCTATGGGGGCTGATGTTCACTTACACGATACATACTTTGTTGTTGCACACTTCCACTATGTAATGGTGGGGGGAATGGTAATGGCCTTCTTCTGCGGCGTGCACTTCTGGTGGCCGAAGATGACAGGTAAAATGTATCCAGAGTGGTGCGGTAAGTTATCTGCTCTGTTGGTTTTTGCCGGCTTTAATGCGACGTTTTTCCCTCAATTTATTTTGGGTTGGGTCGGAATGCCACGTCGTTACCACTCATATCCTGAAGAGTGGGAAGCACTTAATGTTTTATCCACCGCTGGTGCGATGCTCTTAGGTAGTGCATTCACCTTTATTATTGTATACCTGGTTTGGTCTATGTTCTGGGGTAAAGACGCTAAGTTCAATACCTGGGGCGCGCGTGGGCTTGAGTGGGAAAAATGTGCCACTCCTCCCGATCCGCATAACTTCCATGGTGTACCAGTAGTAACTGAAGAAGCCTATGCCTATACAGGTAAGGAGAGTGTAGATGTCTGATGTAACTATGGGGCCAAAAGAGCCCATCGTTTCTGACCATTTCATTGATCGGGAGCAGCAAAATGAAGCCAGTCATATCGGCATGTGGCTGTTCTTGGCACAGGAAGCTATGTTCTTCGGTGGTTTGCTGTGTGCGTATTTTTACTATCGCTTTAAATACCCAGAGGTATTTGTAGAAGGTAGTGCCCAGTTAAATGTATATATGGGCGCGACCAATACTATTGTACTGTTGGTCAGTAGTGTGACTATGGCCATGTGTGTGTACAGTACCCAGGTAGGTAAGTGGAAACAGCAGATGATTTACCTATCATCGACGATAGCTTTAGGTGTTCTATTCTTGGTCATTAAATGGTTCGAATATGCCGAGAAATGGCACTATGGTCTGGTACCACACTTAAACTGGAATCCACATGGTGCACACAGTCTTGAAGATCCGGTAAAAGGTGAGCTGTTTTTCTCTCTTTACTTCATCATGTCAGGAATGCACGCTTTCCACATGATTATTGGTTTCGGGATAGCAGCGGTATTCTGGGTATTGTGCTGGAAAAAGAAATTTGGCCCGAATATGTATTTGCCCGTTGAGTATTTCGGCTTTTATTGGCACTTTGTTGATATCGTGTGGGTCTTCTTGTTCCCATTGCTGTACTTGATTAAATAAGGAAGAATTTTATGAGTGAGAATGAACACGCTGACGACCATGCAGGACACTTTATCGTTCCGCCCAAGTACTACATTATCAATGCGGTAGTCATTGCGATCTTGATGTTTCTGACAATTGCAGCATCTGAAGTTACTTTTCCAGGTGGTGTTAATGGTGTGGGCTATTGGGTAGCGTTATTGATTGCTATTCTTAAGGCTGCTTGTATTGTCTCTATTTTTATGGGTGTGAAGTGGAATACCCCATTGGTTAAAGTCTTTGCACTTGGTGTAGTTGGTTGGTTAATTATTTTGTTTACCTTCCCAATGATTGATATAGCATCAGCCAAATGGGAATTGGGTACACCGTATAGCGATATTGGTCATGAGGGTGAGAATACGCTGTTCATGGATGATGATGCAGAACTTCTCGTTGATGCAGAACCTAAAGCTGACTAATCTCTATTCTTAGTTTTGAAAATTCACGGCTACAAACTTAGGTTTGTGGCCGTTTTTTTTATTTAGACAGTGTTTCAAGAGCGTGATTCGATACCCCATCTTTTCCTGGGTGAAGAATGTTGTCTTTTATCTGAAGATTTTTAGGAAAATGACGACTATCTGGTGTTCCTTCAATATATACTGCAAATCGATAACGGGCAATTGGATCATCTAAAGAATTTCGTGCACTGTTGTAGACGATATTGCCTTGGATTAGTACATCGGAAATTTCGGGGTTCTCTTCTAGTTGTTTACCCAATAGAGCGATAGCAAAACTGCTGCCTCCATCCTTGTGCATTCCTCCCCAATTCCAATACTCGTGTCCATAGCCATACTCTGTGATTTGATTGCCAGAGATGATGATTCCGCTATCATGATTGCTCGGTTTTGCTGACTTGCTTTCAGTTGCGGCTTTGGCATGTTCCGAGGCAGCTCCAGGGTTTATAAGAATTCCCCATAGGTCAATATGAGTGAGTAAATTACCTTTGACGATAATATTTTGTGAACCATGCGTCATTTTGATACCCATCATCCCGTGGTCCACTATGTTGTCGGAGCAGATGACCTTATCGGAGTGGATATCGATACCCTGTGCGCAGTTTTGCAGGTAGTTTCCTCGAATAATGGTGTGATGTGTGGCACGGGGACTGGTTACCACGATGGCTGAACCTTGGTGCCAATTACTCACATAATTGTCCTCCCATGCACTGGTGGACATCAGCTTTCGTCTTTTTTCGGGGCGTTGGGTGAGTTGCCCAAGTTTGTGTAACTCTTTGGCTTCACGGGTTGGGAGAAGTCTATCCTCAAGAATGCGATTGGATTCGATGATGGTGCCGGTGGATTCACTTACGAGAATGCCCGTGCCATCTATAGCCCGAAAGGCGTATCCGTAGAGTTCCGAGTCTGTGCGGTCGTCGATTGCAATACATTTATAGTTCCGAACGGTACAGTCTTTGATGGTAACCATTTTGGACTTGCGAATATCGATTGAAGCATCGCGTGCATGGTTGTCGGTTACCTGAACATTACGAACTGTAACGCGTTCTGCGTTACCGATATAGATGCCGGGCGCGCGAACCCATTCAGGGGGCTCATGGCGGGTAAGTGTGAGTCCTTCGATGCTAATGTCTGAAGCATTTTCGATAGTGATGATGCTCGATCCGGGGGCCGTTTGCTCTATTCGACCAGGGCCATAAAGACCGCTTCCGTCTTTTACCAAATGGATAGCGCCTTCAATTTTGTGTGTTCCAGCGGGCACATAGATTTTTTGGCCTGGATGGGCATTGATAGCGTCTTGGATACTGGGGTAGTCGGCTGAGGAAAGGATGGGGGCCGCGTGGCTGGTCGTAAAACAAAAAAACACAATAGACCAACATAGTTTTCTGTATAAGTGAATCATGGTCGACTGTGTATCCTTTTGTTTTAGTCGTCTGGGTTGATGGAGGATGTAATTATCGTAGACTTTATTTTTTATGAGTTCAAGGTTGATCATATTGTGCTAAATAGGAAAATAAAGGGCGTTGAAGCAGGGGGCGATTTGCGGTATGCTTATAGCTCAATGGTGGTGTGAACAGTAGGTGAATAGGAGCGAGAAGGCTAAGTATGTCGAACAATACAGTTAATTTTAAGTGTCATTCTTGTGGGCATTGTTGTACGGATGTAGTTTGTTTGCCTACGCCGTGGGATGTACGTCGCATTGAAAAAATGACGGGGGCAAACCCCGAAGATTTTTTGGAATTTTTAGAGCCTGATGAAATTGATGGCGCGGATATGGATGATCCCACTTGGTTGGATGTGGATGGTCAGCCCTATATGATGGCACTTAAGCGTGATGAGAAAACGGGTTGTAATTTCTTGGATAATTCAACGAATTTTTGCTCAATCTATGAAGCGCGTCCTTTGCTGTGCCGTTTATACCCCTTTAAGTTGGAAGAAGATGAAAACGAAAAGTTTAAAGGCTTTAGTTTGCACGAAGATGTTGGCTGCCCTAAGCACCAGGATGGCGTGTATGAATTCGGCCCATTATATGATTTATCAATGCAAGATGAATTGAATCAAGAAGATTATAGTGAGTTGGTGGAGATCTTCAACGCGAAGCGGTATGAGAATAAAGAACCTTTCGACTTTGTGACCATGTTTACGTCGGGTTTATTAAATTTTGATGAAACAGTCGGCGCTGACGATGAGAGCGCTAGCGTCTAGCCTATATGCGCGATGCGTTTATTCATATCACGGATCTCCATTTTTGGGAGATTGTCTTTAATCCCCTGCGATTATTGGGTAAACGTGCAATAGGAAATATGAATGTAATCCTGAAACGTCGCCATGATTTCTTGATGGAGCGGGCTGAAGAGTACGTTGCCTATGTAAATTCACTGGATGTAGAGCAGGTAATCATTACCGGCGATTTCGCATCTACGGCCACCCATAACGAATTTAAGCGCGGGGTGGAATTTATTCGTTTGTTGGAGGCGGGCGGGAAAAAAGTATCGGTTATTCCAGGGAATCACGACGTTTATACATTCATTTCTGTTCGTAGAAAAGTGTTTAAATCATACTTCAGCGAATGGATGCCCAATCAACCCTTGCCCTGTACTCAAACACTTCCCAATGGTACGCCCTATGTATTTGTCCCTACAGTATGTGCCAATAAATTGTCTTCAAAGGGCACTATCTCGCGTGCAGAGATTGCATCGACGGTTCGGCAAGTAGAAGCCTTACCCGGTCGGGGTTTGGTGATTGGGCATTATCCAATATTAAATAAAACTTTGGCATATAGGGTGAACAAGAATCGACAGTTGCGAAATGCTGATGATTTACGTGAGGCATTGGGTGAAACGGAAAAGGAGATGTTGTATGTGTGTGGGCATGTACACCGTTTTAGCGATGAAGTAGATTCCAAGTATAGCAATATCCGCCATTTAACCACGGGTGCTTTTTTTCGAACAGCGCCGGAGAGTAATTCGGACGGAGACTTTTCGGTAGTGGACATTGAGGATGATGATTTCCAAATAACTCGACATGTACATCGCGATGGATCTTGGGGTACGGAATGAGTTCCGAAACTGAGCACTACTATACCTTAATGCCCAGTCCACATGGACAAATACTCATTGCAAAAGACGTAGTGGGGATTACGCATATCAGTTTTCAAGATGGAGAGGCAGCATTGGTTCCTGATGAGTCATGGGTTAATGATGAAACCCGGTTCTGTGAGGCTATTCGGCAATTAGAGGCTTTTTTTTATGGGGACCTTTGTGAATTTGATTTACCTTTGAACCCGCAAGGCACGGATTTTCAAAAGCAGGTCTGGGAGTGTTTAGGTACAATTCCTTGCGGTGATACGGTGAGTTATCAAGATATCGCCATTCAGATGGGGCAACCCACTGCAACTCGGGCATTGGCCTCGGCAAATGGTCAAAACCCCATAGCAATCGTCATACCCTGTCACCGAGTTATTGGGAGTGACGGGAATTTACGGGGCTATGCTGGGGGCTTGGATATAAAGGCGGCCTTATTGGCCTTGGAACGCACAAAAGCTGATGTACACGGCGGACAAATGTACTTGGGCTAGTATTTATCCGTTAGCAAGGGATCGTTAATGGCTTCCATATTTGCTTTTAACTTTGCTTGTAAATTTTCCAGTATTCCTTCTGGCAATGAACCCTGCCTTGCTCCACGGCGAATCAGATTTTTAGTCTCATCGGGGTCATTTTTTAAATCGTATAGTTCATCCATATGACGGGTATGGAAGTGACGCACATATTTGTAGTCTTCGGTGCGTATCATGCGCATGTAGGCTAGACCGCCATTGTGTAAATCGTATTGACCAAAAAGATCGCGTTGGGGAAATGCTTCACCACGCAGGATAGGTGTAAAATCTTTTCCGTGAGGGGAAACGGTTGAAGGAATGTTGAGTCCAGCCATGCTTAGAATCGTACGGTACATATCAAGATTTGAAACCATGCGGTCGGATTTTAATCCGGGCTTGACCACGCCAGGCCAACGGATAGCCAAGGGGATTTTTAAGGATGTGTCAAACATATTTGGGCGCTTTGGGCCTGTAACGCCGCCGGCCCACCAACTTCCATTTCCCTTTGTTTTAATTCCATGACGGCCTTCGTTATATCCGTGGTCGGATGTGAAAAGTACGATGGTGTTTTTACTAAGGCCAGTATCATCTATATAGGTGAGAAGGCGTTCAATGTTTCGATCAATGGACGAGATGCTTCCGTAATAGGCCTTGGTAGATTTTTTTACTACGGCTTCATCAACTCCAGGAAATGAGGGGATACTGGGATCGAGGTCACTATAATGGTCGGTATCCGATTTTGGGACTGGGCCATACGCTAAATGGGGAGCACGAAAATGAAGGGAGAGGGCGAAGGGTTTCTTGCTTCCAACGGATTTTAGCCAAGCCAACGCATCATCGGTTAAAATGTCAGGCAATGGGCCATTGATTTTTTTGACTTCCCCATTCACTTCTAGGGTGGGGTTCATGGGCTTGTTTCCGCCATCCAGAAAGCCCATAAAGTGGTCATATCCCTTTTGGCTAGGGTGATATTGGGGGAGATTCCCTAAATGCCATTTACCGACCATTGCTGTCGTATATCCATTGTTTTGCAGTACTTCGGCCCAGGTAGGATCGTTTAATCCAAGCCCAGCTTTGGCCTCGTCAGGATGAATCCATTCGGTAATGCCCAGTTCTGTCGGGTAGCGCCCTGTTAACCAAGTCGCCCGTGCAGGCGAACAAACCGGGGAAACCACTAGGGCATTGGCAAAGAGAATGCCTTCTTGGGCTATGCGGTCCATGCCTGGTGTGTGGATTTCTTCGTTTCCATATGCACCCATGGCCCATTGACCTTGGTCGTCGGTAACGATGGTGATGATGTTGGGGGGTGTTTGAGCATGACTAAGGCCAGTAGTCAGCATCAATGCGAAGAGTACCAATAAATTGCGCATGAATTTCTCCAATTATTTTAACGATTTAGTCCACTTAATATAGCGTTCGCGTACATCTTCAGCCGAGACGAATGGGACATACTCCATTCGCGCATGATAGCTGTATGTATCACCAACTTTCGGATTGCGTATCACGAATTGCCAATCCCATGCCGGACTGTGGGGGTCGTAATTCCCGTCTTTGTCCTTAATGAAATTCCACATCGCTAGACGAATGGCTTCTTTTTGATCGAACATCATGATGTAGGCCATCGTGTCGTCGGTAGTTTTTAAGTCGCCATCGCCATCGGCCAATCCGTAATAAAATGGTTCAATAAAATGTTTGCTTGGATGTTCGATGATGTTGAGCGCTTGAGTACCTTCTTCATAAGGTAGGTCGTCTAAACCGGTGTAGCGCACCGTGCCGGTTTCAAAGCCGGTCTCGGTATCATCCCCAAAGCTGAGCCAGCCTTCGGTACCATTTTGTTCGCCCCAAAAATGGATTTTTCGATCGATTGTTCGGTTCATATATGAAGCCCACATCATGGCTGCATACCCAAGGGGATATTCATCGCGCCTGGGGGTGGCGCTAAAGTTCATATCGATTCCATCATCACGAACTGTATAGACCATTTGGCATTCCATGCCCCATGCTGAACCTTCGGCTGGCCAATAGAGAGTAATATGAGGTGGTTTTTCAATTTCGAAACTTAATTGAAATAGATTTACGGGATCTTTTCGTGGGGTAAACATTGCACGGGGGTTATCGGCTTTTAATCCGTTAAAAATGTGTTCAAAGTTTAATCCTACATATCCCGTATCGTAAAGACGATGCCATGGGTAAGCGTTATACATTAATGGGTTAAATCCAGACCCACTTCGTCCTTTGTTTCCAATATTGTCATGAAGGAGTCCTGACCAGTTTTCATTCGAGATATAGGCTGAATGTACAGGTTTTGAATCTTCAGATAAATAGCAGTTAAAAGGACCATCATCACTTCTTGCACAAGTTAAGCCATCCGTATAGCCGTTTTTATATAGAGGGCCACTGTAATTATCGTTTAAGTGCATGCACCCTGATAGGAAGGAGCCTAGTACGATGAATAAACTAACATGTCGCATCACTATTCTTCCTCGCAGTTATAGATGACTTCTTTCATGAACAGGCCCTTCGCTGGAGCCGTAAAGCCTAAGTAGGGAGCAGGTGCATGCAAGCGTTCTTCAATGGTCGATTCCGGTAAGTGACCCCGTGCGACGTTTATTAATGTACCGGTTAGATTTCGAACCATTTTATAAAGAAAGCCTTCGCCATAGTATTCGATGTGCCAACCTTCACTTTGTGCAGTTTGGCCGATGACTAAGCCCGGTTTTACTTCAATGGAGTAGAGGGTACGTTCAGTGGTTTTAACTTCGGAGCGGCTACAGCAAAAGCCTGCAAAATCATGAGTGCCCACAAAATGTTGCGCCAATTCATGTACTTTAGCGGGATCGACTTCCCAACCGAAATTCCAGCTAAATCGGTCGTTAAAGGGATCGGCATGTTTGTGCGGGGCGATTGAATAGCAATAACGTTTTCCTGTTGCTGAAAAGGAAGCATGGAAATCGTCGGAGACTGCTTCAATGGACTCGATACGGATATCAGGTGTAAGGATTTTATTGAGGGAGCGCTGTAGTTTATCTAAGGGGAAGCGGATAGGCCAAGGGCAGTTAAAAACTTGACCTAGGGCGTGAACCCCGGAGTCTGTGCGACCAGCTCCGGCAATTTTAATGGGTTCACCAAGGAGCTGTTCCATCGTTTTCTCGATAGCTTCTTGAACGGTAGGGGCGTTGGGTTGAACCTGCCATCCGGCAAAATTAGTGCCATCATAGCGAACAACTGCTTTTATCATGTGCGTTTCGGCCACGAGAACTCCTGAATATAGGCCTTTATCAAAGGTTCATTATAGTCAGCGTGTCGGTGAATGTACAAGAGAAGACTTTTTGACATCCTGCGTGTTCAAATTTTAATTCAAGTAAAAATAATATTGATCAAGCTGCCAATAGTGGCCGTACTTGTCAATTGATTTGTTAAAAAGACGACATTATAGATTAGAATTTTCCCACAATTTTTTAAAACCGTGGTATAGTGAAATTGAAGTCAGGCTCACGACGTTC
Organism: uncultured bacterium; assembly: GCA_938082445.1. Lineage (GTDB taxonomy): Bacteria > Hydrogenedentota > Hydrogenedentia > Hydrogenedentales > DTSJ01. The sequence goes on from CALLLL010000025.1 coordinate 9,716, forward strand.
GCATCAGGTTCTTACCTGCCAAGACTTGCGCTGTGACTAGCATTACAGCATCCAGCCCATCGCCAGTTGAGCCTGGCTACTTCTTTTTATTGCGCAACTTTGCGTTTTACCGCTTTGTGAAATAAAATCCCCAGCCGCCCCCGAGTTGTTCAATTTTGATGAGTACTTCATTGGGCCCTTTTCGCATAGGGAGAGTAATGAGTTCTTGATTGGGTTCGGCTACACGGCTAGTCTTTTTGCTGAGGATAATATTGCCGTTGAGCCAAAGTTTAAAACCATCGTTGCTGCCCAATCCAATTTCTATTTCGGCGGCTTCCTCTAAGTCGAAACGTCGATATGCATAGGCGACTGCTTCTTCATTGGGTTGTATTAGAGCTGCAAAATCGATGTACCCCGTACGCTCATTTTTGTAGGGTCGCCAGCTGATGAGTTCATAGTCGATACCTTCAAAGAAGCGATCGGGTTCGAAACGTTGTTCGGGTAGATATACATGATCAAAACCTATACGATCTTTATTGCCAAAGGGGCCTACTATCCACCAGTCAGTGACGAATTCAGGTGCTTCTTTTACTTTTTGGGTAAAGTCGGCAATGACTGTTGGCCCGCCGCGCTCGGCCAGTTGTTTAATCTTATGTTCAGCAGTGATACGCATGAAGGAGTCCAATACCTTGGGCATCTCTTCTTTACTGAGGTAACTTGTTCCGCCGACAGTGTAAAAATATAGACGTGCATAGTGAATAGGAAGATGGGCCAGCTCGACGCGTTTAAGTAAATCAGGGTTGTTCTGGGCTGCGGCTTCGGCTTTAATAAAGAGAGCTTCGGATGCATGAATAAATTCCGGAGTCAGAAATTTCATGGTTGTGGGATCGGTAAATATACGGAAGAGGTTTTCTTCGCCTTTCACTGCATTGTGGGCCAGGGCAATATAATCACGGATATAGGGAGCGGAGGGGCCATAGACGGCATCGACAAATTCATGCACCAATGCCCAGCCATCTTGATGCGGATTCCACATTAATTGCGCGAACACCCAGGCTCTTAGGGCTGAAAACTCACCTCCGCCTTGTTGACGGACATTGCTTCCCTGGGCGAATAAACCTGTGCAGTTACGTTCAGCGTAAAATCGGGGGTGGTTAATCATGGATTCAAAATTGGGATAGGGGATAAGATAATGGCGAAAATCGGTGTAGTAATCCCAAATGGTGATGGAGTCGGTAATGGCGCTCCAGCCTTCTAGGCGTGTTACAAATCGTTGATGATCGGGGCATTGTCCAATGGCATGTGCATTGCAATAATCATAGTGACACATGCGGATGGTGACATTGGGACGAGGCTTCATCGTTTTTGGAGGAACTTCGGAATATACATAGGCCAAGGTTTGAAGTTGGATGTCGGGATGCTTTTTGGCTACCACATCGGCGATTTGATTTACAAAATGAAGAACAGTGCCCGATTGGCTTCCTTCTGACTTATCAATAGCAGCGCAGGGTTCGCACTCGCAAAAACCAAAACCGTCGTTTTGATCTATGGAAAATACATCGGCTTCTGGATGATCTTTGATCCATTGCATTACAGTTTCAGTGGCGATGCGGAGTACATCGGGATTGGTCAAGCATAATTGGCCGCCAAAATGTTTATCGGTCCGTACACCATCTACAAGTGCAAAATATTCTGGATTTTCTTCATGGTATTGCTCGATTGGAACTAAGTTGTTGAATGTGTGCACAAAGGGGTACATGATGAAACTTCCGCCCTTTGACATGGGTAAGGGAACACCGGAAGGGTTCAGTCTGTTATGAAGAGCAAATTCAGTATCATACGCTTCTCTGTACCACGGTTCACGGTATTCAAATGCAGGAGCTTGTCGATCGTTAAGGCCTTTGATGGATATGGTTGTTTGCTTAGGAGTTGTGATGACGTCTTTTGAATACCAACGGCAACCGAGGTGATCTTGTAAGAATCCAATGGTGCCGTATAAGGTGCCCCGTGGTTCACCACCTGCGATAAGCAATGCTCCGTTTTGTTCACGGATGATATATTCTTCTTTTCCGAATTCAGTAGGTGTAAGGCCATTTGATAGGGCTTTTGGTGCACCTTGAAAGCCAACGTAGATAGTCTTTGGCTGGGGTTCTTGCGTGATGGGCAATTGAACACCACTTATCTCGTGTAGGTATTGTTGGAGTTCTTGTGCGGCGTAGCGTTCAGTTTCTGTGGCTGCTGGAGAGGAGTAGATCGTGTATTCACTTTTTCCATCCACAATAAGTTGTGCAGAGGTACTGAGTATAAGAATAGCGTTTAGCTGTATAGCCAGTGCAATTATCTTGACGATCATTTTACAGGATCCTCATTGAAATCATAATGAATGCTCACATCATTAAATGAATATTTTTGTCGGCGTAATTCATCTTCTTCCGGTGTATGTCCGAGAGTAATATCGAGCTGGTGATCATTGTGCCATTGGGCGTTAATAGTATTGTCTTCGGCAAGTGAGTGCAGTGCGAATACATTGTATTGCAAGTTCTGGTAACTTTCTTCATCGAGCGGAATGATTGAAATGAAGTAAGCTGTTTTAGGAGGGCTGCCTACTTCTCTTGTATAAATTACCGCCTTAGACTCATTGTCGGGAGACAGGTGTTCAGAAATTACTTCATGCACCACGACTGTTTTCCCAAACATATGAGCGGAAAATATAATGATAAATATAAACAGAAACAATAGAGTTCCGCATCCAAGTGCTACTTTTTTCATTCTATTCCTTTCGCTTGTACGATCCAGGTGGCCGAGCGAAGTCGAACTCCTTGTTCGCCGTCATAGTGTTTTAAAGCATTTTTAATTGCTTCGCGTACTAGTTCTACCGTAGCCTCATCTGCATCGTTTAGCATGCGGGGGACAGGGCCCATTTTCATCGTAAAATCGACACTGGCATCCAGTGTGCCGCCTGGGCCAATGGGTAATTCCATATCGAGCGGGCTGATAGTGACCGAATGAAAACCTGCATCGTGTAGGATTTTTTTAGTGCGCTCAGCGTCAGCAAAAGCTGCTGGTCCGGGTGCATGCGGGTCCCCTTCGGGTGGGCGCGGTACATGTTGGGTTGCGGCGTCTACGGGAACTGTCATCCACGGATTGTCTTCGAGCGCACGCCAACAAATAAAGCTCAGTGTGCCTTCTGGTTTTAAGTACCTAAGCAAATTGCTGAAGGCTACTGTAGGATTTTCAAAGAACATCACTCCAAATCGGGAGACAATATGATCAAAAGGGCCATTGGGAAAGTTGCACACTTGTGCATCGCCTTCGATAAATTGAACATGGGAGTGATTAGATGTACGAGTCAGTGCATGTTGTAGCATGGCTATAGACACATCCACACCGGTCACTTGACCATGTTCTCCAACGATCTTTCCCATTGTTATTGATGTTGCTCCGCAGCCACAACCGACATCCAACACTGAATCACCTTCATCTAGATTGATGTTGGCGAGTAATGCTTCCTCCAAGGGCTGTAATTGTTCATCCAGCTCTTCTTGCAAACGTACCCATTTGGGGCCGGAAACTTCGTTCCAATATTCGATTTGATCTGCATTGGCAACTGTATTCACAGGTGATATTCCTTGGATTGATATGACAAGATACCATCATCACCTTTTTGCACAGCTGAGTCAACTAAAGATGAAAAAACGCCTTCCAAAATATTTTGGAAGGCGTTTATAAAGCGAATGTGTTTATGAATTATCTATGCATTTTCGCGCGCTGCTTGATCCATAGCACGTAATTCTTTCTTAAGGATTTTACCGGTGGGGCCCAGGGGTAATTCGGAGACTACTTCGATAATACGTGGGTACTTGTAGGCTGCGAATTGTTCTTTGCCCCATGCTTTAACTTCTTCAATATCGGGTGTACTTCCTTCTTTTGGAACGATAAAGGCTTTAATTTCTTCGCCGTGTTGATCGCTTGGAATACCGATTACAGCCACCAATGATACATCGGGGTGTGTCATCATAACTTCTTCAATTTCACGTGGATATACGTTGAATCCACCACGAATGATCATGTCTTTTACGCGGTCAACAATGAAGAAGAACCCATCTTCGTCAATTTTTCCTACATCGCCAGAGTGAAACCAGCCTCCTCGGAAGCACTCTTCACTGGCTTCAGGGCGTTTGTAGTAGCCTTTCATGACATTGTGGCCGCGAATGACTATTTCACCCTCTTCACCAGCGGGTAATTCATTCATGTCCTCGTCTACAATTTTCATTTCAACTCCCCAGATGGGAATACCTATCGAGCCAACTTTACGTTCGCTCTCCATGGGGTTAAAGGTTGCAATGGGGGAAGTTTCGGAAAGACCATAGCCTTCCAATATGCAGA
>CALLLL010000026.1 GCA_938082445.1 uncultured bacterium
AATCAACGTCAACAATGAAATAAGAACAATCAACCGAAACACAAAAGGGTGGTTTAATATATGGTAATCCACTTTTGAAGCCACCATCATCAAAAACAACCCCACTCCTAAAAATATGCAATGATTACGAAATAGGACTTCACGATTGGCCTCAACGGCCAATGCACTGTAAACACAAAATGTACCGATACAGACGAGGCTAAGAATAATAGTCAATAACGCAACAGACTCTTTTCTCATCGTCCCACCTCTTCGAGTATAGTGTGCACACAGGCTTTATACTCTTGACCGCGTTCTTCAAAATTGGAGTACATATCAAAACTCGCACAGGCAGGAGACAACAGGATTACATCGCCTGCTTCAGCCTGTGAATGTGCACGCCGAACAGCGTCAAGCATACTATCTGCGGAACTTGTCTTCGTACATCCTCCCCAGCTGTTCATCATGATTGGGGCATCAGTTCCTATGGCGACCAAATGCTTCACGCGTTGCTCTATGAGCGTATTGAGAAAGGAATAATCACTGCCCTTACCGTCTCCACCTGCAATCAGGATAATGGGATCATCAAAACTTTCCAAGGCTACCTTCAAGCTGTCGAGATTGGTTGATTTTGAGTCGTTGTAATAGACAACCCCATCATATTCGACGACATGCTCAATCCGATGTTCAACACCACTAAAGCTTTTTAGCCCATCCAACATTGCCGAACAGTCCGCATCCAACACCGACATCACCGCTAAGGTTGCGAGAATATTTTCGGTATTGTGCTCTCCGGGTAAAGGTGAATCGCTTCGCTGAGCGACAATGACATCCTCAACCAGCAAATCGTTCTCAATGCAGCATACAGATTCTTTGGGGTTACATTGACTGAACTTAAGTACTCGACTTTTTAGCCCTGCTCCCATGTCCTTGACCCAGTCGTCGTCTGCATTGAGTATTGCTGTATCGGTATCCTTCTGTGCAGCAAAGAGCCGTGCCTTAGTCGCTGCATAATTTTCCATTGTTTTATGGCGCTGAAGGTGATCGTTGGTTAAATTTAAAACAACCCCTATATTCGGTGCGAAGCTGCTGACTAAATCCAATTGATAACTACTCACTTCAATAACTACATACTCAGGCTGTTGTTTTTGCGCAACGACCTTCGACAATGGGGTTTCATTATTTCCACACAAACCAACATCCAACCCGCAGGTGCGCATAACATGTGCAATTAATTCTGTAGTGGTTGTTTTTCCGTTGGTGCCGGTGACTGCAACGATTTTGGACTGACAATAGCGTGATGCAAATTCAATCTCGCTCATTATGGGAATACCGGTATTTTGTGCACTTTGTATCACACTGATTTCAGGAGAAACACCGGGGCTTGGGATGATTAACTTCGCGTTGGTTAAGGCTGTATTGCTATGACCACCACATTCATAGGCTACCCCCAAAGAGTCCAATTCATTGGTAGAGTGTATTACTTCTTCATGGGGTTTAAATTCAGTAACAAAAGGCTGCGCACCGTGTTGGAGTAACAACTTCACCAAAGCCAGTGAGGTCTCTCCCATCCCGACTATACACACTTTTTGTCCCGAAACATCCATAACTATCTCAATTTCAGGGTGGCCAAACTCATCAAAGCGAACATCGCGGCAACAATCCAGAAGCGAATCGTCACTTTAATTTCTGACCACCCTTTTAATTCAAAGTGATGATGCAAAGGGGCCATCCGAAAGATTCGTTTCTTGCGCAGCTTGAATGAACCTACTTGTAAAATAACACTAAGCGCTTCGATAACAAATAAGCCCCCTACAATCGGGAGAAGCAATTCTTGCTTGGTTAAAATAGCCATTGTTCCCAGCACACCGCCTAAGGCCAATGAGCCTGTGTCGCCCATAAACACTTCGGCTGGATGCGCATTAAACCATAAAAACCCTAAGCCTGTACCCAATAAAGCCGCTCCAAATACGGCCAGTTCACTGGCCTCGGGGATATACGTTACAAATAAATAACTGGACCAATCAGCTCGACTGACGACATAAGCCAAAGCCGTAAACGCTCCTATCGCAATAACCGATGCGCCTGTGGCTAAGCCATCCAATCCGTCGGTTAAATTCACGGCATTTGATGTGCCAACAATGATGATCAGCACAAAGGGAATATACAGTATTCCCATAGGGATCAATAGGTCTTTAAAGCCAGGCACACTGACTTTTGTATGCAAATCTTTGATGCTGGGACGAATTAATTCAGGAACTGAACTCTCTAACAGTAAGCGATTTAATCGAACAATATCGCCTTTTTTAAAAGAACCCACTTCCGCGGCTAACATTTTAGACGCTTCATCATTCGTTCCCATATCGGACCATGCAGATGCAATATACACTTCTGGATTTTCCAACGCTTTATTGAGTGATTTACGGATAGCGTTACGCGTATTTGAATCGTTGGGTTCGTTTTTAATTAAGGTAACCAGTTCAGGTGAAAAGGTTTGAACAAACCGTCCCAATTGCGATTCAGGCTTGTCATGAGCATCCTGAAGTTCAGAAACAAAATCACGCCAATTGTTTACATCGGCATGGGATAAATATGAAGCACCATAGGTAATCGGGTTGGTAACAAGTACTGCGCCTAGCAGAAGACCAACCAACAATTGACCCGAAAATTTCGCACGGGCACTGAGTCCATCGTTATGCTTACGGCGTAATTTGATGAAATCATCCATAAAACCAACTACACCCATCAGCACCAAAACAGCAGTAGCAATCAAGAGCAATGGGTTTGTTAAATTACTCCACAAGAGAAGTGAAATGAGTGTGGTTACAATGATGAGTACGCCACCCATCGTTGGCGTCCCCCCCTTGGCTTTGTGCAATTCATGTAAATCTTTCACATGATCTTCTTTGATCACTTGGCCAATTTTAAAATCACGCAAAAACTGGATGACCCGCGGGCCGAGCAGAATGCTCAACATAAACCCCGTAAACATGGCGCCACCAGCACGCACAGTGTTATAGCCCAATACATTTAGGATGCTGTAGCTATCGGAAAAATACTCAGATAAATAATAAAGCATGATGGATTAATGCTTCCCCTCGATTCGCATTACGATTCTGCTCGATTTAAGTGCTCACTCAGGGCATGTATCACTTTTTCCATGGCCATGCCACGTGATCCTTTAAATAAAATCACATCGCCTGGTTGTGAACTTTGGGCCAATTCTTTGGCCATATCCCCATGCTCTTCAACGACTTGCGCCTGAACAACCCCCGATTCCAGTGCTCCGGCTACAATCGCTTCGGCATAAGGCCCCCGAACCAATGCCTTAGTTATACCATGTTTGCCCAACTCAGATCCTGTTTTATAGTGCAGTGACTCAGCATCTTCCCCCAGTTCCAGCATTCCTCCTAAGACGGCAATACGCTGTCCAGCACATGGCCGTGTGGATAGTGCTTCAATGGCTACTCGCATCGAATCGGGGTTGGCATTGTAAGTATCATCAATTATTTCGCGCCCCAATAATGAATGAACCTTAAATCGACTGGTAGTCGAACAAGCCGCGCGTAAGGGTGCTTCAAACTCGGTTATTCCGTGCCGCAAGCCCACTGCCACTGCAAGCAATACATTTTGGGCATGTGCTTCAGCATATAAAGGAAGGCATATTGTCCCAATAGGATTAATGTCCAACACCATCTCACCGTTATCATTAAAGCTGATGTTATTCAAACTTACATCGCCATTGGTACCAAATGGAATCGTTTTTCCACTAAACCGTTCGCCTATAGCTACACAACGGGCATCATTATTGTTGACATAAAAACAGCCTTCTGGAGAAAGCCCGGACATAATTTCTGATTTCGCCTTTGCGACTTCATCAATACTTCCAAACCCTTCCAAGTGAGCTGCACCAATCATTGTTATTACGGACTCTGTAGGTTGGGCGATCTCACAAAGTCGTGCGATTTCACCGTGATGATTCGCCCCCATTTCCAGCACTAAAAATTCTGTTTCGGCATCCATTTGCAAAATGGATAACGGACATCCTATTTCATTATTAAAATTGCCCTGTGTTTTGACTACGGTATACACAGTAGCCAACAGCGATGCAATCATATCTTTACAGGAAGTTTTCCCACAAGACCCCGTAATGGCCAATATAGGAATGGAATATTGCTTGCGATGAAATGCCGCGAAGTCTTGAATAGCTTGTTGCACATCGTTGACAACAATACATGGGATACCATCCAGATCTTTACTGACGACAACAGCAAACGCTCCCTTTTCAAAGGCTTGTTCAGCAAAGGCGTTTCCGTCAAAATTTTCACCGGACAAAGCAAAAAAGACATCGCCTTTTTCCAATGTCCGTGTATCGTGGGAAATCGAAGAAAAACTAAACGCAATGCCTGAGAATGTACTCCCTATGGCTTTGGCTAATTGATCCGATGTATACAACCAATCTCCACTCATTTGTGTCCCTCCAACCATTCACGTGCGACTTCTCGATCATCAAAATGGATGGTTCCTTCGTTGAGAATTTGATAATCTTCATGCCCTTTTCCGGCAATCATGATCAAGTCTCCTTTTTGTGCCATTGCCATTCCAGCATGGATGGCCTCTTTACGATCTTCTATCACCGTATAATCCACATCGCGTTTTTTTCCTGCATGCTGCATACCGACTTCTACATCCATCAGTATACGCTCTGGTGATTCACTTCGGGGATTATCCGAAGTAATAATGCTGTAATCGCCCCATTGCGCCGCAACTGCAGCCATTTTAGGGCGTTTTGTCTTATCCCGATCGCCCCCACACCCGAAAACAACAATCAATCGGTTTTCACAGAGCTCTCGACTGGCTTTTAAAACATTAAGTAATCCATCATCGGTATGCGCATAGTCAACCACTACTTGGAAATCTTGACCGGCATCTACTGCCTCAAAACGGCCGGGAACTACAGGCAATGTCTTTAGGCCTTCTTTTAATTGTTCAATGGATACGCCCAATTGGCCACATACTGACACAGCCGCCAAAGCATTGCTAACATTATGATGTCCCAATAGAGCCATATCGCATAGTGAATTTCCCCAGGGAGTTTTTAACTTAAACTGGGTCCGGTTGTTTTTCATCTTTATCTCTGAGGCGGACACATCACCGGATCCCCCAAAGGAAATATGCTGCGCTTCATTTGCTGTTCTAACTTTGCCCCAGGAGTCATCGTCTGAGTTGGCAATGGATATTCCTGTCAACGGGTCAAGCTTTTTAAAGAGCTTTATCTTTTCATTTAAATATGTTTCCATATCGGAGTGATAATCAAGGTGGTCTTGACTTAGGTTGGTAAATACCGCAACATCGAACTCAATACCGGCTACCCGATCTTGCTCCAAGGCATGAGAGCTTACTTCCATGACTAAATGCGTATCTCCCGCATCGTAAGCTTGCTTGAATAGATTGGCTAAATCTTCAGGGAAAGGCGTTGTACGCGCGGCTTCATGTTCTGCACCTCCCACGCTATACCCCAAAGTTCCTAAACAGGCACTGTGATGTCCAGCATGTTGCAAAATGTGATGAATCATCATTGCTGTGCTGGATTTACCGTTGGTGCCTGTAATACCAATCACCTGTAGAGAACGAGACGGAAAATCAACCAATGCATGGGCAACATACCCAAGTGCCTGACGCGCATGAGGCACTTGTATATAGGGGATATGTGCAGGATACCCACTCAGTTCTGTAACCGAGCGCTGACCTATGATGGCCACGGCTCCTTGGCTTACTGCTGCATCCACATAATCATAGCCATGGACATGTTCACCAGAAACAGCCACAAAAATAGACCGATGAGTAACCTTGCGAGAATCTTCGGTAATATGCGAAAAAGCCACATCGGGTAATTCCGATGTAGCTACAGCATCAATGCCCTGCTCTTTAAGAAGGGTGATTAAATGATTAAGTTCCATTTGTATTAACTGATCTTTCAAAAAATAGTTTACATACGCGTACATCATTGAGGGATTCACCTGCGGCAGGCTCTTGGCGTACCACACGCCCAACGCCATCGGGATCCCATGTTAACCCAAGCTCGATTACTTTCATTCGGGCCTCATGCTTGGTCAGACCGCGCAAATTGGGCATAATAGGCCCTTCAGTATTAGATGTATCCCATTGCTTTACAACAAGTTCCAAGTTGTCGTGAAATTCATTTTGCATGGAAGGTTCAAGATCGTTCATCGTCACACGCGATTCCATCGTGTCGGCATCGTTGGTTTGTGGAATGTCTTCTTTTGCAAAAAGGCGAGCGTTACGCGCAAAGATTTTTGGATCCATCGGATCTTCAGGCACGCCCATATCGATCAGCGCTTCTCGCACTACATCACGAAATACAGGACCGCATACATGGCCTCCATAGTGTAATTTAACCATGGGCTCAGAAACGACAATCACGCAGGTCACTTTGGGATCATTAATGGGTGCAAAGCCTGCAAAAACAGTGGTATAGCGATCTTTATAATATCCACCATTGACTGGGTCGGCAATTTGAGCGGTACCGGTTTTACCGCCTACTCTGTATTCTTTAATTGAAGCTTTTTTACCTGTCCCATGCTCACTGGTAATCACGGTGTGGCATAAATCACGCATTATCCTGGCCGTCTCTTTTGAGATTACTCGGCGCGACTCTTTCTCTTCGAATTGATAGGTTACTTCGCCTTCTTGACTAACAGCCCGGCTAACTAAGTGCGGCGTAACTGTTTCTCCTCCATTCGCAACAATACTAAAAGCTGCTGCTAATTGAGGCATCGTCACCCCAATCTCTTGCCCCATTGGCAATGACCCCATCGAAAGACCATTCCAATCTTTTCGCTTGCGGAACAGTCCAGGACTTTCTGTTTGCACCTCAAGTCCTGTGCGCTGTCCAAACCCAAACTCTCGAATCCATTTCTCCAATCCTTCCGGTTCCAATTTCGCCGCTATTTTAATAATCGCAATATTACTGGACTGTGCAAAGGTTTCCCAAAAGGGCACCACATCCAGTTTATGCGTATCCCGAATAGTATGCCCATACGGATTGAAGCGACCACCTAAACAATCAATGGGGGTATCTCTAGTAACGATTCCCTCTTCCAAAGCAGCTGCAGCCGTGACCAACTTAAAGGCTGACCCTGGCTCAAATAAATCGGTCACTACTTTATTTCTACGCAGTTCGGGATCCACTTTATTGTATTCATTGGGATCAAATGCCGGGCGTGTAGCCATGGCTAGAATGGCCCCTGTATCGGGATCCATTAAAATTCCCATGGAGCGTTTAGCATTATTGCGCTCCATCGCTTTATCCAACTCTTGCTCAAGTGTGTATTGAAGATTTGCATCTATCGTTAGATATAAATCATCCCCCCCCTCAGGTGCCCTATATTCCAACGTCCGGAACCCCAAGCGGTACCCTTTACGATCGCGACGCATCGCGTGTTCGCCATCGGTGCTTGAAAGATACTTATTAAATTTGGCTTCGATTCCTTCACTACCCACACCTTGACGATTGGCGAAACCCAGTACTTGGGATGCCAACTCTTTTTCTGGATAAGCGCGGATGGGTTCATCTTCAAACCAAAGCGCTCTATCAAAGTCGATTTCTGCCAAATCTCCCACACGCTCATGTTCATCCGGTTTCATTAATGCCTTAAGTCGAACTTTTTGCATTTTTTTACCGCTGGATTTACTTTTTTGATTTACTCGGG
>CALLLL010000027.1 GCA_938082445.1 uncultured bacterium
TCAGGGCTCAAGTTTGGCCAACTTTTGGGAACTTCGATGAAAGGGGGACTATTGCCATCATTGGGGCCCACACCCCATTCAGGAACCCGATTGAAATGTGCAAACATGCGGTAGTATTCACGTTGGGAAATAGGGTCATACTTATGGTCGTGGCAACGCACACAACTCATGGTTAAGCCTAAGAATAAGGTTCCAACGGTATCTACACGATCCACAATGTTTTCCACTAACCATTCTTCTGGGATAGCTCCGTTTTCTGAATTGATACGATTGGCACGAGTGAAGCCAGTAGCGATTTGTTGACGCAAGGTGGCGTTGGGCAACATATCCCCGGCGAGTTGTTCAATCACAAATTCGTCATAAGGCTTATTGTTGTTCAGTGATTCAATCAACCAATCGCGCCAAACATGCATAAAGCGCAAGCGATCATTTTGATAGCCATCGGTATCGGCATACCGCGATGCTTCAAGCCAGGTGAGCGCCATATGTTCTCCATAGCGCGTGGATGCCATCAGACGATCGACCACTTTTTCATAGGCTGAAGCTGATGTGTCGTTCAAATAAGCTTCAACTTCCTCGGGGGTCGGTGGTAATCCGGTTAAGTCAAGAGTTACTCTGCGAATCAGTGTTTCTTTTGTCGCCATGGGGGACAGCGAAAAGCCTTCGGATTCAAGTCGTTGTTGAATGAAAAGATCAATGTTATTTTGCGCCCAGTTCTTGTCCTGAACACTTGGTACATCTGGACGTGTGGGCGGAATAAATGCCCAATGACCTTGCCAAGGAGCTCCATCCGAAATCCATTGGACTAAAGTTTCAATCTCACTTTCTTTAAGAGTGAGGTGGAATGAGGTTGGAGGCATTCGCTCTTCAGGGTCGGAATGGGTAATACGCTGGATCAGTACACTGGCTTCAGGATCGCCAGGAACAATCATCGTGCTCCCGTTTTTGAGCGTTGCAAAGAGCCCTACTTTTTCATCAAATCGCAGACCTGATTCTCGGGTGTTTTCATCGGGTCCATGGCAGGCAAAGCATTTGTCCGATAAGATCGGGCGGACATCACGATTGAAATCGATTGACTCGTTGCCGAATGCAGAAACGGAACTGAGTAAGAGTACGCATATGTAGTAAAAATAACGCATTGGATTAGTTTAATTGTCCGCGCTATTGCGAGTCAATATGCGCCAATACTTACGCTTTTTTGACAAAGCAGGTTTTGATGACAATAGTGGCTTTTCCTATGCGCACTTCAATCTCTTCTGGGGTATTGGTGAGCTTAATGTTTTTAACGACTTCCCAGCGTTTAAGTGTTCTGGATGTACCCTTTACTTTAAGATCTTTGGTTACCCGAACATTATCACCTTGATTGAGTGCAATGCCGTTACTGTCTTTGGAATCCATGATGGCCTATTCTGGGATGAATATCCCGTATTTAATTATCGAACCGACTGCCCGTCAACAAGCTCAGGATACGATATGTTGGTAATGTCTGAAATGGTCATGCCGATGTCAGCCATGCTGACTTGGCGTGGGACTTGCCCGGTGCGTAATCCTGGGCCATTGACGATGAGAGGAACTCGCTTGGAGGGTTCTTTGAGCAGTTGCCCAGAGGATTGCAGAGAAAATTCATGGCCATAGGGTGCTGTCACTAGGATGAAGGTATTTTTCCGAATCTCTCGATCGCGCACATACTTGAGTAGGCTACCAATTTGTTGGTCGAGATCGAGGAGTGCATTATCAAAACGATCTATAGGACGTGTTACGCCCTTCTGCGGATAAACACCCTTGTCTTCTTCCACGGTCGTTGGTGCTTTCTCTAAACTCCGCAATCGAAGCATCATAAAAAACGGAATCTGTTGGTGTTGACTAATCCACTGTCGTGCATCACCAAGAGTTTGTTTGGAGCCATTTACTGTCGAGTAGCCTGCTGAGAACAATTCAAAGCCTGAAGCCTCTCTGGAGGTATACGTTAAGTCACCATTGCCCTCACCTTCTGTGTACGCAATAGTGGCATAACCAGCATCATGTAGAGTGTCGATAAATGACTTGCTGGTTGAAAGCGCAATACGTTTACCAGTGAATAATTGCCAAAGTGAATCGTTTATGCTGGCCTGATCGATCATAGTATTGGGGAATACAAGTCCCGTATAGCCAAGTTTATCCAAAGAAGGTGTAACTTCACGCGGGTAACCAAGCATAGAGAGATGATTGGCCGCTAGACCATCAATCATAATCACAATGATATTGGGTTTTCCGACCACTGGGCGTTCATAATTGAAAAACGGCCCTGACATGGCCACCTCGTAGGGCTTATCCGTGGATTCATCCGCAGGGGCAAATACGATGGGGCGTAATCCAAAAATGCGCTGCCAATTGGGTTCTTGCTTACGCGTCCAGCGTACTTCAGCTTCACGTAAGTCATCCGGTAGGAATTCATTGGGGACTCGGACTTCGCCCCAGCCATCGATAGGAAGTTTCACCGATGTTTCATAAAGTGTATTGGTTTTACCTTTCATACTAAACGTGGCGTAAATGGTAGAGAGTTGTCCGCTATCCACATTGGCAAAACGAGCAGAAATGGTTTGATTGTTATCCGAAGTTGTTTCACTAGTGAATACAGCCCCCTCGGGAACAATGCGGGCATGAGCAATCATGGAGTTAACCGCTAAGGTATGGGTTTCATCAGGTGCTTGTATGCGTGCCGCTTCCAAAGAAGCTGTCCAGCGCCCCTGAAAAATAAGTACTCCCAACAGCATTACCACGGTCAGAATCATGTAGCTTAAGGCACTGCGCCGTTGACGGAGTTCACCCTGGTGTGCAGCATAGAAGGTGGCTAGTTTACAAAAGAGATGAATGGCGCCAAATACACCGAGAAAAATTAAGGGCTCAACGCGCTCAAATAATGTACTGGGCCATGGGATGGATATATGGAGAATATACGGGACCAAAGCAACAATTGCCGCATTGGAGACAATTTCAGTGATATAGATGCTGGGAGCTTGAGAAGGTTGGTATAGACGTAGGATACTCATGAAAGCCGATTGTAGAAAAACATATAAACATCCAGCAGCCAGCATGAGCACCAAGCCTGAGCCTAAATTGGGTACCAGCCCCAGATCTTGCATAACTGTACGGCAAAATGTACCGAATACGGTCGATGAGATAAGTAATGTAAGACTATATAGATAGACCACGATTCCCCCGAAGCTGTAGTTGTCTGAGCATGCTCTATTATCCCCAAATCGGCCCTTGGCCATAAGTTGGTAGTAATCCCTTTGGCTTTGGTATGATATACCTTCGTGTCAATAGGATAGACACAGTGTATCATGACAAAAAGACCGGAGATCAATCCCTAATGTTGGGCACCTCATTTTTAAAGAAATTATTTGGCACCAGTAAAGACCGTGATGATAAACGATTAAAGCCTGTAATCAGTAGTATTTGTTCGCTTGAAGGAACGTATTCCTCCATGACCAATGATGAACTACGAGCCCAGACAGGTCATTTCAAAACACGTTTAGCCAACGGCGAGACCTTAGATGACTTACTCCCAGAAGCCTTTGCGGTAGCAAGAGAAGCATCCAAGCGCGTAATCGGCCTACGCCCATTTGATGTGCAATTGCTCGGTGGACTAGTGATTCACCGAGGTGGAATCGCTGAAATGATGACCGGAGAAGGTAAAACTTTGGTCGCCGTATTGCCTTTATACCTAAATGCACTCGAAGGAAAAGGGGTTCACATTGTTACAGTGAATGACTATCTTGCACGTCGGGATATGCAATGGATGGGACCCATTTTTGAATTCTTGGGATTAACTGTAGGATTGATTCAGCAAGGAATGCCCACGACCGAACGTCAAGTAGCCTACCGTGCTGATCTTACCTATGGAACCAACAATGAGTATGGATTCGATTACTTGCGCGACAACATGGCGCAACGTGCAGAGCACCGTGTGCAGCGTGAACTCAATTTTGCCATTGTGGATGAGGTGGACTCTATTCTGGTGGATGAAGCGCGTACCCCGCTGATTATTTCCGGACGGCCTGAAAAAAGTACTGGTCTATACCAAAAAGTAAATGAATTGGTTGCACAGCTCAAGGACGAGAAGCATTATGAGCTGGAAGAAAAAGGGAACCATGCAACCCTGACCGAAGAAGGTATGGAAGCCGCTGAGCGCTTTTTCAATGTTGATAACTTATATACCAATGACTCCATGGGGGCTGTTCATATGATTGAGCAATCCATCCGTGCACACAACTTTTATCGCAAAGACGATGAGTATGTAGTGTTAAA
>CALLLL010000028.1 GCA_938082445.1 uncultured bacterium
CGGTCTTGAAAACCGGCGACTTCGGTCTTGTGGGTTCGAGTCCCTCATCCTCCGCCATTTTTTCTCTTCATTACTATCCTTTCTTTCCTTCTTATTCGAAACCTGTAGGGCTCTTTGGTATAGTGGCCCCGTCTTGGTGAATAGGAGTGGTGTCATTATGAATGATGTAGAAGTCCCTGTAGGCGGTACTGGCCCTGTTTCGGATCGTGCGCGAATTGATTCTTTGGATATTCTTCGGGGCTTTGCGTTAATGGGTATTCTTGTGGTGAATATTCAGTCCTTTAGTATGCCGTCGACGGCGTATCTCATTCCAAATTCGTATGGCAGTCTTGAGGGGCTTCATGGATTTCTTTGGCTTGTTGGGTATTTGTTGTTTGACCTAAAGTTTATGGCCATGTTCAGTATGCTCTTCGGAGCGGGTATTGTATTGATGTCCCAGCATCGTGATATTGCTGAGAAGCCAGTGCTTGGAGTCCATTTTCGCCGTATGTTTCTGTTGCTTGTGTTTGGATTGGTGCATGCATATCTGATTTGGTATGGGGATATTCTTGTGCCGTATGCGATTTGCGGGTGCTTTGTTGTTTGGGTGCGTAAATGGTCTTCTAAACGATTATTTATTGTTGGTGCAATAGTGGTTGTCTTTGGTTGTGTGTCTCATATTTTAATTGGGCTTTCGGCACAGTATTTTCCCGATGCTGTCGAATCGATTCGAGATGATTTTATGTTGAGTATGGAGGATCATCAGGTTGAAATAGATGCGTATCGTGGAGCTTGGTCTGAACATTTTTTGATTCGCTTTTTTGAAGTGTTGAGCATGCACTTTTTTGTGTTTCCTCTGATGTTTTTTTTACGGTTGTGTGGTCTCATGTGTCTTGGCATAGCTTTATTTAAGTCTGGTGTATTGGATGCTTCTCGGTCGACTGCTTTTTACGTACGTATGGCAATGATGGGCGCTGCAATCGGAATTCCGTTGGTTGGCTTGGGTGCCTTTATGAACGAACAACATGACTTCGACCCAGCTTTCGTGTTGGGGTATGGAGCATTGGCTAATTATTTTGGGAGTGTCTTTGTCGCGTTGATGTGGGTTGCGTTGGTGATGCTTGTGTGTCGTAGCAAGCGATTCTCTAAGGTACATCATGTACTGTCTTCATATGGTCGTATGGCGTTTACCAATTATATTGGTCAAACGGTCATTGCTACCTGGATATTCTATGGCTATGGATTGGGGTGGTTTGGGAGTGTATCTCGTGTGGAACAGTTGGGAGTTGTGCTGGTGATTTGGACGGTACAGCTTACTTTATCTCCGCTTTGGCTGCGTTACTTCCGATTTGGTCCATTGGAGTGGGTGTGGCGTACGGGGACGTATATGAAATTTCAGCCAATTCGGCGGTGAGATTTGTGAAGTTTATTGTTGAGTAGGGCTAACCCTGTTTAATTGATGTTTGGTTAATACTTTCTTGAGTCGTAGGCCCAATGCAAGAGGGCTTGTCGTTGACGAGGTCGGCAGTGGTGGTCACCGGGGTTGCAGTTTTTCTGGATCGCACCAACATGGCGGCGTATGGCCCGCCAGCGACTTATTTGACGTTGGTCTTCTTCTGGCATTCGTCGGCCAGAGTAGTAGCGACAGTACCATTGGAACCAGCCACGGGGATCTTCGGGATGTATCCACCCTTTATCGGACCAGTGTTTTAGGGATAGGCTTGCGTCGACTTGGAAATAGTTTAGGTACTTATCTTTCTTAATGGGGGATAGTTTTGCGCGGCTAAACCAACTGGCTGGGAACTCTTCTTGGCAATCGGTCATGTATTTTCCACCAAAAACCCCTAAAGCCAGCATTTGTTTTGGAGTAAGGTCGGGGGTGAATCGAGGATCAAAATTCCTGCCTGCTGGTTCAAGTCGGTAATAGCGATAATCCGTCTGCATTTTATCGTTTACTATGATGGGTGTGAGCGTTTGCATGATTAGGACTTTTGGATTTTATTATGCTTCACTTCTATTAATTCGTGAGTGGGGAAGCCTAAGTTCTTTGCTTTTTCCACCAAGCTATTATAAGTCGTTTCATCAAGTTTTGGCTCTCTCGAAAGTATCCAAAGATAATTTTTTGAAGGACCTGCAATCATTACGTATTCATAGTCTTTGGAAAGTTCGATAATGTGATAGCCGCCATAGAATGGGCCAAAGAAGGATACTTTAAGGCTTCCTTCATTTTTTTTACCTTTGAATTTTGCTTTGCCCTCTGCGCTATCCCATTTGTTTGTTGCATCTTTGAAGCCTGTATTAAGAACGCGAATGGTGCCGTCATCGTTAAATGAATATTGGGCAGTGACATTGCTCATGCCGCGCTCAAATGAATGATCGAGTCGAGCGATTTCGTACCAAGTCCCTAAGTAGCGGTCCACTTCGAAGTTTTGTATGACTTTTACACCGGATGGTGTATTGGTAGCGCAGCCGAAACTAACTAAGGTTAGCAGTATCATAGAAATTACATATTTCATCTCAAACCCCTTTGTGCGTTTATTATGTTGTATAACGTTCAATCTATGTGAATTGATTCCCATTTAATTGTATTTTTATATAGAATCTGCAAAAATGTTTTTCTAGTGACTTAAATTAAGGAGATTTTTTCGTGATTCGCTTTATATTAATTCTTGTGGGATTTTTTGTATTTTCATTGCATTCAGGTGCCCAATTGGTGGTAGATGCGGAGCATGTTATGGTGGCGGGGGATCGGGATAAATTTTGCGGATGGCCCGCGAATAATGGTTCTTGGCAGTGGGGAGATGAAATTTTGGTGGGGTATACAGAGGGTGATTTTGTAAACAGTAAGGGGCATAATCTGAAGGGCATTCAGCATAGTAAATTTGCGCGGAGTCTTGACGGTGGTAGAACTTGGGCCACATTTGACCCGAGTAATTTTTTAGATGATGAAAATATTAAGTGGTTGCCAAAGGGTAAAACGAATTTAGAAAACCCGATGAATTTTGCACATACAGGTTTTGCGATGCGTATTTTTGCCTCTGGTTATCATGGCAATAATGATCCGAAAGGTGGATTTTATTATTCGTATGATCGGGGCGCGAATTGGAAGGGGCCGCATACTTTCGGGAATCTGAATGAGCATCCAGAATTTAAGGGCAAAGTGCTGACACCCCGAACGGACTATATTGTTACCGGTCCAAAGAGTTGTTTTTTGTTTATCACTGTCAACTTGGATGTTGTTGAGGAGACTAGCCGTATTGCTTGTGTAAAAACAGAGGATGGGGGACTGACATTTGAATTTGTGACTTGGATCACACCTGCCGCACCAGAGCTTCGCTCAATTATGCCACAGACCATCCGGATCTCAAACGGGGATTATATTTTAACTTGTCGTAAAATTTTCAATACTGAATTTCATGTAGGACTTGTCGATGCATATATTTCAACAGATGATTGTAAAACTTGGAAGTATATAAGCCGAATAAAAGATATTCGAACTCATTCAAACCCGCCTTCGATAGTCGAACTGGAAGATGGTCGGCTGTGTTGTATTTATGGCGATCGGGATAATAAAACAATTGCTGGCAAGTACTCGAGTGATAATGGGAAAACCTGGGGGCCTGAATTTATTGTTCGGGATGATTTTCAGAGTGTCGATGATTGGGCTGACTTGGGCTATCCACGATTGGCCAAGCGCTCGGATGGAAAATTAGTGGCTATGTATTATTGGGCGATAGCGGATCACCCTCAGCAGTATATCGCGGCCTCTATTTGGGACCCCAAAAAAGAGGCTACATCCAAGCCTTAAAGTTTGGGGAGTAGAGTCGCTATTGTAGTATAAAAAATAAGGCCCTGCACGCATTGATAACAATGCGTGCAGGGCGTTTTTACTAATTACTTCAGTGCTTAGCTGAGTTCCCACCCTTTACGGTATTCGCGTTTGATGTAGCGGGCGGCTTCGGGAACGTTTTTAGCTTTGAGTTTTTTGGCGTTCCATTTAAGTTTTTTTCCGACGCGGTAGGCGACGTTCCCCAGGTGGTTGGCTTCGGTGAGCCATCCGGCGTATTCGAAGTTGCAGGTGGTGGGTTCGCCAGTTTTGCAAGCGTGGATCCATTCGGCGTGGTGTCCGATGGATTTAGGGATGAACTGCTCGGGACGTTCAAAGTCTTTGAAGTCGTTTTCAGGAAGAAGGAGGTGTTTTCCATAGTCGGAGAGGAGCATGCCTTTGTCGCCTACGAAGAGTACGCCGCTGCCCCATTGAGGAATTTCTTTGTCTTTCCAGAGTTGGGGTTTGTAGGTGCCTTGGTACCAGGAGAGGTTGACGGGAGCCATTTTGCCACGGGGGCCATAGGTATAGTCCACTTGCATGGAGGCAGGGGCGATTTCAGCATTTATTGGCGGGCCATGGGCTTCAATGGTGCGAGGATGATCTAGGTTCAGAGCCCAGAACGGTAAATCGATCCAGTGGCTTCCTAAATCTGACATGGTGCCGTTACCGAAATCCCACCAGCGGTACCATTTGGGACCGGGGACGTATAGGTTGTTGAAGGGGCGTTCGGGTGCGGGACCGACCCAGAGATCCCAATCGAGTCCAGTGGGGATGGGGTCTGATTTTTTCGGCCGATCTTGTACAAAGACAATGTCGTTGGCGGCTTTTGATGCTGCTTGGTTTTCATGCCAGCCCCATGCTCGTCCGACCCATACATGTACATCGGTGACATTGCCGATGGCACCACTTTGTATGAGTTCGACAACACGACGATAGTTGTCTCCGGCGTGTATTTGCGTTCCCATTTGGGTAGCGACCTTAGCTTTGTCTGCGGCTTCACGAATGACGCGTGCTTCCCATACATTATGGGTAAGTGGTTTTTCGCAGTAGACGTGTTTGCCTAATTGGAGGGCCGGTAGTGTGGCAAAGGCGTGGGTGTGCTCGCAAGTGCTGACAACCACTGCATCAAATTCTTTGTGGTGGTCATAGAGCTTTCGGAAGTCTTGTACTTTTCGCGCTTTGGGGTATTTGAGGGATTGTGCATCCATGTTGGTGCCGCTTACGTCGCATAGTGCCACGATGTTTTCAGACTTGACACCGTTAAGGTTGCTGCCTCCTCGTCCGCCAGCGCCAATGATGGCTATGTCGAGTTTACTGTTGAGGTTTTGCCCTCGGACGATGGAGGGGAATCCTAAGGTTGCTACGGTTGTGGCGGCGGCAGATGCGGCTAGAAATTTTCTACGTGTTATAGAGTGGGGATGGTTATTGGGCTTGATGGCTTTATTCGGCATGGTACATGTATCCCTTTTGATTGACTGATTATCGTTGTAAATTCTCACACTACACGTTGAAGTGACTGGGAATCAAAATAGTTTGATGGGTATGGGATATTGAGAGTGACAGAAGAAGTAAACAACGAATAAACGTTCCTTTTTAAGAAGTAGGGTATTATAGTTATAAAAGTACTGACTTCAATGTGTCAGTATGGCGAATTAAGTAGTTATAAAGTCATTTTCGGCTAGGAATCATCTCAGTCGATGAATTTAATTAAACGTCTAATTGTTTAATTGCTAATGAAAATTGATAGGGTTGACAAACATTACTTTGTGATGTAAAGTGAGTTTTGTGGTAAGTGGCTGTCAATAAATTAAGGGGATGGGTATGGATACTCAATCGCTGGATACCGAAGACTGGGCTAAGCCTGATATGGGCCGTGCGCAGGACCTAATGAACCGCCTACAAGAGAATATTGAGACGGTGATTCGCGGGAAGACTGAAGCCATCGAGTTGTTGCTGGTATCGATTCTGGCTAACGGTTCGGTTTTGATGGAAGATGTGCCGGGAATGGGTAAGACGACCTTAGCAAAATCACTGGCCATTTCCTTGGATGCTGCTTACAGCCGAATTCAATTTACTCCAGACTTACTTCCTGCGGATATAGTGGGTGGGTCTATTTATAATCCGAAGGATGGAGGCTTCGAATTTAGAGGTGGCCCCATTTTTTGCAACATTTTATTGGCGGACGAAATAAACCGAGCGTCACCGCGCACTCAGTCGGCTTTGTTAGAAGCGATGGCGGAGATGCAGGTAACTTCCGAAGGAGTTACCCGTGTGTTACCGACTCCATTTGTGGTGTTGGCTACACAAAACCCGGTGGAGTTTCACGGGACGTATCCATTGCCAGAAGCGCAATTGGATCGTTTTATGATGTTATTGAATCTAGGGTATCCTAGCCCGGATGCTGAAGTGCATATTTTGGAATCTCAATCAGCACAACATCCGCTGGAGCGCTTAACCTCGGTCATGAGCCAGGCTGACTTATTGGAATTACAGGCAGGGGTTCGTCGGGTAGTGGTGGATGCTTCAGTAACTCGCTATATGGTTGAATTGGTAAATCGTACGCGGGAAGAACCCCAGCTTAAGCTTGGGGTAAGTACACGGGGTTCGTTGATGTTGTATCGTGCGTGTCAGGCGATGGCATTTAAATCTGGACGAGAGTATGTAATTCCCGATGATGTTCAGCGTGTGGCTGTATGTGTATTGGCGCATCGTTTAACACTCAATACGAAAGCCAAATACGATGGAACCAGTAAAAATGCCGTAATTGAAGATATTTTGGGAGCGGTGCCGGTACCTGTATAGGAGGCTCTCGCTATGATACGTTCACGATTCAATAAATGGCGTGAAGAAAACTGGAAAATGCGTTACGGCGCTGAACGTCCGGCCGATTTCGTTGAGTACTATATGCGCTATTGGTTTACGTTTTGTTTGACCTTAAGCGGCTCCATTATGGTACTGGCCATGTTTATTCCAGCCCCTTTGGCCATATACTCTTTGTCAGTTCCTACCTATCAAATCTGTGTGGGCATTTATATGCTGATATTTTTTGTATGGCTTATAGCGCGCATTCGTAGACCGATTATTAGCATAAAGGGTCAAGCTCCTGAAAAAGTAACCGCTGGTGAAGTGTTTCGCTCTGAATTTGTATTGGAAAATAAAGGGAAATCTACAGTATATGAATTGGGGGTAGGGTACTTTCTTATCCCTACGAAGGGATTGAAGGCACACACGATTCCCTTTTGGAAAAAGATGCTATCGCGTTATGGTATGGGAATGATTCTTCCACAAAAAATGGAAATCGTGGACGATGGGGGCTTGATTCGTTCTCTTGGAAGTGGGGAAACGTGTCGAGTGTCAATTGAAGCAAAATATTTTCGACGTGGGGTATATACTATGCCTCCGTTATGGGCGTACAGTGAATTTCCTTTCAACTTGGTCCGTGTGAAATCGCGTTTGACTAAAGAATATATGCACTATGAGCGAAATGCTATTACGGTATTACCCAGTTTTAAACCGGCCGAAGCGATTGAAATCCCTCCCTCCAAAAATTATCAACCAGGGGGAATCGCATTGACTTCGAGCATTGGTGAATCTCCGGAATATATTGGAAGTCGTGAGTATCGCTATGGTGACAATGTTCGTCATATTGATTTTCGAGCGTGGGCGCGTACTGGTGCACCGGTTGTACGTGAATTTCAGGAAGAATACTATAGTCGTATCGCTTTAGTAATGGATACGTTTGTGCCTGACCATGAGAAATTGACGAAGCATGGATATCCGGATTTAGAAGGAGCTGTTCAATTGTCTGCGGCTATAGCAGATGCTTTGTCAAATGGAGAGTACATTATTGATTTGTTTGCTGCGGGCCCGGATTTATATGTATTTCGTTCAGGTCGCCACACGGCACACTTTGATAATGTTTTAGAAGTGTTGGCGTGTCTAGACCGATGTGATCACAACCCCTTTGATGAAATAGCGCCTACGTTATTGAATGAATTGGCGAATATATCTACAGCGATTTTTGTGTTTTTGGATTGGGATGAAACACGAGAACGGCTAGTGAAAACAGCCATGCAATCGGGGTGCAGTGTGAAGGTATACATTGTGCGTGGTAAGACAACGACGCTTCCATTGGAGCGTGCAGAGCATTTGGTAGGGCAGGTGATTTTGTTTACACCGGAAGAAGTCGGACGTGGGGCGTACGAAGTCTTATGAAACCTTTTTCTGACAGAATGATCGCGTTGTTCATAATTTACTTACAACTTGCCATGCTGATGTTGGTCATGAATAATGATATTCATCGACTGGTCATGGTGGTATGTGCAATAGTATTTTTCATTATTCGAAATATAGAATTGGATATTTCGCCTAAGTGGTTGCTGTATATTGCTACAGGATTTATATTCTTTTTTTATGTTCGGTATTCGATGCTTCCGGTTGAGCCCACAGAATACTCGGGGCATACAAGTCCAGTCGTCGTTGTTTTTGTCGAATACTCAATTTTTGTACAGGTACTGTTGTTGTTATGGAGACGTAGCCTTGGGGTATCCGTAGTGTTTCCTTTGGGGTGTTGTGTGTCCTTAACGATGCTGGGGGCTACTCGCTTCAGTGACGAAGGCTATTTAATATATCAAGGGTCAATTTTACTGTTCCTATGTTTGTGCACGTGGTTTTTTAGTGTACGACGAAACCGCCAAGCCCAGGATAAGGTTGATAGACGGCTTTGGGGATTTAATTTTGCGTTCTTTGGAATTGTGTTTGCTTCTACTTTGTATATCTCCCATTTACTGAATGTTCATCAGGATGAATTGGAGGAGGTTTTCAATCGAATGACTCCTTCTTTTAGCCCCGTTAGTGGTGTTCGCCTAAATCCCAGTTCGGAATTGGGATCGGTGGCTAAATCGAAGGATGATGGTGGAGAAACAGTTGCATTGCGTATTTATTCAGATGGGTCACCTGGGTATTTAAGAGGCTTTGTATTTGATCAGTATGAGGCTCCATATTGGCGTAGTTCAACGTCAATGAGTTTCTTGGAAGGGCGTACGTTGCCTAGAGATAAACGAATCAATCGTTTTGAGTTGCCTATGCTGTCGAAGGATGTCGAGTTTACTAAAGAATTATCGGTTAAGGAGATTTGGCCGCATAACGATATAGGCGCAAATATGTTCTCTCAATTGCATATGCCCATTATCGAGGCGGAAACGCGGATTATGTATGCTGACCAGATGGGTGGCGTGATGGCCGATAGTATTATGGCTGGTTCTCCGTATAAGATCTATTTGAATAAAGGTGTTGGGGTGCCTGAGCCAAGTGCAGAAAATGAGTACTTGATGCTTGCCGTCCCTGACACACTTGATCCCCGAATTCATGAATTGGCGCAAACAGTTTTTGAAGGAGCTGTTTCGAATGAGGAAAAAATACATCGAGTCGTCAAGTATTTTTTAGATAATTACCAATATGAAATTGGCATTACTATTCCGAAAGATGTCGATCCCCTAACTTACTTTTTATTGGAGCAACCGCCGGGGCATTGCGAATATTTTGCGAGTGGCGCTGCTATTTTATTGCGTATTGGGGGAGTCCCCTGTCGATATGTGACAGGTTATGTTTCGCATGAAAAGAATTCTGTAAGTGATTATTATGTGGCGCGAAGTAGAGATGCTCATGCATGGGTGGAGGCGTGGACTGAATCGGAGGGTTGGATGACGGTAGAAGCCACACCTGCTGATGGGGTTCCGCAAGAAAAAACAGCCTCTCGATTTTCTGATTGGATTGACAGTCTTAAGCAACAGATTCAGAAATTTAAGGAGGCTGTGGTCTCTCAGCGCTGGATGAGGTATTTCAAAGATACTTTTTTCTCTTTACGTAGTGCATTAATTTCGGTGCTCAAGAGCCCAGAGTTTATTGTAGTCGCTTGTATACTGTTGGGGTATTGGTACTGGCGTCGTAAGCGACTTCAGGCTCAATTGGGTGCTGTGCTTGAATATGAACATCAGGCTTGTCATGCCTTATTGGACGAAATGGACAATATGGTGAGCGAGTTTGGTTTCATCCGAGAGTCGGAAGAGACGATACTGCACTTTGCGCGACGAATCAATGCAGAGGGACTAACTATCATGGATCCTATTCAAGAATGGTACCGTGAATACTCAACGATACGTTATAATCCAACCCCTGATGAAAATAATTTGTTGCAACAGCTAAATAATTCACTCGCCAATATTCGTGCGCAGGATTACTCATCTATGCGTTCAAAAACTATGTAGCCTTCATTTTTGGCTTTGGGTGGCCAAGCAATGTAGAGCTGTTGGCCTTTGAATCGAATGGGAATCTCTGCATGTTCTGGATGTGCTGGGTCACGAGGGTGCCAGAAAATCCAGTTGTATTGATCTTTCTGAGCCCATTTATGACTTTGAGACAATTCTCCCGAAGCCAAGGTCGCGGTCACGTTTCGGTAGACATCGAATTCAAGTTGTTGGATAGGGAGGTTGTCTGTTGAGAACTCAGGGCTGTCGAGTTTTACAGCTTGATGAATTGCTGTCCAAGTACCCTGGATGCGGGCAGTTTGCTGCCAGTATGCATCAGGCCCAAAGCGTAATCGACCACTATTGCCGTCTTGTATTTTTAGTCCTGCGCCAGTGAGTGCCAGAATGCCGATAGGAACAAAGCAGCAACAGAGGTTGAATTTCTTGCCTAGATTCCATTGGGGGCTTGAGGCTTCAATGGTTCCGGCTTGCTCAGGAGTTGTCGCCAATTCGGCATGTGCACTGCATCGGATCAGGAAAAGTACGCCCAATGTGCTGGGTAGCCAGAAGCAGAGATTGGAGACTAAACTGGTGCGTGCGAATTGCAGGTCGAAAAATTGAGCAGTCACTGTAAGTCCTGTGAGAAGCACAACTATGGTCGCGCCTTTTCCAAAAGCATGTGCAGGGAAGAGAAATTTATCTCCTTTTCGATATCGATACAAAGCGTATATGAGTGGGAGAGTACACAATAGGCCGATGATGATATACCAGAGTCCTGTGGACAATCCCAGGAATGCATTTTGATCAGTTGGCAATGATTGCTTCAAAGTGCGTGCGAAGTGACAGCGAAAGTTCATCCATGGGAGCGCAACGAGAATGGTAAACACAGCGAGGATATCAAGCGGCATTCGTGGGGTATCGTCTTTAGCTGGGGCTAGCCCGCCTTGTATGAGTCGCAATGCAGCAAGTGCTGCTGTGATACCCATAAAAAATCCAATCGTAATTTCACCTGTTCGCCAAGGGGAGAGGGGGATGAGAATATTGGCAAGGGGGCCCCATTTGATAGCGTTGAGTTGAAATACGAAGACTGCGAAAGCATAGCCTAGTCCACCTCCAACGATTCCATAAGCGGTCATCATCAAAGCTGCGCGGTTGTTACGCTTTTTGAGGTAGACGATTATGAAGATTAATATGCCGAGGACGCCACTCCAGCTTTCGCTTCGATGGAGTGGCCCTAATCGTAGCCCGAAGAGTTGGGTGAGGATCCCATAGCCGATCCACCAAGATAGGGCAGCACCTATAAATAACGTTGTCCCTGAACGATCTTGTGGGCGAGCAAACCAATAGAGGATGCCTACAATTAAAGTAAGTGTGGCAGGAAACCAGTCCCCGTCATGGAAATAGCGCACGGTAAATATTTCAAATGCTTCTTTGTGATCAGGGTTAAAGAAGAAATATATCCAGCTAAGGAAAAATACGGTAGCCAAGGCAAAAAAGGGTCTCGCCAATTTCTCGAGTTCTGAACGGGATTCACTTAAGCCCAGTCCAAGGATAGCCATGCCAATTCCGGCCCACATAGCGCCTATTAAAAAGAGGCAAGAGTACCCATATAGTACATTTGGAAATGAGTCAGAACGGGTATAAAAAGTATGCTCCATGTAGGAAATGGAGCCGCCCCAACACCATCCGCCTGCGGCAAAGAGTCCTGTGACTGCTGAGCGTTGGTACCAATCGCTTCGGCCTGACCCTAAGCAGATGACCAAGCCCAGTAATGCGGCGGGTACCATTGCACCTGCTTCATGCCCGACGGTGCCTCGGTATCCCCAACCATAGGCCATGAATAAACCTGCAAGTAGGCAATAGAAAAGTGTAGAAGGAGTTGTTCTATTGATTGATGAAGGCATGCTTGATTCCTGTAGATTACTCGTTGTGTGGAATCATGCTATCACGAAGGGCTTTCATGCACCAAGCGATGTTTTAATGTGCGTGGTCGTGCCCTGATGCTGCACAAGCTTCGCAGCGCACCCAACCGGAGTCTCCATCAACATAGTGTTCTTTTTTCCAAATGGGCACGCGGTGTTTAATGTTGTCGATGATGTAACGGCATGCATCGAAGGCCTCGCCTCGGTGTCCGCCGCTAACACCGACCCAAACGGCAATTTCACC
>CALLLL010000029.1 GCA_938082445.1 uncultured bacterium
ATGGGCTGGGTCGGTTCTGCGGATACAGCTGTATATGAACCGGTACCTGGTGTTTCAGGACAACTGAAATGCCGAGGCGAGGTAAATGAATCGACTAAGCGGGTGGTTTATGAAATAACGATAAAAGAAATCGGCTATAATCCGAATCCTTTCGCGATAGCCGATACTATGATGTATGTCGATGGTAAGCCCGCTGTAGAAATGAATAATTTATCGCTGCAAATGACTGGGTGGACTCGTGACTCGATTGAGAGCATGTGGGCACAGCGCGGTGGAACAGTGGAATCGGCGGTGTCAGTACCAAAAGCCCCACTGTTTGATTACGATAAAATTTTGGCTTTCTCCGATGGGAACCCGTCCGAAGCCTTTGGCGAAAAGTACGCCGTTTTTGATAAAGACCGTGTGATTGCGCGATTGCCGCGTCCACCATTTCAGTTTTTGGATCGTATCGTAGAGATTGATGCTGAGCAATGGGCAATGAAATCTGGGGGTGTTATCGTATCTGAATACGATGTGCCGATTGATGAGTGGTATTTTGATTCCAATCGCCAACCAACGATGCCCTTTAGTGTATTGTTGGAAATAGCTTTGCAACCGTGTGGTTGGCTGGCGGCCTTTATGGGATCGGCGTTGACCAGCGAAACTGATTTGCATTTCCGCAACTTGGGCGGTAAAGCGACGCATGTACGACAAGTTCCTCGTAACATTGGTACTTTGGCAGTGCGTGTGAAATCTACAGGTGTATCAAGTTCAGGTGGGATGATTATTCAGCATTATAATTATGAAGTCTCAGCGAGTGGTGATACGATTTATAAAGGCAATACATATTTTGGATATTTTTCTGATGAAGCGTTGGCTGAGCAGGTTGGATTGACTACTGTTCAGTTGCATGATGCTAGCGATGAAGAACGCGCAGCCACTGCCCCTTTCCGATATCCAGACACAGGTACTTATCCGGGTGAACAGATGCGGATGGTGGATCAGGTTGAAATTTTTGCACCAAAGGGTGGTGCCAATGACTTGGGCTATATTCAGGGAAGTATAGATGTTGATCCAAGTTTTTGGTTCTTCCAAGCACACTTTAAACAGGACCCTGTATGGCCGGGCTCTTTAGGCGTGGAGGCCTTTTTGCAATTGCTGAAGCATGTGGCGATTGATCGCTGGTCTGTGACGGATGAACCTATTTTGGAAACCTTGGCCGATGGGTGTGAGCATTCATGGGTATATCGAGGGCAGGTTATTCCAAAAGACAATAAAGTAACAGTGCAGGTGACGGTCACGGCATCGGATGATGCAACTCAGCGTCTAAGTGCTGATGGTTATTTATGTGTAGATGGGCGTATTATCTACCAATTAAATGATTTTTGTATTCACTTAAAGCCCGGTACATAAACCGGATTAGGAAGATTGTTGAATTATACCCGTGTATATATAGATGCCTTGGGTTATCAATTGGCCCCAGCGGTGGTAAGTTCGGATGAGTTAGAAGAACGCATCAAGCCTTTGTATGAAAGCAAACGTATGTCGGTGGGGCAGCTGGAAGCGTTAACGGGAATTCGTGAACGACGTTGGTGGGAAGAGGAGCATTCGCTCGCTGAAAATGCCACACTTGCAGCCCAGCATGCATTGACTCAAACCAATGTGCAGGTGTCCGATTTAGGGGCGATAGTTTATACGGGGGTAAACCGTGAAAATTTTGAGCCGGCTACTGCGTGTCATGTGGCTTCGGCGCTTGGTGCATCAGGGCAAACCCAAGTCTATGATATTTGTAACGCTTGCTTAGGGATGTTGAACGGGATGTTTGATATTGCCAATCAGATTGAATTGGGGCAGATAAAGGCTGGGTTGGTAGTTTCATGCGAGACCGCTCGTGAAATCAACGATATTATGATCCAGCGAATGTTGGATGATCAGAGCATGGACATGTTTGTTAAATCGATGGCTACATTAACGGGTGGTTCAGGAGCAGCAGCCATTTTGTTAACGGATGGTTCGTTTGGCGAAACTCCGGGACACCGTTTGTTGGGTGGAGTTTCCTTGGCTGCACCGGATCACTATAAATTGTGTTCATGGGGATTGGAGCCAGAATCCGGTCAGGATGTACGCGAATTAATGATTACTGATGCGCCATCGGTGTTGAAATATGGTGTTGAGCTAGGCGCAAAAACCTGGAATGCCTTTTGTGACACCCTGCAATGGACAAGCGATAGTGTGGATAAGGTGATTTGTCATCAGGTCGGTAAAGCCAATCGAGAAATTATTTTAAATACAATCGGCGTGTCTGAAGATAAAGATTTTTCTACCTTTGAATACTTGGGGAATATGGGCACAGTATCCGTACCTATAACAGCGGCCTTAGCTGATGAACGCGATTTCTTAGAAACGGGCGATCGTGTCGCGTTTTTAGGTATTGGAAGTGGCTTAAACTGCATGATGCTGGGCATCGAGTGGTAGTTGACGATTAACAAGAAAGCATAACGAACATGGCCTTTGATATATCTGCTGAAATTTACCCTTATACCGGACAATATTTTGTACGGGAAGGGTTGAAATTGCATTACCTGGATGAGGGGGAGGGTGAAGCCGTTGTTATGGTTCACGGAAACCCAAGCTGGTCGATATATTACCGAAATTTGGTGACCTCGCTAAAGGCTACTCATCGTTGTATTGTGCCGGACCATATGGGGTGTGGCTTATCCGATAAACCGAACGATGATCAGTATACCTATACTTTGGAAAATCGAGTTGATGATTTGGATGCTTTGTTGGAATCGTTGGAAATTCGCGACAACATCACCTTGGTTGTTCATGACTGGGGTGGAATGATAGGGATGGCCTTTGCCACGCGGTATCCTGACCGCATAAAACGCATCGTGGTGCTGAATACATCGGCATTCCATTTGCCAAAAACCGAAAAACTGCCGTTGGGAATTTGGATTTGCCGCAATACTTTTTTAGGAACCTTGCTGGTTCGCGGCTTTAATGCTTTTAGTGCCGGAGCGGCATCGGTTGGGTGTAAGAGAAACCCCATGTCGAGAGAACTTCAAAAAGCGTATCGTGCGCCCTATAATTCGTGGAAAAATAGAATAGCTACGGTGCGGTTTGTACAGGATATTCCATTGAATCCGGGAGATCCTGGCTATGAAATCGTTCAAGGTGTTCAGGATAACGTGAAGCAATTTTCGAATACTCCAATTTTGATTTGTTGGGGGATGAAAGACTTTGTGTTTGAACCGTACTTCTTAGATTTGTGGGAAGAAAATCTGCCACATGCAGAAGTACATCGCTATGATGATTGTGGACACTATATCTTGGAAGATGCACAAGATGAGGTAGTGCTCTTGATTACAGACTTTATTCAACAACGATAATCGGACTTATGGCTGAATTCAATCATAATATTGCAGCACACTTGCCTAAAATGGCGCGGAAGCAACCGGATGCTTTAGCGGTGGTCGTACAGCATGCTGAAGGTGGCGGGGCTATCTATCGCTATGAAGAGTTAACAGTCCTGGAACTGGAAGAAGAGAGTAATCGTCTCGCACACGGTTTATTGGATATGGGAGTAGGCTCTGGGACACGGGCCGTGTTGATGGTGAAACCGAGTTTGGAATTTTTTGCCTTAACCTTTGCATTATTCAAAGTGGGGGCAATTCCTGTGATGGTTGATCCCGGCATGGGAATTAAGAATTTAAAGACTTGTCTTGCTGAGGCAGCACCGGAAGCTTTTATCGGAATTACGAAAGCACATATAGCACGAGTGTTGTTTGGATGGGGTAAAGATTCCATTTCAAAGAAGGTTACAGTGGGACCGAAGCTGTTTTGGGGCGGAGAAAGGTATGCAAAGATACGTTCGACGGACAAATCTCCGGTAATGGAACAAGTTTCCGCTGAAACCATGGCGGCTATATTATTTACTAGTGGAAGTACTGGAATTCCCAAGGGGGTGGTTTATAGTCACGCGATATTTAATGGGCAGGTGGATAGCTTACGTGATAATTACGGCATAATTCCGGGCGAATTGGATTTAGGTACATTTCCATTATTTGCTTTGTTTGGTCCTGCATTGGGGATGGCTTCGGTCATTCCGGATATGGATGCGAGTAAGCCAATCACATGCAATCCGAAGTATTTGGTGGATGCTATGCAGGCTTATAAAACGACCAATATGTTTGCATCACCGGCCTTAATTGAAAAAGTCGGGCGATATGGCGAATCCGAGAATGTTCAATTGCCTTCCTTGAAGAGGGTCATTTCTGCAGGTGCGCCAGCCGTTCCTGATTCGTTGGCTCGTTTTGCCCAAATGCTTGGCAACGATGTTTCAGTCATGCCTTCTTATGGAGCGACTGAAGCCTTACCCATCGCATCGATAACTCATCAGGCCTTAATTCAAGATACAAAGACGTTAACCGAAGAGGGTAAAGGCTTGTGTATCGGTCAAGCCTTGGGGGGGATTGATGTTAAGATTATTAAAATTGATGACGGGCCAATAGACGAATGGTCAAGCGCAATCGAAGTACCCACAGGCACTATCGGTGAAATCTGTGTTTCGGGAAATATTGTGACTCGTGAATATTATAAACGCGCTGAGTCTACCGCTTTGGCAAAGATTCAACTGCCTGACAGCGAAGATTTTTTCCACCGTATGGGTGATGTGGGCTATTTAGATGAGCAGGGACGTATTTGGTTTTGTGGGCGTAAAGCTCATCGGGTCGTCACCGTTGATAAAACCTATTTTACGATTCCATGTGAACGGGTCTTTAATACATTAGACGGCGTTAAGCGTACGGCATTGGTCGATGTAAATGGAAAAACAGTTATGTGTGTGGAGATGGATGAAGATGGGCAATTCAATTCATCTTTAGTAAATGCCCTGACTAAAATTGCGGAGTCATTCGAACACACAAGAGGCATTAATGCCTTTCTCCATCATCCTGGATTTCCGATGGATGTGCGTCATAATGCCAAGATTTATCGAGAACAACTGTCAGTTTGGGCTGCGGGTAAATTATCATGAATATACTGGTTACTGGGGGCGGTGGGTTTTTAGGTAAGGCCCTGGTAAAACGCCTGTTTTCGGAAGGGCATAAGGTCAGAAGTTTTGCACGCGGAGCATATCCTGATTTGGAAGCTTTGGGAGTGGATGTTGTTCGTGGAGATTTGACCAAGTATGAATCGATTTATACTGCTCTAGAGGGCTGTGAATTGGTGTACCATGTGGCAGCGAAAGCTGGTGTATGGGGTTCGTATGATAGTTATTATGATGCAAATGTGCTTGGTTCTGAAAATATACTAAAGGCCTGTCGCGCTCGTGGGATACGATATCTAGTCAACACGAGTTCACCGAGTGTGATTTTTGACGGGGATGATCAAGAAGGGTTGGATGAATCTGCGCCATATCCGGCAACCTATTTATCCAATTATCCAAAGACCAA
>CALLLL010000030.1 GCA_938082445.1 uncultured bacterium
GCACCGATATGCGTTTATATGCTACAGTGTCGAACTCGCTAAGGGCAGATCTGTGCCTTTTGGCGGGTTTGGTGTGTCATTTCACCCCCAATTAGCCTCAGGATAAGCATTGTGTTTGAGTCGTTAAGTAACAAATTAGATACGGTTTTCAGGAATATTCGCGGTCAAGGTAAACTGACTGAAAAGAATATGAAAGATAGCCTACAAGAGATCCGTAAAGCCCTCTTGGATGCTGATGTAAACTACAAAGTCGTGAAGAAATTCATTGCTGAAGTGGAAAAGGCAGCCTTGGGTGAAGAAGTGATCCAAAGCGTCAACCCAGGTCAAATGATCGTCAAAGTTGTACACGACGAACTCATATCCCTGATGGGCGGCGCCAATGCACCCCTGCAAATGGCTAAAAAGGCCCCAACCGTTATTATGATGGTTGGTCTGCAAGGACAAGGTAAAACCACTACAGCGGGTAAACTCGCTTTACATTTGAAGAAACAAGGCAAAAAACCATTACTGGTCGGTGCTGATGTATATCGCCCTGCGGCTATTCAGCAGCTCGAAATCGTAGCCAAGCAAGCCGAAGTGGAATCATTTAGCTTAGGCGAAAATGCGAACCCTGTTGACACATGCGTAATGTCTAAAGGCGAAGCCTCCATGCGCGGATGTGATGTCATCATTCTCGATACCGCGGGTCGCTTACACGTAGATGACCAAATGATGGCGGAAGTTCGTCAGATTGAGAAAGCGCTGTCTCCGGATGAGATTCTCTTTGTGGCCAACGCAACGACTGGTCAAGATGCGGTCAATTCAGCAAAACAGTTTAACGACTCTTTATCATTGTCCGGTGTTATTTTAACGCAAATGGACGGTGATGGCCGTGGTGGTGCAGCGATTAGTTTAATCGAAGTCACCGGATGCCCAATTAAATTTGTGGGTACAGGCGAAAAGCTTGATGCGCTGGATGCTTTCCACCCAAATCGTATGGCCGATCAAATTCTCGGCATGGGTGATATCGTTTCCTTGGTAGAAAAAGCCCAGGATGTGATGGATGAAAAAGAAGCCGTCAAATTATCAAATAAGCTTAAAAAGGCCACCTTCGATTTGGATGACTTTCTTAAGCAAATGCAACAAATTAAAAAATTAGGTTCGATCACTGATGTGATGAAGAAACTACCCGGTATGAATAAAATGGCCGATCAGGGCATGGACTTCAGCGACGACGATTTAAAGCCCATCGAAGCAATTATTTATTCGATGACTTTGGAAGAACGTCGTAAACCGAAAATGATAAATGGCAATCGCCGAAAGCGCATTGCTGCCGGTAGCGGTACCCGCGTTCAAGACGTGAACCGACTACTTAAGGACTTTGAAAAGTCCCGTAAGTTAATGAAAATGATGATGAAAAAAGGTGGAAGAGGCCGTGCAGCTGGATTAAATCCTTTCGGTCGCTAATTTCCCCCAATAACCCCCCCCAACCTAGAGAAAGAACGGAACAAAGATTATGGCAACAGCAATTCGTTTAAAACGCGGTGGTCGCACCCATGCTCCTTACTACCGAGTCGTTGTGATGGACTCGCGCGCCAAAGCCACTGGTAAAGTCATTGAAGAAGTAGGCATTTACCACCCATGTGCACGCCCAGAGCCCAAAACTGAAATCAACGAAGAAGCCGCTCTCCAATGGCTGCGTAAAGGTGCACAACCTTCGGCCACTACACGCAACCTGCTCTCCAAACAAGGCATTATGGCTAAATTTGCTGCCGAGCGCGATGCCAAAGGTAAAGCCGCCGAGTAATCAGCGACTTCTTCACAGTTCACCCGACAGGCTTTAATAATCAGCACTGTCGCCAGTGTGGGCTGTATTGAAACGAGAACAATCGTGAAAGACTTAATCGAACTTATATCGAAACAACTGGTTGAGCATCCCGATGACGTTGAAGTCTCAGTAATTGAGAATGAAGACGGACAAGTATTTGAATTGCGCGTAAACCCCGAAGATATGGGGCGTGTAATAGGGAAAAACGGACGCGTAGCCAAAGCGGTACGCACTCTGATTGGTTCGGCAGCGGCGAAAGCCAATGTACGTGCCACGCTCGACATTATTGAATAATTTTTTCAACCGCAATACAGGTACCCATTCCGATGGATGAACAAACCCACATCGGACGCGTAGAAAGAGTCAGCCCGGGCAACCGGACGATTCGAATCGAGATGGCCAAAAGCTATGTCGCTTACGCAATGACTTTGCCCGTATTGCGATGCAAACAGAAAGACGGCACGATACTTCGGTGTCGAGTTGAGACGGCCAAACCTTCTAAAGAAGGCCTCGCTGTTACGATGGTAGCAGGCGTACCACGCGATACCATCGCACAATTGAAGAATAATCGTATAGTCGTTCCAAGCGATGAAGTGCAAAGAGATACGGAACACTATGATACCGATGAATTGATTGGTTTGCAGGTAAATACACCAGCAAAAACCGAAGTCGGTATTGTAACCGGCGCATTTGACACAAAAGCCAGTGGTATGGCGGAAGTGGAACTGAGCAACGGTGTCCCCATCTTATTGCCTATCGTGCCTGAGATTGTGGCGCAAGTCGACTGGACAAGGAACACCTTGCATTTATGCAGTGATGCGCCCATTGAAGCGGCTATGAATGAAGATAACGACGACACGGTGGAAGCATGACCCACGGTGAAACGATAGTGTATTGGACAAATTCAGGAGAGCGAGCATGAGAATTGATGTGCTGACCTTATTTCCTGAAATGTTTAGTGGCCCGATGAGCACCAGCTTACTGGGCAAAGCGATAGACAATGAAATATTGGATATTCAATACACGAACCCGCGCGATTATGCGCAGGACAAACATTTTTCCGTGGACGACGCGCCTTACGGCGGCGGTCCCGGTATGGTAATGAAATGCGAACCGCTGTTCGCAGCAGTAGACAGTTTAAGAGAAGTAAACTCGCTCAAGCGTGTGGTGCTGATGTCCCCTAGGGGGCGTCCATTGACTCAGACCATCGTCAAAGAATGGTCCGAATCCGATGATTTGGTGTTGATTTGTGGCCGCTATGAAGGCTTCGATGAGCGTATCAGCCAAGCACTGGTTACCGATGAAGTATCGATCGGCGATTACGTTTTGAGCGGCGGCGAATTACCGGCCATGGTCATCATTGATGCTCTAAGCCGTATGTTGCCTGGAGTTATTGGTGATTTTGATTCGGTGAGTTCAGATTCGTTTTACGACGGAATCTTGGGTGCACCACAATTCACTAGGCCTCCGGACTTTAAAGGCATGACCGTACCGGACGTGCTAATGAGTGGCAACCATGCGCTCATTGAACGCTATCGTCGTAAAGAGGCTTTGAGAGTGACCCGGGAGCGCCGACCCGACTTGTTAGAGCACTGCAGTGCGGAAGACGCCGAACTGCTGAATGAAATAGATAATGAAGAACACGAATCCGATTCGTAATGAATCGATAAGCAATCCTGCGTTAAGGAGATTAGTTGTGAGTAACGTAATAACAGAAATTGAAAATAGCCAATTAAAAGCTGACATACCTAAGTTCGGAGTCGGTGATACCGTCCGTGTACACTTCCGCATTGTGGAAGGGGACAAAGAACGTATCCAGGTATTTGAAGGCGTAGTCATCGCCCGTGCAAACGGCGAAGGCGCTAACGGTAACTTCACCGTTCGTCGCGTAGCCTACAATGAAGGTGTTGAGCGTGTATTCCCACTACACTCACCCCGTGTAGACCAAGTTGAAGTGGTGCAAGTGGGTAGCGTACGTCGCGCCAAACTGCACTACTTACGTGAACGTTCTGGTAAAGCTGCTCGTGTGAAACAAAAAACGTTCGCTACTGGTAGTGTAGATGCTGCTGTGGAAGCTGCACCAGCTGCTGAAGCAACTCCAGTCGTAGAAGAAGCTCCAGTAAGTGAAGCACCTGAAACGACTGAAGAAGAAAAAAGCGAGTAGTATTTCGCGCGGGCATTTGCCCAATCAAACATGTTATGCTCAATGGACGAGGCCTGAGCAGGCCTCGTCCATTTTTTTGTTGTGAACAGGAGTACCCATGAGTAGCGCACACCCCCATCACTGGACCCCGCCCACGCCCATGAGTGAGTATGAGCAGGCTGCCCAGGAAAAAGGGTATGTGCGCATTGCCGGAGTCGATGAAGCTGGACGTGGACCCTTAGCCGGCCCTATTGTGGCAGCGGCTGTTATTCTCAGCGAAGCCATTCCTGGAATCGATGACTCCAAAAAACTCACCGAGAAAAAGCGCGATGCATTTTATGACATCATTCGTGCGGGTGGCCATTGGGTGGGCGTAGGAATTATCAGTGCAGAAGAAATTGATTTGATCGGGATTCAGCCCGCAAATTATCAATCCATGAACGATGCGGCACTCAATATTGAGCCAAAACCGGATTTTTTATTGGTGGATGGATTCACCATTGCAGACTGTATAATCCCACAACAGCGTATAATTAAAGGCGACCAGCTGTCCCAATCCATCGCTGCTGCCAGTGTAATTGCCAAAGTCACTCGTGACCGCTTGATGCTGGACCTCGATGCACGATATCCTGAGTATGGATTTGCGAGACATAAAGGGTATGGGACAAAAGTACATATGGAAGCCATAGCGCAACATGGCCCCTGTGCTGCGCACCGCAAATCCTTTGCGCCAATTGCTCAACGTGTTTGAGTGATGGAGCAAATGCAGGGTATGAACGATAAAGGATTAAACATGAAGAGAGTATGGGTCATAGGCACAGCAATTATAATTGGCTTAAGTGGATGTGTCAGTACATCCTCAGGTCCTGCCTATGCAGAATCGGCCGACAAGAAAGAACTTAGTACCAACAAGAAAGCCCGTGCCATCAATCACTATCTAAAGTCTGTTGTCGGCTTAAAGCGTGGTGAATACCCTGAAGCAATTGAAAACTTACGCAAGTCATCGGACATAGATAAGACCTCTCCATTACTGCAAATGCGCTTGCTTGCTATTTACTATCGTGACGGAGATTATGAAAATGCAGCATTGATGGCAGAACGTGCAATCGATCGAGCACCCGACAGCATCATCCTGCATATTTGGCTGGGTCGAATTTATAATCAACTCGGACGTACGGAAGACTCTGTAGCGACATTTCAAAAAGCCATTGATTTAGATCCCGATAGCAATGTGGCCTATGAAGCCCTTGCTGAAGTAGAAGAAGAATCCAACGATCTTGTTGGTGCCGTAGAAGTGTATGAATCCATGATAAAGCGCCAACCGCGTTCGGCACTGTTACACTACCGACTCGGTATCAATCTGATGGAAATGAATGATTCCGAAGGTGCTCGTTTCGCGGTAGAGCGAGCACTCGCATTGGACCCGAGTTTAAAGCTTGGCTGGTATGTTCTAGGTATAGTAAATATGGAATTAGGCAATTGGACAGAAGCCGAAAAAGCCTTTCTTGAACACCTCAATGAAAATAATGAACACATCCCTACCTTTGAAAATCTTGCAGCGATTCAAGCTCGCCAAGGTAACTTTGTTCCCGCTTTTGATATTTTAGGACAGTTGGTAGAAAGTAAACATGTTACCGTCAATCATCATTTGCAAAGAGCTTATGTATATTTACGTGATCCCGAAGCTTCCGATTCCTACATCGCCTCTGCCCCAAATGACTCGCCAATCATAGGCAGTATTCTGCAAATTTTGGTCAAGCGAGATAAAAACGAACCTTATCACGCCATTATAGATTCATTGGATAAGATTGAAGGCGATCTTGACTATGAATGCAATGCCCTATTGGGAATATTGATGGGACGATATGGAAATGTTGACGCGGGGATTTATCTTGCCGAACGAATTGACGCGTTGATAGAAGGTGGAGCGAATTCTAAAACCTTACAAATGGTGCAAGGCCGCATCTTAATGTATGCTGAGCAACCTGAACGCGCATTGAAACAATTCAAACAAGTGCTGAAAGAACACGGTGGCGACAAGTGGACGCACTTTTATTTAGCTACCGCTTATGAAGAATTAGACAATGCCAAGCTCTGTGAAAAGCACCTTCGAAAAACTCTTGAGCATGATCCCAACGACCCCGATGTACTTAATTTTCTTAGCTATCTTTTGGCTGAAGAAGACTATCGCCTACGTGAAGCTAAAGAGCTCGTTGAACGTGCTCTGCTCAATGATCCCGAGAATGGATTTTACCTTGATACCCTCGGTTGGATTTACTACCGACAAGGTAAAGGTAAAGAAGCAGTAGACTACATTAAGAGAGCCATACGCGCTATGAATTCAGACGATGCAATATTGCGCGATCACTTGGGTGATGCATATTTAATCTCCGGCGATAAAGAACGTGCAGTCTCTGAATGGAAGCGCGCCATTCGTTTGGATCCTGAACTCAAATCAATCCAAGATAAAATCGATAAACATTCAAAATAAATATAGAAGATAATGGAGAAAGATTCATGAAAGTAGAACGTTTCTGGGATCACTGCCGCCATTGCATGAGGGGTGTGTATATCGTAGGTAGCATAACGCTGAGTATGGGCGTCATGGCTCAACTTTCCCCCGAAGAAGCCGTTCAACGATTGACGGTGGCTGAAGATATGGAAGTTACATTGTTTGCCGCTGAACCTATGCTGCGTAATCCCACATGCATCGATGTCGATGCTCAAGGACGGGTCTGGGTAGCAGAGGCAGCCAATTATCGTTTATTCAATCAACAGGTGGCGGATGAAGAAGGCGATCGTATCCGAGTTCTCGAAGATACCGACGGTGACGGAAAAGCCGATAAAGCCACAACATTTTACCAAGATAAAAGTTTACAAGCCCCCATGGGTATTGCCGTATTGGGCAATCGCGTATATGTATGCCAATCGCCTGAAGTCTTCTACCTCGAAGACACCGATGGAGACGGAAAAGCGGATAAAAAGACGGTTATTCTGACAGGGTTCAAAGGGGTTGATCATGATCATGCTATTCACGGGATCCTGTATGGTCCTGATGGGTATTTATACATGAGTTGTGGTGACCAAGGAATGGAAGTGACTGATGGTTCTGGCCATCTCACCCATACCGGCCCGCAGTCTCCAAACTACATCGCCGCTACCGTGTTGCGTACCGATCTTGAAGGCAAGCACCTCGAAGTACTTGCCTCCAATATGCGCAATCCCTATGAACCTGCCGTTGATTCCTATGGGAATGTTTACATTTCAGACAATGACGATGATGGAAATGAACAAACCCGTATTGACTATGTATTTGAAGGCGGTACCTACGGCTACCGCATGCCCGATACCGTATCTCGCCGAAAAGGAAACCGCCGTTTAGATGCTGTACACTGGAATGAAGATCAGCCCGGCGTAGTCCCTAAAATGATCAACACAGGATTTGGCTCACCCACAGGATTGATGGTCTACGAAGGTAGCCATTTACCCCGTCGTTTAACCGGCCAACTTATACACTGCGACGCTGGTCCACGCGAAGTGCGGGCATTTTATCCCAGCCCTGATGGAGCGGGTAAAAAAGCTGAAAAAGAAATTCTCGTTTCCGCACCAAACGATTCCTGGTTTCGACCCAGTGATGCATGCGCAGCACCTGATGGTTCAGTCTTTATTTCCGACTGGTACGATGCCGGGGTTGGTGGACACCGAATGGTCGAGGCTAAAAAAGGCCGTATTTATCGGCTGACCAAGAAAAATAATCAAGAGAAATACACCATCACCAAGCCTGATTTTGATACGCCTGAAGGTATGATTGCGGGGATGATGTCCCCTAACCAAGCCACCAAATATTTGGCGTACCAAGCGTGGAACAATCACTCAAATCCTGAATACATTATGGGATTGATCATGGGGGCCAAAGCAGCCATCAACGATCCCGAGCTTTACCATAAAGTATTTGCGCCACGTGTATATTGGCAAATGATTCAACAACCCAACTACCGTTTCGAAATCGCCGATCACTTTTTATCCACTTATACAATTGAAGATGGCGAAAGCGGTCCGGTCAATGAGCTAGACATTAACGACACCCGTATCATGGCCTTGCGTGGAATCAGTCGATTTGTAGACGGTGCAGATGCTCTTATCAATCGTATACTAAAAGATCCCGATCCAGGGTTGCGTCGTCAATTGTTGCTCGAAATGGCTTTTCCATATCCAGAAGGTCAGGGGCATTTGTCTACTCAAATTAAAGAACGCACATATCTATTCCGATTAAAATTGCTTCAACGTCAATACGATGGTAACGATCGCTTCTATCGCGAAGCATTGGGAATTGCCGCGCGCGGACGAGAGTCTGAAGCTTTTGCAATGGCCCAAGAACACTTTGGTGCTGAGGGGTGGAATGCACAACTGGGCGGACTCGCCTTCCAATACCACCCCGCAGAGGCCTTTGACCTTGCTTCGGATGCGTTCGAAGATACCACACTGAGTTTTGAGTTACGCGAACTTGCTCTGCGTACCATTGCTGCTATCGGAAACGATATTGCGGGTGAATACTTAGTCAATACCGCGACCACCTCAAGCGAAGCCAAAATGCAGGTGCTCGCCTTCCATTTACTTGGGCGTCATGGTGGCGATATCTGGCGCGAAGCGATGAATAAACACGACTTCGATACCAAGATCAGTGTAGCTCTTGAATCGGGCAACAACACCGAAGGCATCCTCGCCTTTATCCGTGCTGCCAACCGAACCGGTTCCATTGAACCTTTACTCAAAGCCGTCACGACGCTTAAACTCGATCCCGCAGTACAAGTAGATTATCTCACTACCCTTGAAACCATTATAGGGAGTGGAGAATACAAACTTCATGATGACTGGGTAGAGCAACTTAGCCCATTACTCGACTCACCCGAAGTGGCTGTACAGACAAAAACGGTTGCTACCATAGCTCGACTGCGCGGAAAGTCAGTGGCGGAAGCGCTGGTGCCTTTTATTCAAAATGCTAAACAC
The DNA here is from genome assembly GCA_938082445.1 of uncultured bacterium. Lineage (GTDB taxonomy): Bacteria > Hydrogenedentota > Hydrogenedentia > Hydrogenedentales > DTSJ01. The sequence continues at coordinate 8,958 of CALLLL010000030.1, forward strand.
GACCGGGCACCGCGTGCACAAGCAGTCCGATCACTGGCCAGCAACAAACGAAGTGTAAAAGAGTTACTCGAATGGGCAAAAGAAGGAAAAGTTCCCGAAGACATCAAAGTCAGTGTGGCCGACGCTTTACGGAACACCTCCGTTGCTGAAGTGCAAACGGAAGCCATCAGTCTTTTCCCTCCACACGTTAGTAAATCCGGAAAACCCCTTCCCACCGTGAAACAATTACTCGCAGAAAAAGGTGATGCGGTCAACGGGAAAAAAATCTACTTTGACGAAAATAAATCAACGTGTTCACGGTGTCATGATATTGCCACTGGTGGACCCGAGATTGGACCGAACCTTGGGAAAATTGGAGAGAAACTGGCTAAGCAATCCTTACTGGAATCGATCTTAGATCCCAACGCCGCAATCTCACACGAATACCAAGCTTGGTTTATCGATACGAAAGATGAAGAAGGACTCTTGGGTTACATTCGCTCAGAAGATGCAACCACGCTCGAACTCATGGATAGCAACGGCGCCATAAGTCGTATTCCGGTAAATTCCATTACCCAGCGTGAAGTTAGCCCAGTATCCATCATGCCATCCGGACTCACCGCTGGTATGAGTGTTCAAGAGTTGGTAGATTTAATCGCATTCCTAGAAACACTCAAATAAGTAAAAAGTGGAAAGGCACCTTTTTTATTTGCTATACTTCCGTTCCTAAAATTGTGGCGGTGTAGCTCAGCTGGTTAGAGCAGTGGAATCATAATCCAAAGGTCCGCGGTTCAAATCCGTGCACCGCTACCATTTCAAATCACAAGCTCCTGCTTCGGCAGGAGCTTTTTTTGTGCCTTTTTCCCAACCCTTCAAAACGCTATAATAGAGATTCAACAACGTAAAGGGGAATACAGGTGAAATCGACCATATCCGCACTTATAGTCACTCTAGGCTTAGCACTTACACTTTCCGCATGTGGAGGAGGCACCAGTTTCACCACCAGTCGCGATGAAGCGAAGGCCGCCACGCTCATCGATGACCAAATCCTATTCGTAGGCAACGGAGCCGAACCTGAGGCGCTTGACCCGCACATTGTCACAGGTGTTCCTGAGCACCATATACTCGTATCCCTCTTCGAAGGACTAGTTGATCTTGATGCCAAAGACCTCAGCCCCATCCCAGCAGCAGCTGAATCCTGGACCATCTCTGACGATCAACTAGTCTATACGTTTAACCTTCGCGAATCTGCCAAATGGTCCAACGGCGATCCAGTGACCGCCCAAGATTTTCTCTATGCTTGGGAGCGTATACTTACCCCAGCACTCGCCAGCGAATACGGCTACATGCTCTATAGCATGAAGAATGCCGAAGCCTTTTCCAAGGGGGAGCTCACCGACTTTAGCCAAGTCGGAGCCAAAGCCCTCGATTCTCACACCCTCCAAATCACTCTCGAAAACCCCACACCGTATTTTCTCCAACTCCATATCCACTACACATGGTTCCCCGTTCACCGCGCAACCATCGAAGCCCACGGCGCCACCACCGACCGTAACACCAAATGGACCAAACCCGAAAACATGGTCAACAACGGCCCCTTCAACCTCGTCCGATGGGAAGCCAATAACGTCATCGAAGTACGCAAAAGTGATACCTACTGGAATAAAGACACCGTCAAGCTCAACGGCGTCAACTTCTATCCAGTTGGCAACGAACAAACTGAAGATCGCATGTTCCGCGCAGCCGAACTCCACATCACTGAAAATGTACACGTCTCCCGCGTAGCCGCCTACCTCGAACAATCCCCCGAACTCATCCGCACCGACCCTTGGATCGGCAGCTACTTCTACCGTGTCAACACCAAACGAAAACCCTTCGACGACATCCGTATTCGCAAAGCCCTCGCCATGGCCATCGACCGCGACACCATCACCACATCCATCCTCAAAGGCGGAGAAACCTCCGCAGAATTTCTCACTCCTAAAAATATCAACGGGTACACTGCTAAAGATACAATAACTTTTGATCCCCAAGCCGCCCAAAATCTTCTCGCCGAAGCCGGTTACCCCAATGGCCAAGGATTCCCCGAATTCGCCATTCTCTACAACACCTCCGAAAAACATAAAATCATCGCTGTCGTTATACAGCAAATGTGGAAAGAACATCTCGGTATCAACGTAACCCTCGAAAACCAAGACTGGAAAGTCTACCTTTCCTCCACATCAAACAACACGATGAACTACGACATCGCCCGCGCCGCATGGATTGGTGACTTCGTAGACCCCATAAACTTTTTAGAGTGCTTCATCTCTGGAAACGGCAACAACCGCACAGGATGGGAAAACGCTCAATATGATCAATACATCATGCAATCATATAAAGAAACTGACCCAGAAAAACGCAATCAACTCTTCCAAAAAGCCGAATCTATTTTAGTGGAAGAAGTACCCATAATCCCCATATACCACTATACCAAGCCCTTTTTACTAGCCCCCGAAGTCAAAGGATTCCGGCCCAACCTGCTCGGATACATCCCATACCACACCCTACACCTCGCTGCTCAATAAAACCACCGTATTAAGTGCGAAGACTCGCAGATGCTTCCAAGATTTCTTTAGTGGCGCGTTTACCGCTCAAGAATGCACCTGAGACAGAACCATAGCGTTCACGATGGGTGGCTTCCCCCGCAAAGAAGAGTCGGCTTTCAAGCGATTCCGCTAAGTCTTCGCGGTCTGACCCCTCAGCACCAAGTTTGTTGTAGCTAAAGGCCCCGCGTATGAACGGGTTCGATTGCCATTGTGATCGAACTACTCCGGTCGGTGCAGGGATATCACTGCCATACATGCCTTGCAATACCTGATACGCTTCTCGCACCGCATCTTCTTCTTTAACACCTTCAAGAGCGTTCTTATAGGTTTCACCCATAAGCGCCATTAACACCGGGTGTTCATCATCGTTGTAGACATCCAAGTTTAGGAACACCGGAAACTTACCAAATTTTTTCGTTCCGTGTGCAATTGCAGCTTTATCAGTAGGCCAAAATGATTTCGGAAAACGCATTGCGAGTTTATTAATCGTGCCCATACCCATGCGCTCAATTGCCCGTTGCTTTCGCCAAGGCAACTGCGGTAGAAACTGAATACTGTTAGATTTTAATACACCCAGCGAAGCAGTCACCACCACATAGTTGGCTTCAAGAGTGGAGTTTTGGGTAGTGATTTTTACGGGACTCGTTGTGTAATCAATCGTTTGGACCTGTTGATTCAACCGTATATCCAAGCCATCAGCAAGGTAGGCAGGCAATGCGTCATAACCATTGGTGACATACTGATCAAACCCCCCGAATTCTTGAAATTCACGGACCATTTTCCAGGATGCATGGGCAAAAGGAGAACCGTTGGCAATTTCTCCACTACCTAATGAGAAATCAAGAATCAATTCTTCCTCTTTAGTCCATTTTCGCAATGCACGTTCTCGAGCAATGACATCGGCAATAGAACTGTCTTCATCCTTTGCAAAATTTCGGATAAATGCTTTGGCCAACATACGGAATAAATCAGGCTTAGCTTTGGATAATTTTTTCTCATCCATCAATTTGCCCGTTTCAGTACGTCCCGTAATACTCGCCCAGTCCACACGGGAAAATTCTATACCTGCATTTTTAATATGATCGGTTAGTGGATTGCCTTTTTCTCCACGCACCCGAGAAGCCCCAAGCTCTACAGGCATGCCTAAACTGCGATCCGTTTGTATTCGGCCGCCGATACGATCTTGACCTTCTAAGATCGTAACTCCAAACCCTAAGGACTGTAATTCTCGAGCGACTGTGATGCCCGCAATGCCAGCGCCTATGACCACGACCTCTCCATTGCCCGGTTGCACCATTTTCAATGGATTTGAAAGGCACCCCATTGTCGAAGTAGCCAATATGCCCGCGCCGATACTACTGCGTAAAAAATCTCGTCGATTGATGAATTGTTTAGGCGTCTTGGGGTTCATTGGGTTGTTTCCTGCTCGGGTTATGCGAGTTGTAGTTCGTGTTCTACTTGTTCTTTAAAACGTTCTATATTGTCCACTAAATGGCCAGGAGTAAAAACTGCAGCATCATCCCATACAATCCGATCTGCGCCCTGCGCAATGGCTGTAGCCGCATTTTTGGGGGTCATATACCCTTCCACTACCAGTTCAGCGCGGCTTTCAAGATAATTTAAATTGTCACGCAATATTTTTACACGATCAAAGGTGGCAGGCAATGGAACTTTACGCTCAGCTCCACGGGCCTCAGCAACCATGTGAACGACATCGGCTTGATTAAGTACATACTCGAGTTTGGTTAACGGGGTCGCAGGGTTAATTGCAATCCCCGCTTGAGCACCCAGTTCCTTAATTAAACTCATGGCGCGATTCACATGCGGTGTAGACTCAACATGGATGGATACATGTGTGGCACCAGCCATCACAATATCAGCAATATGACGTTCAGGATTTTGAACCATCAAATGTGCATGGATAGGAAGTTTTGAAACTGACTTAAGACTCCGAATGGTATCCGCGCCTAAGCTAAAGCCTGGCATGAAAATACCATCTGTGATGTCCACATGAAATTCATCACAGCCCGCTTCACTCAATACCGAAACTTGTTCAGCCAGTCGAGCTAAGTCTGCGTAGCAAATTGCTGCCGACCATTTTGTTTTCTTCACTGTGTGATTTCCTCTTAATACGCTCAGTCATATTCAAGCGTGGTAATGTCTCTTTTTAGCCTAAACTATCAATACCTAATGAGCCCAAAAAGTTCAGCCCTCAGGTGTTAAAAACCGTGCTGGATGTTCATGGCGTTTGATGACAAGGGTGTCACCTTCCACCAATTCGATATATTCGGAAGAATTATCATAGGCCAATACCGCTGGACCACGCGTAATTTCCGTGCGTACATTAACCTCTTCTGGCAAAACTACATGGTTCGTTTTTTCACGTGCATACATTAAGGCGACACCAATTCCCGACCAAAAAATTCCACGAGTAATCTCATTAAAATAAGCCGTACTCCCAAATGGCGTGCTCACCATCAACCCATCACCAATGATTTCACGATCTTCAGCGTCGCCAAACGGTTTATCATCAAACCAGCATTTGAATCGAACAGCCGCATTGACACGGCCCATATGCACCGTGAACTCATTAATAGCCAACAAGTTGCTATCCCGCTTTTCAGGGTCGGCATAGCGTACCTTGCATTCCAGTTTCAGGTAATTACTTTCCTGCAATTGGCCCTTCGCCAATTTTTCCAGGACCTCTTTAGGGTCATCGCTGATACACCGAATACCTCGTCGACTATTACGCAAAGGTACTTTGGGGACACTTGGCCACCGTTGCTCGGCTGCCAACAAGGTTCCATCTCCGCCATAGCAAATTATGACATCGGCATGTTTAGATACCAAGCTAAGCCCTTCGGTCGATTCGACCAAAGACTGAATTTTCTGGGCTTCTGCGCCAAATAATGTAACGTTCATAAATTCCAATACACTCACTAATTGCCCCATTCATAGGGATGAACTCCCTATTGTAAGGGATATTTACCCTCGGCACAACTCCCTTGTTCCAACTAAGGCCCACCATTAGGGCCTAAAACAGCTACCGCTATAAAAAACCCCTATACATAGGGTATTATACGGTTTTCAATTCTGAACTTTGGATATTTGCCGTGCACCTAGAACGTTTTATCACTCGAATCGAGACTCAAGAAGCTGTGATAGGCGTAGTGGGCTTAGGCTATGTCGGCCTTCCACTTATAATGGAATGCTGCCGAAAAGGCTTCAAAGTCATTGGTTTTGATCATGATCATGACAAAATATCAGCTCTAAATCGGAATGAAAGTTACATTCATTACATCGATCCCCAAGAAATCGCCTCTTTTACGGAAAAAAAAGTTCTCGAAGCCACGACTGATTTTAGTCGAGTGGCCGAGGTAGATGCGATCCTACTATGTGTCCCAACCCCCCTGAATGAACACCAAGAGCCCGATCTAAGCTATATTACAACAGCCGGACATGACATTACCCCGCATCTTCACTCAGGGCAATTGGTGATTTTAGAATCCACCACCTATCCCGGGACTACCAATGATGTGCTACGCAAGATAATTGAATCTACGGGATTAATTGTTGGTCAAGATATAGGACTCGCCTACTCGCCCGAGCGTGAAGATCCAGGCAACCCAGTCTACTCGACCAGTAAGCTTCCAAAAGTCATTGGAGGAGTGGATGAAGATTCATTAAAAGCGGCCGATGCTTTGTATAGGCAACTGGTCGTGAGTACTGTGCCTGTATCCAATACCGAAACCGCCGAAGCAGTAAAACTCCTTGAAAATGTTTTCCGAAGTGTCAATATCGCCCTAGTGAATGAATTGAAGCAAGTCTATTCCGCCATGGATATTGATATTTGGGAAGTGATAGAAGCGGCAAAAACTAAACCATTCGGGTACATGCCCTTTTATCCAGGGCCAGGCTTAGGCGGTCATTGTATTCCGATAGATCCCTTTTACCTTGCCTGGAAAGCCAAGCAACTCGGCGTCCCCACACGCTTCATCGAACTGGCCGGAGAAATCAATACTGTTATGCCCGATTATGTGATTGGGAAATTAGAAGAAGCAATAATTAAGTGTAATAAAAATTTGGAACAAGCTCATGTCTTGATTTTGGGTGCTGCGTATAAACAAGATGTAGCCGATCCTCGGGAATCCCCTGGTATCGCCATGCTGGAAAAACTGCATGCTCGTGGTGTCAACGTATCATACAACGATCCCTTTATCCCTATATTGCCCGAGCAGGAAAATCATGATCTGCATTTACATTCCGTTGAGTTAACAGCCGATATACTTGAATCATGTGACGCAGTATTAATTGCAACAGCACATTCCGATTATGATTTTTCATTCATTGTCAACCATGCTCCGCTAGTCATTGACACACGCAACGCCACTCGTGGGCTTGATGATCCTAACAACAAAATAGTTAAAGCTTAAGTTTATGTTTGACGCTTTTATTAATCCTGGAATTCCTGCGGTCATATTTTGGGTGTTCGTGGCTACTGCAATAATTCTACAAGGTGTAAGTAAATCCGGCCTCACAGGGGCAGGTGTATTGTCCTTGCCATTGATGATCATGGTCATGCCTGTTGATAAAGTTGCCGCAACGATGTTGCCTTTACTTGTTCTTTGTGATCTCAATGCGGTGTACCATCATCGACGAAATGTAGTCTGGGAGCAAGTATGGAGAGTGTTCCTGCCATCCTTGATCGGTATCGGCATAGGCACGTATATGTGGTGGCGCATGGGCCAAGCCGGAGTGGATGCATATGGGGTTCCATTGAAGCGCTTCGTGGGCGTTGTTTCATTGGTGTTCGGTACCTATATTGTCGCCAAAGAGCGATCCATGAGTTGGGTAAAAAATCATAAAGCAGGCCCTAAAGTTGGGGTTGTTACTGGAATAGTGGCCGGAATAACGTCAACGCTCGTGCATGCGGCTAGCCCTGTAGTAAGCCTTTATTTATTTTCACAAGGATGGGGAAAAACGCTTTTCGTCGGGACTATGGCTTGGACATTTCTATTCATCAACACAGCCAAATTACCATCTTATGCTATGGTCGGAATGTTTCCCACCCAAGTGTTATTGTTTTGCCTAATTTTAGTACCACTCATACCCTTCGGATCGTATTTAGGCAAATGGCTTCTTCATAGAGTTTCGGAAAAAATTTTCAATAGAGCCATGATGGTTTTTGCTATTTTTGCAGGACTTCAGCTTCTATTTAATGTTCAATTAATTCCATGGGTCTTGGAAAAATTCTAAAAAGCCGAGTATAATAAATTAGTGAATGATTTCATCAAATTTGTCGGAGAGACGATATGAATAATTCTTATGAATTGGATTATCAAGAAACTATAATACTTGAACAAGAAATGAAAGGTGCTGCTAAAAGTTCCGCAGTTGGGTGTGTAGCTGCTCTTCTCTTAGGTGGCTTTGGGATTCACCGTTTTTATCTAGACGACATTTTTGTGGGTGTTATCTTTTTTATATTGGGGCTTGTTTCGATAGGGTTGAGTTTTATCGAAGGGGTTCCGAGTATTATAGGCTATGTACCAGTGGCCATTGGATTGATCGAAACCATTTTTATGCCAGCACGTGTTAAAATATGGAACGATGCGTTAGAAACCAAAATTACTAAAACAATTATATGTGAACGCACGGCAACACCTGTGCACCCTAAGCCTGACGATGCAGCAAAGGGTGAATCGGAATAATTATATTACCGGTTTTACAGTGTTGGCTACTTATACGAAATCTTATCGACTACTACATCTTTATGATCTTCAAAAGTATAGGTACGCACTAAATTTTCTGGATATTTATCCCACATCCGGATAACGCCTGTAGCGGTATCAAATATGGCAGGGGATTCTTTATCCCCCACATAAATATAACGAGAGTTGTACAAGGCCACTTCTTCCTGAGCGTGAACATCCTGCCCTGAATCAAGCAAGTTACCCACCAAGATTGCACCCATACTCATCACCAGACACAGTCCTGCTAAAGCCCATTGGTCTAACCCCGATTATGGTACCAGTGTTTAAGTTAGTATAGCGTTCATGAATCCATTTGTGAAGTCCTTTCT
>CALLLL010000031.1 GCA_938082445.1 uncultured bacterium
CTGAATTACGAATATTAAAGAGGCCTTCGCTGGTTGCAACCACTCTGTATGACTTTTGGCTATAATTTTCAGGAAACCCTTTGTTCAAGCATCAGTCCATGTCGTCGTTGTTCCACTTAGTGCTTAAATCCATGACTACCATTACTTTGTCGCTCAGTATGTCAGTATCGAATGGCAGAACTGCGTTCAAGGTATGCTTTTTATCTGGAGGAAGTACTATCTTTAACGGGGTTGTTTTTCCATCGGCGTACAGCGTAATTTTTTTGTAGGTATGCATGTTGATCAAGTCATCTTGAATATTAATACTGTATTGACCTGCTCGAATAGGGCCAAACTTTACTTTCCCCTGTTGGTCGGAGTAGGCCGTGATGGAATCTGACCGGTCATCATTTCTACCGAATGCATGACCTGTTAGTTCTACTTTTAACTCTTTGACTATTGGTCCATCAAGACTGCCGCGATATAGAACCAATTCCACGGAGGGATCTTGGCTTACCGACCCTGTGCCTTGATCCTTCAATGCCGTAAGTAGTGCATTGTTACTACTCTGCATCTGCTGATAAAACAGCACCATAAATACCATTACACCGATACACAATATCGCGTTAAAACTTATTTGTATCCAATCTTTCATGACAGTCCCTTTCATGGCCCCCCACCACAAACTGCGTGCGATGGCTGTAGGGCTCCCAAATTTACCCAATACCCGTGTGCGAATTTCCTCGTCCGATTCTGCGCCTGCCTCGGCCTCCCACTCAGCTGCTAACGCCAGGTGATCGGATAGTTCATCCAATATATCCTGGCGCAGGCTGAGCGGTTCCCGGTGACGTTGCGGAGGAAATCCCTCTTCGGCGTCCTCACGCCATGCCATGTACGGGCACTCCCAAAATTCCATTTACGCCGGTGCTGAACTCCGTCCATTCGGCCCGTTTTTCTTCAAGCGTTTTTTTTCCTGATGCGGTGATTTTGTAATACTTACGGCGACGACCCGAGTCGGCTTGTTCCCAATAGGACTCCAAGAAAAGTTCGCGTTCTAAGCGATGAAGAGCGGGATAGAGGCTACCTTCCTTAAGCTGGAAATATCCCTGTGAGCGTTTTAGGACTTCTTGGGTGATGTGATAGCCGTAGGTGGCTTCAGGCAATACGACTTGCAATATCAGCATGTCGACCGTTCCTGATAATAGTTTAGGGTCCATAACGCGCTCCTTGATTCTATACCTTGTTAGTCTATACATAGACTAACAAGGTATAGGTGATTTGTCAAGGGGGTACTAAAAAACCCTCAACTTCTATTAAGAAGTTGAGGGTCTAAATTTTCCGTATCTAGTTATTATTAAGGTGTTTCACGGCCAGGGCCAAGCAGGGGGCAGAGGAAGAAATTGTCGCCTTCATCTTGAATGTTATTGTTGTTCAAATCTTGCCACCAACGACCACCAACATATTCACGGTCGCCGATACCGTATTTCGTTTGAGGTCCACCGTGGGGTCCACCCCCTTCAAGCTTTTGATATCGACCCTTCCCATTCAAATCTGTAGGTACAATCATGTCGTAATAGAGCCCTTGACTGGTTACATAAACGACACCAGAAGGCAGCTTATTGCCCTTACCTCGTGCATGAGCCACGGTACCCACAACTGCTGTTAAAAGTAGTGCGATAGCTAAAGTTGAGAACGTTTTTTTCATAATATACTCCTTTGTTGTCGCCAATGGCGACGTTACATCATAGGCCTTGTGCCTGTTCATATAGCTTTGTCGTTTTAAGTGAGGAATCCTTACACATAAATTTGTACAAAATTTTAGATATGTAAAAACGGTCGAAGTGAATCTATAAAGGAAAGAGTTGATGGTAAAAACTTGGAGAAATGGTTATCAGTATCACTCAAGAAGAAATGAATCCTTCAAAATGGGTAGATGAACATGGTGATTATCTTTACCGTTTTGCCTTGTTACGTCTACGAAACCCTTCCAAGGCCGAAGATGTTGTGCAAGAAACCATGTTGGCAGCATTATCTGGTAGGCAATCATTTACAGGCCAATCCAAGGTGCGTACTTGGTTAACTGGGATTTTGAAACATAAAATTATGGATCAATTTCGATCGGTACACCGGGAACATCGTTTGAATGGGTTATTTAATGATGACGACACCATTGATGATTTGTATGATTCACGTGAACACCTCATTCCGCCTGCGCAGGCATGGTCTGGAAACCCAGAAAAGGCCTTTGAACAGGGCGAATTTCAAGAACAACTCAGACTTTGTCTAAAGAAATTGCCCAAGCGTCAAGCAACGATTTTTGCTTTGCGTGAGATGGACGGAATTAGTAGCGAAGAAATTTGTAAGGAATTGACCTTAACCTCGACTAATTATTGGGTATTGCTACATAGAAGCCGTGTGGCCTTGAGGCGATGCTTTGAAATACATTGGTTTGGATTAAAATAATGGGATGGTCTATTGGCTTCTTGCAAAGATATAGCTCTAGAGTTAACCGAGAGTCTTGATCGCAAATTACCTATACGGTATCGATTGCGTGTGTGGCTTCATGTTGCTATATGCAAAGAATGCCGAAATTTAAAACGACAAATACTTTTTATTCGAGCAGCTATACATAAAATCGGCTTAAGCCCAGCTAGTGAAAGTAACATTCCTGCATCATTGCGCATGTCCACACAATTTCGCAATCGTTTAAAGGAAACCATGATCAGGTATGAGGCGGACCCCGATATTCACGATCATTAAGTCATGATGTCTTTGATGGCGTGGCCATGGACGTTGGTCAGGCGGCGCTCGATGCCGTTATGGTAGTAAGACAGGCGTTCATGGTCGAGCCCGAGCAGATGCAGGATGGTTGCGTGTAAGTCGTAAATCGTGGTGACATTTTCAACCGCTTTGTAGCCAAATTCGTCGGTAGCCCCATAACTAAATCCGGGTTTTACGCCAGCACCGGTCATCCAGGCGGTGAAGCCACTGGGGTTGTGATCACGACCACTGGCCCCAACTTGGAAAGTAGGCATGCGTCCGAATTCAGTCATCCATACAATGAGGGTATCATCGAGTAAGCCACGTGCACGCATGTCTTTTATGAGTCCTGCGGCTGGTTCATCGAGGATGGGTGCATGAATTGAGTATTGATCTTTTAAGCTCTTGTGCCCATCCCAATTTCCAACCCCTTCGCCCATGGCATATGCGCCATTGAACAGTTGTACGAAGCGTACACCCTTCTCAATAAGACGACGGGCCAGTAAGCAATTTTTACCGAACCCGGCCTTGGTTTCGTTGGGGTCGTCGATGCAATAAAGCTTTCGAGTCTCGGGACTTTCATTGTGGAAGTCACTCATGGATGCGGCACGCAATTGCATTCTAGCAGCAAGTTCATAAGAAGAAATCCGTGCATTGAGTTCGTTGTCACCGGGAAACCGTTCTAAATGTTTATCGTTCAAAAATTTTAAAAATTCACGTGTAGCTTTTTCATCGCCATCTTTTATATACCCTGGAGTTTTTAAATTGGGAATGGGTTTTTGAGTGTTAAAAGGAACTCCCTGAAATACAGCTGGTAAAAAACCGGATGACCAGTTATTGGGTCCTGATTGGGGCACGCCGCGCGGATCGGGAATGGCCACAAAGGCAGGAAGATCGCTTGCATCGCTACCGAGTGCGTAACTCGCCCATGCGCCCATGCTGGGAAATCCATCTAAAGTAAATCCTGTAGACATTTGATTCTCAGCGGGTCCATGAGTATTGCTCTCAGCAGTTAAGGAATGGATAAACGTGTAGTCATCAGCCATTTCGGCAAGATTGGGCAATAGATCCGAGATCATTTTTCCTGTTTCACCCCGGGGCTTGAAATCCCAAAAACTTTTGGAAAGATTTCCATTCTTGCCTTGGAAGGTAACGAGATCGTCTCCACCCGGAAGGGGCTGGCCGTGACGTTTGATGAGTTCAGGTTTGTAATCCCATGTGTCTAAATGCGAGCAAGCCCCTGAACAAAATATTACAAGTACATTTTTAGCTTTGGGTGTAAAGTGTGGCTTGCGTGCTGATAATGGGGCTGTTGGATTAATATCGGGACGAATGGGAACGGTCTCGGCTTGTGCAGTGCCCAACATACCCTGCTCTGCGAGTAAGGAGGACAGGGCTATTCCGCCCAGTCCAGCGCCAGCGCTTTGCAGAAAGCTGCGACGGTTTAATAAGTGTTGCCCATCGGGATATATTTCGTCCATGTTCATTGTGGCGACCTTTAGTTTAAGTATAAAAATTCGTTGCTATTATAAATCGCTCGGCAAAACAAGGTGAGCCCTTGCTCTTCAATAAAGTTTATAGATTCGTCCAATTCTTCAGGCGTCGCTTCACGGGCAAAAGCCAAGCGGAAAGCTTGCTTGGCCTGCTTACTGCTTTCATGATGACCCTCTGCACGTAAACGCTCTGCAAATAGTTTGGCTTGTTGGTTTATGAAGGGACTGTTTAACATATTGAGTGCTTGTAAGGGTGTAGTCGAAATTGTACGCTTGGGTTGACGCGAACCACCGTCAGGGCAATCAAAGATTCCGAAAGTTTCATCCTGTTCCATACGGGGTTTGTATTGGTAAATCATGCGACGCCATTCGGCAGGACCAAAGTCCTTCTTTGGTATATATACGCGTACGTAATTGTCGTTGTCTTCAAACACATTATATCCTGGCCCACCCATAGCCAGATCGAGCTTTGCACTCATGGTTAACACAGAATCGCGAATGGGTTCGGCTTCCATTCGCCGCGGTAGAAAACGCCACAAGTATCGGCTGGTGTAATCCACACGCAGGGCATCTGGGCGAGGGAAACTGGACTGACGGTAAGTTTTAGAGAGCAAGATTCGACGATGTAGGGCCTTGGGCTTCCACCCATCCTCCATAAAGGTAATGGCTAACCAATCAAGTAATTCGGGGTGACTGGGGCGAATGCCCATTGCTCCGAAATCACTGGGTGTTTCTACAAGGCCTTTACCGAAATGATAATGCCAAATTCGATTGACCATGACCCGTGCGGTTAAGGGGTTTTCTTCCGAAGCGATCCAATGGGCCAATGCCTTTCGGCGATCGTGTTCTGGGGTGTCTACGGTTAGCTGTAGGGCGCTTCCAATAGTAGAGATCCCCCCAGGGTTTACGATCCCACGCTCTAACATAGGATCGCCACGATAAAGAAAACGGGTTTCTTCGGCCTTTTTGAATACACCTGCATAAACTTTATCGAATTGGACGAGAGCTTTATGTTCTTTTTGAAGTGCCGGGCGTTGAGCAATAAGGCTTTTAAGTTCTCCTAGTTGTTTTGCAGGCACACCGATGGTGGCATATTCCGAAATTGACGGGGTGGCTTGTCCAAAGGGTGCTCGATCATAGGAAGAAGCGACGGTTACCCATGAATCTTCCTCGGTTAAAGCTTCAATGACGTATTCAGTGGCAAGGCGATCGCTGAATTTGGATTGGCGGTCACGGCCCCATACCACGCGATTGATGGTGTGTACTTCAGCAAAATCAACACGTGCCCAAGGAAGGGTGTCGCTGTCTAGACCCGGTATCCAACTGAAGTCGTTACCATGCTTCCCGTCGTTTAAATGGATAGTCTTATGCTTGGTGTTGGTGGGGTACTCACTTGAAGTACTGGGCTTGGCACCCCGGCGAGCTAATGCAATGTTCTTTGATTTTTCATCAGCACTATAGACTTCAAGTTCATCGATGCAGACTTTACCGCTATGGGTTTTACTGATGGTGATCCGAAGCGCTTTAGCGGTTATAGGTGTAAAGCGCTCTTCATTTTTTTGAGCATTTACTGCGCTACGCATTTGCGGACGAATGGTCGGGGCTGGTAAAGGGGGTTCTTTGTTTTCGACCGATTGCAACGCAATTAAATCGGCATTAATAAGATCCCCATCTTTTAATGGGCGAAGGAAAATTTTAGCACTTGGTGTTAATTCATGAATTCCGCCATTGTAAAATCCGCTCCAAGGCCAAGTGTTGGTTACATCATCTTTTTGTTCGGCTGTTTTACGTTGACTCACTTCTGCAATGGTGAGTTGATCTTCCGTAGTGTTCGCATTCCCGTCTTGATCCAGTATATAGGCCACTTGTTCATTACGCTCTCGTCCTGCAATCCAAGAGATCCAAATTTGATGCTTGCCACTCGCATCGGGATTCCAAGAAAAGTGATCTTGATTGGCTTCTGCACTCCAATACCAAAATGTTTCTTTAGTGTCTGAAAGGGGAGATTCAACGGAATCACGGCCTAAAGGTCGGCGCATAACGGAGACACTTGGTTTGCCTTTCAATGAAAATAAAACCCCGTCATCGTCGATAACCGTTAAGTCTGTAGTCGCTTTAGGGAGGTAATTGGATAGGGTCGAATCAAGCGTATCGATTTTTTTCTGAACACGCTTCGCTTTGGCTAAGCGCTCTTCATAGTCGTCAGGACGCACTTCACGATCGCCATGATTTACACCTGCAAATATTGCTCGCATTTGAAAATAGTCCCGTTGTGCAATGGGATCAAATTTGTGATCATGACACTTAGCACAGCCCACGGTTAATCCTAAAAAGGTACTAGCTGTCGTGCTAACCATGTTGTGTAATTCTGCATCTCGTTGGTTTTTTGTCAAAACAACATCAGGGCTTTTTACTTTGTCCCATGGACCACTCACGATAAACCCTGTGGCTTCGTCAGCACCCAGGCTATCGCCTGCTAATTGTTCGCGGATAAATTGTGTATAGGGAATATCGTTATTAAATGAACGGATCACATAATCTCGAAAGCGCCATGCATTATCCCGGGGAGTATTGGTTTCAAAGCCATGGGTTTCCGCGAAGCCAATAACATCCAACCAATGGCGCGCCCAACGTTCACCATAATGAGGTGAAGCTAAAACACGATCCACCAGTTTTTCATAAGCCTCATCACTTGTATCCGCTAAGAATGCATCGACCACTTCAGGTGCTGGAGGTAAACCGAGGACATCAAGGTAGATTCGACGAATTAAGGTGCGCTTATCGGCTTCGGGTGATGGACTTAATGACTGTTCGGTTAAGCCTTGAAGTACAAATGCATCAATGGGGTTTTCTGCCCAAGCCGCATCTGTTACTTTTGGCACCTCGACTTTTACTGGAGGGCGAAATGCCCAATACTTGGCTTCAGTCGCGATGGCAGATCGAATATGAGTATCGGCCTGAGCCTGGGCTTCTGAAAGTGTGGTGCCTGGCCATATACTGCCGTCCAGTACCCATTTCTCTACTATAGCGATTTTATCGTCCGAAAGTTTTCCATCTGGGGGCATTTGTAAATCGGGGTCGGTATAACGCAGAGCTTGTACCATGCGACTGCTTTCAGGATCCCCCGCAAGAATTACAGACTTTTGCAACATGCCCGATAATGAATCCAGGCGAAGATTGGACTTTTGCTTCTCGGAACCGTGGCATTCGAAGCAACTTTCTTGAAGAATGGGTAAAACGTTTTCGGTGAAATACGTTTCTTTGTCCGCAGAATCTGCCCAGGCACACGTGGTCAGTATAAGTGCACAGGTAGCAAGTGATCGCTTGGCGAAACTATATGAATGGCGTCCAATACTCATGATAAAAAATCCGATTGCACTACAGGCATTCTTCTATAATCTTACTACGATATCACGGGTTCCTTGCAGAATCAATCCATATAGGCTATGGCTTAGCGGTAGGCGGATTTGTCAACACGGCAGCACCGTAGGGATAATTGAATAGGGTTACAGCGATACTATTGGATTGGAAGCTGTTGGGAGAAGTAATTTTTGTGTGCGGAGCCGTATCCAAGGGGCCTGAACCACCTACTTTATCAAATTGCAGGGTGGGTTTGTCATAGGCTGAGCGAATAATCTTAAGATAACGCTCATCGCCTGTGTGGGTATAGGCATATGCGGCGACCTGCATATGTGAATTGGCTCCACCTGAGCCTACGGAGAAGTTCAGTTGGTGTTTTTTAGCTTCTTCCTCAGGCTTAAGCAATAGTGTCGCCCAATTTAGAATAGAGGCTTTCACTATTTCACTCTGAGTTAATGCCTCCGTTTCCATGAGAATCCGTATGGGCCCAAAGAACATCAGAAAATAATCGGGTAACATGCCAATACCGTCTTTTACTGAACCTTTACCAGTGGATATGTCCAATGAAAGCGAAGCTGGATATCCAAAACCTCCGACGGGTTTTGAACAAAACGTTTCAGCAGCTTGTTGAAGTGCTTGACCGTATTTCGTCTCTCCGGTAGTTTCCCATAGAAAGAGTAAGGCTGTTGCACCGACAGCATAATCCATGGCTGCATAATGACCTGGGCCTGTATTAAGTTGATCATAAATAAAGTGGATGCGGTCGCGTGTATGTTCATCACCGGATAAAAAATAATAGAGCCGTTTGTTGAACGGGATAGTCATACGGCGCTCGCGATCGACACAGCCCCAGTGGTTCACATTGTGACGCATTCCACGTCCCGCCATTGGGCCTGCTTGGAACATATCGACATCTTGCACATGTTTGGTCATGGCTTCAGCGAAACGATAGGCCCGTTCATCGCCCGTAGTTAGATAGGCCAACCAATAGGCGCCGGTGATTTGACCTTCGTTGTTTAACCAAGCATATCCACCCTCGTCATAGCGCCAGATGTCTTTGGCGGGGTGGAAGCTATGCATCGCGTCTCCGTAGTCAATAAATGAATACCAACTGTTGCGTTCTTGCTCATCAATCAATAAGTTCATACAAGTCGTGTAATACTCTTGAGCTTTAGGGTGGGGGAGCTTTGTGAGGGGGGTTACGGAACCCAAGACCTTGGTTTCGGCTACCCATTCGGGCGATGCACTGAGTATTGGGGGCCGCTGGAATAGAAGGGCCGTTACGGCCATGGGGGGAACTTGGGCTGCTGAAGATGTAATGTCTAAGAATAATTCAGTGCTTTTTGAAATGTAGCTTGCATTGTATTTTTCATGATTGAAGGGCGAAGCTTGTGTGCCTGCAGGGCCAGCCCCTGCTTCGTATAAAGCATGGTACCCTAAATCGGAGTAGCGTCTAAGATCCAAAGGGTCGCTATAAGGTGAGTAAAAGTATGTTTTTATACTACGTTCTTCCGCATCAATTTCAATGGCTTTGGGATACTCTTGCCAAAAATTTTTCATACCCACACTGATACGGTTTTTTGCAGAATGCATTTGTCCCCATCCTTGAGAACGTTTTCCTTCATGCACATCAAGGGTGGAGTTGGTTTCGGGGTTGATAACTTTGGTGATGCGGTAATGGTGTGCGCTTTCCTGGGATAGAACACCTCGCCTCCAGGCGGGCAATGAAGGATCTTGTGTATATACGGTGTGGGCCCCATATCCGCGATCGGTCCCGAAAGTATAGCCCTTAATGTCTTCTGCCGGAAAGGTTAGTTCCAAGCCGATGGCCTGAACGAAGTCTTTGCGAGCATCTCCATCGTAAATGAAGGTATGTACCAAGCGAATCAAATGGGAGTTTTTATAGGCGTATATGCGCATGGTGTAGGGTGCAAATATTTTGCCAGATTTACTCGTGTGAATGCCTTCTAGCCGAATAATAGACACCAAAGGAGTGGCTTCTTCCAGGACGGCTTTAAAGTGTTTTGTGTCTGAATTACTTTCAAAATGCCGGGGCTGTTTGACTTTTTGCGCACTGTCACTTATTTCGAAAAATAATCCTACTTGAGAAGGATCGGAGACGATAGACTCCCATTCCTCATCATTCTGGATCGATAATTGTTCAAATACATTGGCGGTGGTTTTATGAATTTGAAATCGAAGTACTCCTGTATCTACATAAATTCGAGAATCGTCTTCTTGGGCTATGGCAGGTAATGAGACAGACGAATTGATAGAGTCACAGACCAAGGTATACGATTGAATCTCATTTACACCGAAATCCGATTGCATTCGCACCAATACCCATTTCACGCTTCCATCTGGCCAATACCCTGTTATTTTTACCTCACCAGGTATTGGAGCGTCCTGTTTCATAATATGCAGACGCATATCCGCTTGCACTTTACCTTGTGGAAGCGGAATACCTCCTTGAACATACACCTGTGAATGCTCGACAGCCATGAAGTTTTTAATTGTGAAAGGAACGTGTACAGTATCGGCCATGACCAGTGTGGAAAAAGTCAAACAGAATAAAAGTACGATAGTAAATGAGTAGTCAACCCAACGTTTCATCGATTAATCATCCTTGCTTAGTTTATCCCTGACACTATTCATTTTATCGCTCATGCTTTGCTCACGATCGGTGCGTGTGCCCACTTTGAGTGTGGACGTTATGCGGGGAGCGCCATGTTCATGCACAATTTCATGACAGGCTTTGACAACAGCAAAGACCTCATTCCATTCACCTTCGATAATGGTTCCATAGGGATGCATTTGGTGCTCCAAACCAGAGTCTTGTATCACCCGTTGGCATTGAGCAATGAATCCCGATAAGGAAACACCTACCCCCAAGGGGATTACACACATATCCACCATAACGTTCATTTAAGTATTCCTTAGGGTTTTGGGGCTAGATCTTTCAAGGCTATGCGCGTAATGGCTGTACGGTTTAGACGACCGACTTTGGAGTTGCCGTTGCAGTATCCCAATAACATATGATCATCGACTACATCCATTGCGGTATAGCAATACCAGCCATCGGGATCGAGTTCAAAATGGCCTAAGGAGGTCCAGCTGGCCCCATCATTGTTACTGATACCTATAGAGAGTGGAGTGCGAAATCCAGCAAGCTTAGGGTCAATGCCCTCATGATTATTCCACACGCATACCAAAGTATTTGTGCCGGGCAGGGCTTCAATAACAGCCGGGGATACCGGTGATTTCAAAGTACTTGGGTATACAGGTGACCAGGTATCGCCACCGTCTGTGCTTTGAGAAAAATATTGGACTTTTTGATCGGTGCGCGCAAAGAGTAGTAAGTGATTGTCTTTACTTAGTTCCACCATACCGGGCTCTTGAAGGCCCGTTCTCGTAGACTCATTTAAGGATAAGATGGTTTTAGATCGACGCCATGTTTTACCGTTGTCGTCGGATATCCAAGCGGCTGCTCGGGCCACTCCAGTGAACTCAGCTCCGTCTAAACTATGCACCGCAATGGGAAATACGAGACGTCCTGAGCGCAACTGAATGACGCGGTCGTTGTTGCCTACGTAATATCCTAGGCGCGGGATAATTAATGTGGGCTCGGACCAGGTCTTGGCTTCGTCGGTGGAAATACGGATGTAGGGACGACAATCATCTTTGCCGTTTTTACGCAAATAAAAGAGAGCGATTTCACCGGTCTGTAATCGCAACAACGAAACGGACATTGTGTTCATGCCCCCCTCATTTTTAATTTCAACTTTATCTTGCTTGGACCATGTTTTACCGCCATCACTGGATACCCGTGAAGCCAAAAACCCTTGAGCCCAATCGCTGGCGCCAGAGGTAAAATGGGTATAGATAAACAAGATGCGGCCATCGTTGAGTTGAATAAAGTCGCCTTCAGAGTTGCGCGGGTTGGCCTCGCTTGGCGATAACTCCATTACACGATCAAATGGAAAAGGTTCAGCAGCGTGTGTACCCCAGCTGATTCCACATACAAAGCTAATAAATAAAATAGCACTAAAAGATTTCATGGTGTACGCACCTCCAAATTTGGCCAAGAAATCATCATAATGGGTTTCTGCGTATTGATCAAGATAAGATCCGCTATTACTATATGGATTTTTGCGAGTGACACAGCTGGGCAGACTATTACCAACCGTTCGTGCGGGGCCATTCAGCGATAACTTGTCCAATATCATCTACAACGTGATAGCGATCAAAGCCGGAGATGGTGTGGCATGCGTGATTGGGAATAACGTGAACGATGGAACCGATGGGAAATTCATCAAATGGAAAATCATAGGGTTCATTCAAGCATTCGACAAAGCCATGTTCTTGATTTACATCGCAGACCCCTATATTTGGGTGAGGCAAAGCACTATCGTTTTGACGAATTAGGCCATATTTAGCATAGGGTAGACCATTGCGGTCAAATCCTTGATCTTGGGACAAGGCCAAGGCTCCTGCATCAATATAGGCTCTATTTTGTTCACGATTGTGACCGATGACGGTAGCTTGCACAGTCACAGCTATGTCTTCGTAATCATACACACCCAGTGCTTTCATCATTAGATCACCAAAGACGTATACCCCCGGTCGAATTTCACTGATGCCGTTAAAAGAACGAGCGCATAATACATGTGGAGTGGAGCCGACGCTGATCACAGGGCATTGAACACCGGCATTCTCCAAGCGTTCGGCTGCATCTAAAATTCGTGTACGTTCCAATGCAGCGGTGTCAGCAATATCTTCGGGTGAATTTTCTTTATACCCGAATCCACCAAAACTGAGTAGCCCACGAAATTCAAGAGAAGGACTTTCGTTTATGCATGTGGCTAATGGAATAAGTTCTGGGGCATCCGGCAATACTCCAGTGCGTCGTGTGCCAGTATCGATTTCGATAAGAATAGGTAGTGGTGTAGACGATGACGACAGTTGTGGAATGATGGCTTCAATGGTATCTGAATGATCGCAGAGTACAGTGATGATTACTCCGTGATCGCGTAAGGCTTGTAGCCGTTTGAGTTTTGACGAGACGATGCTGACAGCATAAGTGATATCGGTGAATCCGTGTTGAGCAAAATATTCAGCTTCATTTAAGGTTGCAACGGTAATCCCCCCGTTAAATCCAGCGGTTGCCCTACGTGCAATTTCAGCGGACTTTGCTGTTTTGCAATGCGGCCGTAAATGAACACCGGCTTTCTGTGCAATGGTGTGTACTCGACTCAGGTTTCTGTCCAAAGTAGTCTGGTTTAAAATCAGACATGGAGTAACTAGTTCATTTATGCTCAGAGCCATCATTAATTCCTGAATTGAAACGAGATTGAATTCAGTATAGGGCATAGAAGTAGGTTGAATCCATTTCTCGCGCTTTACATTTGGGTGTCCCGGTGCCATAATCGAAAGATATGTTATTGACCTTGATTAGGAGCATCACCATGAATGGGCAACCACTAAATTCTTTTCTTCGTGTATTAACCTGCGCTTTAGTATTGGTTTCAACCACAAGTTTTGCGCAGAGCACTGATCCGGGGGTTACAAAGATTAAAGATATGATTATCTACCATAACGAGCAGTTTTACAGCTCATTTCCTTCAGTGGTGAAGCGCCCCGATGGTGAATTAATTGTGGCCTTCCGTCGGGCTCCAGACCGTCGCGTATTTGGAGAAAAAAGTTCCAACCACACAGACACCAATAGTTATTTGGTCTTGGTGCGATCGGAAGATAACGGGGAATCGTGGACTAAGAATCCAGAACTTATTTTCGCCAACCCATTTGGTGGCTCACAAGATCCTTGCATGATTCAATTACAAGACGGATCGATTGTGTGCTCCAGTTATGGATGGGCACGCGTAAAGGATGGTGTAAAAGAGACTTTTACCGAAGGCTTGCGCCATGATAATTTTGTGTTCATGGGCGGATACCTGGTTCGTTCCGAAGATGGTGGCCATACATGGAGCGACATGATTATTCCGCCACCAGTACCTGCCAGTATCACGAAAGATGTATTCGGCAACCCTGCTCCGGCATATAACCGCGGGGCTATGATACAAGGAAAAGATGGGCGTTTATTCTGGGCCGTTGCTGCGCAAACGCGATTATCTCCACGGTTGACCAGCACCTATTTAATGATATCTGATGACGGGGGCTTAACCTGGGAATATTCATGCCCTATCGCTACAGATGAGAAGGCTTCTTTCAATGAAACATCGCTCTATTTCACACCAAGTGGAGATTTAGTTGCCTTTATGCGGACAGCAGACTTTGGCGACCACACTGTAATTGCACGCTCCAAAGACGGCGGAAAAAGCTTTGAGCCTTGGGAGGACAGTGGATTCCAAGGCCACCCTCATTTTGCCTTACCTCTTCCCGATGGACGTGTATTTCTGGTGTATGGTTATCGCCATAAACCCTTCGGTATTCGTGCGCGTATATTGAATACCGAATGCACGGATTACAAGACGGCGAAAGAAATTGTTTTGCGGGATGATGGGGTGAACAGTGATTTAGGGTACCCTTGGGCAACACTTACAGCGGATGGTAATATCCTAGCGACATATTATATTCACGATAGTAAAGGGTATCGGCATATCGCTGGAACGTTGCTTTCCATTGACAAAAAATAATGACGTCGATTACTTAGACAATAGATCTTCAATCCACTTTTCATATTTTTTCACATCACTTGATGTAAATCCGGTAGTAATGTGTTTCACTTTGCCATCGCGTCCAATAAAGATGCTGGTGGGAAATCCTTGCATGTTGCGCAAATCTGGAAATACATTGTACACCTCATCGGTGCTACCGCCCGATAAGAGGGTGTAATTGATCCCCATACTTTCTTTAACTTCTTCGAGATATGCTTGATGTTCAGCAGTTGAAGCAGGTTCACCCATTGGGAACTCAGCGGCAATGATTTCGAATCCTTGATCCCGATATTTTTCCTGGAGTGCGATCAAATGGGGTATTTCCTGACGGCACGGGGGACACCAAACACCCCAAAGATTTACGATACGAACTTTATTTTGGTATTGAGGGGCTTCATGGCTTATGACTTCGCCTGTACTGCTGGGGATTGAGAAGCGCAATACATCGCCTTCTACACGCGGTCCATTCATGGAAAGTATCCATGCAACAATGAAGGCGGCGCTTATAGCTAAAGCATAATATTTAATTCGACTTTTAAAGTGGGTGTCCATATGTTCTCCAATGGTATATGATAGTACATTCTTTATGATCACAAAATCATATCACTCAATCGAAAGGTGTAACCCATGAAACGATTTACAATAGCTTTGCTGGCCGCAATAGTTTTTTTAGGCTGTACAACAATGAATGCAGCAAAACCTTCAGGCGATGGATGGGTATCGCTATTTAATGGAGAAGAAATGAGTGCCTTTGATGTGCAAAGCCAACATGCCAAAATTTGGACGGTAGTAGATGGCACCATTGATTGCAACCCTTTAACCACCAAAATGGAAGGGGACAAAGCATTATGGACAAAGGACAGTTTCGGTGATTTCGAATTGCAAGTGGATTGGCGCATTAAGCGTACTGAGGGACAATACAATACGCCTACTGTATTGCCTAGTGGACTCCACAAAAAAGGTGCTGATGGGAAAGATATATTAACACCGGTGGACAATGCAGATTCCGGAATCTATTTGCGTGGTACGTCTAAAGCACAAGTGAATATTTGGTGTTGGCCTGTTGGTTCTGGAGAAGTGTATGGCTATCGCATGGACACCAAACAACCGGCTTCAGTACGTGCAGGTGTAACGCCAAACGTAAATGCCGATAAACCTGTAGGCGAATGGAACCGCTTTCATATTACGATGAAGGGCGATCGCTTGACGGTAGTTTTAAATGGCCAAACAGTACTTGATAAAGCTGAGTTGCCCAATGTCCCAACATCGGGAAAGTTAGCTCTGCAACATCATGGCGGATATGACCCGGTGTCCAAACAATGGAACTCGGCCTCAAGTTTAGTACAGTTCAAAAACATGTATATTCGTGAATTGAATTAAGATGTACTCGGGTCCAAATGTGCTTCCAGTTCGCGTTTGATAGGGGAATAATCATATAATACCCTCTTATTCAGAAATTCCGACTAGACCAAAGGAACACTATTCATGAACGTACCCTTACTGGACTTAGGCCCCCAATACCGCGCACTTAAAGAAGAAATTGACGCGGTAGTCTTGGAAGTACTGGCCTCTACCCAATACATCATGGGGCCAAAAGTCGAGGCCTTGGAGGCAGCAGTAGCCGAATACAGTGGCACCAAACATGCCATCGGCGTAACCTCGGGTACAGATGCGTTGTTGATTGCGCTCATGGGACTCAATGTTGGCCCGGGTGATATCGTGGTATCCACGCCCTACACCTTTTTCGCAACAGCCGGTACCATTGCGCGTACCCATGCGACACCTGCTTTTGTGGATATTGATCCGAAAACTTTCAATCTCGATCCTATTAAATTACAGCAATGGTTTGATGACAATCCGGATAAGCACGACAAAGTAAAAGCCATTATGCCGGTACATCTCTTTGGGCAATGTGCGGATATGGATGCTATTCTGGCGGTGGCCAATCAGTATAACGTTCCAGTGATTGAAGATGCCGCTCAGGCCATTGGTGCATTGTATCCCAGTAAAGCTGGGGATAAAAAAGCTGGGTCTATGGGCTTGGCTGGTTGTTTCTCTTTTTTCCCAAGCAAAAACTTGGGCTGTGTTGGAGATGGCGGTATGGTTGTCACCAACGACGATGAATTTGCCGCTACTTTACGCCGTATGCGTAACCATGGCATGGAACCTAAATACTTCCACAGCATGATCGGCGGTAATTTCCGCATCGATCCCTTGCAAGCTGCCGTGCTCTCTGTAAAATTGCCTCACCTAGATTCTTGGCATGAACAACGTCGTGTAAACGCGACTCACTACGACAATCATCTAAATGTAAATGGCCTGCAAGGCCCTCACATCGCCTACGAACGCAGCCACCACATCTATAACCAATACACCCTAACCCTGCCATCTAAACGTGATGAATTCCGCGAACACTTAAATGCGAATGGCATTGGACATGATGTGTATTACCCTATGCCCCTGCATGAGCAAGAGTGCTTTGAATACTTGGGTTATAAACAGGGTGACTTTCCTGTGAGCGAAGCTGTGTCACAAAACACCGTGGCCATTCCTATCTACCCAGACCTCACAGAAGATCATCGCAACGCAGTAATTGATGCGGTATTGGCATTCGATTTTTAAATAGCTTTACTTTAGGTAGGTCTTGAACCACTTCGTAATACCCTCATACTCTGTTTCGATGCCGTCCCAATAGGTGTGTCCACCGCCGGGAATTACAACGAGTTCTACAGGTATTTTTGCCTCCTTGTATGCTGCCTCTAATACTTGAGATTGTTGCAAGGGCACCGTCTTGTCGCTATCCCCATGAATCAAATACAAAGGCGGATCATCTTCGGATATGTGGTAGAGCGGAGAGATTTCTTTGAGTTGAGTTGTCAGATCGGTCACGGTGCCAAACATTTCATCAAACAATGTAGGCCGTGCTAATTTGATCATTTTATAGCCATCTTTCATGCCCCAGTTCACCATATCGGTAGGGGGAAACCATGAGACAATAGCTTGAGTGCGGGAACTAACGCGTTCAACGGGGTCCTTGGAATCGGGATTCCCGTCATCGCCTGTCATGCCGACCATTAATGCCAAATGTCCACCGGATGAACCGCTGGTGATGCCGATATTATCCGGATCAATTCCATAGGCATCAGCGTTTAAGCGAATGAATCGGACTGAGCGACGAACATCTTCAATCATCTCCGGCACTTGAAATCGCGGAGTACTTCCATGGCGTACCACGAATACAGTAAAGCCATTACTCAATAAGCCCATGCCCCAATGATCCTGTCTAAACTTAGCGACTTCTTCAGCCAGGTTGGACTTGCTGGATCGCCAACTGCCGCTGGATATAACGACAATGCCGAGGCCATTACGATTTTTTTCAGGTGTGACGACGTCTAATGTGAGGCCCATTCCATCTTTTTGTCCATATACTACATCTTCAACAGCGGTGTAAGGGACGATCAATGTTTCGATACCGGCATGGGATACAGGTGAAGTGGCCAACCAACCAATGCTGAGCAGAGAGAAGAATACGGTACTAAAAATACGTGTGAACATATGAACCCCTTCAGAAAGTTTAGTGTATATTGAAGTATTGTGAATCTAGCATATGAACTAATGAATATCAATTCAATGCGTGGATAGTGACACATGAATACCATGGAGTTTGCAAATGGATGGATTCATTTGCTCTACTCGAAGGGTTCTTAACTTGATTGGAGACTCCTGATGATTTTTCGTATTTTATCCATATGCCTATGTGCATTGCTGTTAGCGGGCCCTGCATCCGCGGCTTCAAAACAAAAACCCAACATCGTTATCATATTTACCGATGATCAAGGGTATGCCGATGTCGGCTGTTTTGGCTCTGTCAATATTAAGACTCCCCATTTGGATCGCATGGCTGATGAAGGCATGAAATTTACCGATTTTTATGTGGCTGCACCGGTTTGCACTCCTTCCCGTGCTGGGCTGTTGACTGGGTGCTATCCGCAACGATTGAGTATGGCTTTAATGCCGCGGGGCGATAAGGGGGGAATGGGTAAAGTATTGTTCCCTAATTCACCGGGGGGTATTAACCCGAATGAAATAACCATTCCCGAAATACTCAAGACCCAGGGTTATGCAACAGGTATGGTGGGAAAATGGCACTTAGGCCATCACCCAGAATTTTTGCCAACTCGTCATGGGTTTGATTCCTATTATGGAATTCCTTATTCCAACGACATGATTCCGTGCCCGATTATGCGCAATGAAACTGTCATCGAAGAGCCCGCAGATCAAACGACTTTGACCGAGCGTTATACCGAGGAGGCGGTTAAGTTTATTAAAGAAAATAAAGACCAACCTTTCTTCTTATATTTAGCCCATAACATGCCACATATTCCCTTATTCGTATCGGAAAAATTCGAAGGCACATCAGACGGCGGGCTCTACGGCGATGTCATCGAGACTATCGATTGGGGTGTTGGACAAGTGCTTGATACCTTAGATGAATTAAAATTAAGCGATAATACATTGGTGGTTTTCACATCCGACAATGGTCCTTGGTTAGTCTATGGTGATCACGGTGGATTTGCCACGCCTTTACGCGCTGGGAAAGGAACCACGTACGAAGGCGGTATGCGTGTGCCTGGTATTATGCGCTGGAAAGGCACGATACCGGCAGGAAGTGTAACCAGCGAAGTTGCTACTACGCTCGATCTATTGCCTACTATCGCCGCTATAAGTGGCGCTGAAGTACCCAAGGACCGCATCATTGATGGACATAACATTTTGTCCCTTATTAAAGGTGAAGGTAAAAGCCCTACAGATGTGTTTTACTACTATCACGGCCGCGAATTGCAAGCCGTTCGGGCGGGTGAATGGAAACTGCGCGTAGAAACGACGATGAAGTATGAAGACATATATCGTCGTGTACCTAACCCCGATGCCATCGTGCCGGAGGCTTTATATCACTTGCCTACCGATATAGGTGAACAACGTAATTTGATGCCGCGTAATAAAAAGGGTGAGGAAAACATGAGTGAAGAACGCAAAGCCATAATAGCGAACCTGCGCAACCTCCTCGATAAAGCTCGTGCCGACCTCGGTGATGCCAGCCAAGGTATTGAAGGCACCAACATTCGTCCGCTCGGCAGTCGTGAAGCGGACTAATTGGATGCCCAAAATGAAATCGATGACATCATTTCTGAATGTATGGATGTGGATCGGCCTTTTAACCATTGGTTCAACAGCCATAGCAGAACCCGGTCTTATCCTTAATGAAGACAACAGTCATTTTTTTACAACACGTACCGCAGAGGAGATGACTAAAGAAGGTCTACACGCCTTCATCGATCAATATGAAAACACCCAAGTCTCGCGGCTCGTACTCTCTACCAATTCTATGAAAGCCAGTTTTGCTTCCACTACACGTGAACCCATTTGGGTCTTGCTTGAAGGGCAGGAAATGCCTGAAGGCAATGGCAAGCTTTGGATGGACAATGCACGTTTGTTGCATGAACGCGGCCTAGATCCCTATGCCATATGGATTGACCGCTCGCGCGAAAAAGGAATAACCCCTTGGCTCTCCATGCGCATGAACGATTTACACGATGTGCCCAATATAAAGAGTTATATGCACAGTTCGTTTTGGCTCGAACACCCAGAGATGTGGCGCGTTCCCAACGATACAAAAGGTGGCTATACCTCCCGAGCGTTGGACTATGGCCACCCAGAAGTGCGCGCCTATGCCATGGCCTTTGTGCGCGAATTGCTGGAGCGTTATGATCCCGATGGACTCGAGCTGGACTGGATGCGCTTTGGCTGGCACTTCAAAGCCGGTGAAGAAGCCCAAGGCGCAGAACATCTCACTCAATTTATGCGAGATGTTTACCAACTTACTCAAGAGTGGTCACAAAAACGAGGACATATCATTCAACTGGCCGTGCGGGTTCCGGCGCATCCCGATTCGGCCAAAGGCTTAGGCATGGACGCATTGCGTTGGGCGCAAGATGGCCTCGTAGATGTAATTGTGCCTTGCCCCTTCTGGACCACCACTGATTACGATATCCCCGTAGAGCTATGGAAAGAGCGGACAGATAAATTCGGCAAAAACATTATCATTGCCCCCGGCATTGAACACAACTCACGTGCCTACCCAGGTGCAGCGCCCATTCCCAATGACATGTCTCTAACCCGTGGTTTCGCAGCATCCGCTTGGTACCGAGGTGCCGATCAACTGTATCTTTTCAATTATATGGATTCGCAAACGCGCCCCGTAAGTGCCGAAGACTATCGAATTTTGGTCGAGAAGGGCCTCGGAAGCGATGTCGTGAATACCCAACCGCGACGCATTATTCAAACCTTCCGTGATACTGTACCCTTAAAGAATCATAAGCATAAAAATACAAAACCTCGCCCTCGAAAAGGTGTTTTACCTGGAAACGAATCAGGAGTAATGTTGCCTGCGGATGCCACCACTTGCCCAATGTTTGTAATGAACATTGGGCCTAAACCCACCTCAGGAAACGTAACGGTTATCGTTGGGTTAGCCAAAGCTGAAGATCTGTCGACCACTCAATTGGCCTTTCGAGTAAATGAAACTTGGTGTAAACCGCTCGAAGACTACCCTAATCCCGCAGAATTTCCAGGCACAGTCCGCGCCCTCAAATTTCAATGCACCCTCGATCAGCTTGAAGCGGTCTATAATTAACTCCAGCTATGGCAACGAGAAGGCACTCCCCAAAAAGCGGTATGGATTGAAGTCCGTATTGAACCCTAGTGGGTTATATTTCAGCCAATGCTTTTTCTCTGCGATTTTTTTCAGCCATGAGTTTGCGTTGATAACGTCCTTGAACGATGTCGCAAAGTACCAATACAGCAATAATGAAGTAGAAGGTCGTTTTGTTCATGACTTCGATGGGGTTACCTGCAATTTTAAGGTGAGCCAAATGCCCGCCTTCAGTGAGTAACATGATCCCGACTACAAAGAGGATGAACAATCCAAGGACTTCGTAGAGTCGATTTTTCTGAAGGAATTCCGAGACACGGTCTGCGAGCCAAATCATGAGTGCACCACCAATTAAGATGGCGGTCGCCATGATGTATACATTTTTGCTTAGAGCCATCGCGCTTAAGATGGAATCGAATGAAAAAATGAGATTCATTACGACGATCATGGCAATCACTTTACCCGCAGGCTGTGTGACCGATTCTTCCTCATGCGCATGTTCCTCGATGTGAATCATGTGAAAGATTTCTTTGATAGACGTGTAGAGAATAAACACCCCACCGACGAGCACGATAATGCTGTGGAAATTGAACTGACCAACAATGATACCTTCATGATCAAGGCTAAAGAAGGGGTCTTTAAGCGCATCGACAAGCTTTAATACAATCACAAGCAGTACAATCCGCAAGAGAACAGCGAGGCCGATACCGAGTTTACGCACACGGGCTTGATCGGCTTCGGGGGCACGTTTGGATACCAGCGAAATGTAGAGCAGGTTGTCAAAGCCAAGTACCGCTTGCAATAAAACCAACATCGCCAAAGTGAAAATTACTTCTAGCATGAGTGTGTCCTCTTCTTAAATAAAAATTTCGACAATTCTACCTAAGTATTTTTTAACAATGAAAGTAGTATTCAAAAAAATAAGTAGCTTCTATAAACTACAAGGCCCTTGAACTTTTATTCGTTCCCCCGTCTCAGCAGCTTCATGCAGTGCGGTCAACACAGCGGTAACGGCCCATCCATCGCGTGCGGTGACGTAGGGTTCGCGATCCTCTAGGATAACATCGATGAAACTTTCTACGCAGGTAGGAAAAGCACCGGTCCAGCGATCGAAGACTTGATAGTTGAGCAAGGATCGTGGCCAGTTGAACCCGGCTTCGCTGCTCATCTCTACATTTTCGTCTTTTCGATCGACTTGTAAATGCCCATGTTCGCCGATGATGGACATGAAGGAGTCGGGCATGGATGGGTGGCTCTCGGGATAAATCCAAGCAGCATCGAAGGTGGCTACACCGCCGTTTTTGAAGCGGACTTGGCCCTGTAAGGCATCCCAGGTATCCCAACCGTATTTTTCCTTGAGCACTTTTTTTACGCCTGTGCAGGTTACGTCAATGGGTTCATCGTCGAACCACCACAGCATAAGATCGATGTCATGCGAAGACTGAAACCACATGGGCGAGGAATCTTTAGCCCACGAGGCGAGCATGTTGGTCGGTACGGTGATGGGATTGTTCTTTCGGGCATAGCCAATGAGCGGCTGACCGATTTCACCGGAGCGAACTTTTTGGTGAGTGAGATTATAGGGAGCGAGCCAACGGTGGTTGTAAGACACTTGTAGCTTGAGTCCGGTTTCTTCCACGCGTTTGGTGATGGCCTCAGCTTCGGCAGCATCGGTGGTGAGTGGCTTCTCGACATAGACATGGATTCCGCGATCCAGACAAGCCATCACCGCGTCAAAATGCGCCCAGTCCGGAGTGGCGATAAAAGCGATATCCGGCTTCTCAGTGTCGAGCATGGTTACATAATCTTCATAACCCTTCACATCGAACGCTTCAACGGTTTTTGCGAGCGTCTCTGGGTTATGATTGCAAACAGCTGTCAATTTGACACGTGGGTCGCGTTGCACTACTTGCGCCACCGCGGTCCCCATGATGCCAGTTCCGATGATGTTGACCTTGAGCATTAACGCAAACCTTTAGCAAAGTCGCTTACGCGACGTTCCCAGTTTCCACCATTTTGTGTAGTAGGATACTGCATGCCTCGTTGCCATTCACCCAGAATCCAATAACGGAAATCTGCGCCATCCGATTTACCCTTGGCGTTATCGAGATCACAAATCAGTTGGCGCTCATTTTCAGAATCGATGACACTACGAGCAGACTTCGAAAATACTGCCATGCCAATTTCCCCAATGTCGGTGCCTTGTTGACCCCACGTTCCAAGGTAGCCTGTTTTTGCAGAGCCAAAGTGTGTACCACCATCTATACTCTGTAGGCCAACGCCAATTTGTGGTCGTTTTAAGCCTTCGGGCAGTTGTACATGAATTTCAGATTCGGGATGTTTAGCGTAGATAAATGCACGCAAGGATACGGCCTTCTCAGGTGCTTCAGGAAATACATTGGTGGCAACTATTTCTACAGCCGAGCGCACAGGTCCCGAGCCCAATACGCGGTATGTAAACTTCACGGTACCTTCGCCTGCAGGGCTTTGCACGGGATATGCATTTTTATCTTGATAAATAGTTATTCCGCCGAGCCCACTTGTTTTACCTACGTGTAAAGCATCCATACCCCAGTCCTGTTCGGTATGATAATCAGCCGTGATGGGGAAAAGTAAACGCTCTTCACGCGGTAATTTTCGGGCTACTTGTTTTCCGAAAAAGTCGAACTGCCCGGTATAGGCACGATATGCCCCAGCATCCGATTCCCAAGCAATATAGCCGGGGTTTTCCGAGACTGCGTTAGTCAGCTTGGTGTACTCGGTAGGTTCAGTGCCTTCAGGAAGGTAATAAATTCGGTAAGTTTGCTGACCACCGCGATTGAGGTTGGCTAGGAAGGAGAGTGTGGTCCCACCGCTAAAGTTAAAGGTATCCACTTGATGAGGAATGACACGCCATGTGAGCCAGTAATCGCCATCGACGACTACGCAGTTGTTTGGATTGAAGTTAGGATTGTTTTTGGCGAGTGTTTCAACATCAACCGTAACAGGAGAGCGGTTCAATCCGATTTGTGGTGTGTTGCTCCCATCTTGTTTAACTTCAACGAATGCAGTATAGGTTTCCCCACGGTATTCAAGCGGTGCACCTTCACTACTTTTTTTGTACCCATAGACCTTGGCGAGTGTTCGTTGTGCCGAAGCATAATCGCCCGCACGATACTCCTTGCGCAAGCGTTTCCAGTCGTTCCCTTTTTTGATGGTGTTCATCACATGCACATATAAACGATCACGAACCAGCTCAACATAGAAGCGTGCACCCGCTGGAGAGTTTTGAATATATGTACCCAACTCAGTTTCGGGATGATAATCATTGATGGGGCCTTTAAAATAATCGATTACTTCTTGCACGTTAGCAGGTGTTTTGCCCAAGCCGGCCAACGCTGTATCGATAAACGCTTGTGATTCTTTAAGTGCTTCGTCGATGCTCGCTACATACTTGGGAGAAATGGCTTCAAAGGTCAAGCCATATTTTTTGCCACCACCATTCAATTCTTGTGTGAAATCCACACTTCCGTTTCCGTCTACATCGACGGTGTGAATGTCGAATTGACCATTTTTCTTAGAGTCTTTCCATGTGTGAATCGCGTCGACTTTTCCATCCAAATTATAATCTACATCCATATACCCATAGTCTGCATCTTGTAAATGGAAACGGTGATCGGCTTCATCAAAATATAAGCGAATGGGGGATTCATGTTCACCCGAAACTTCAACGCGTTTGTTGTATGGAGAACTGGGTGGCCCACCAACCTGAACAAAATCGCCATACTTGGACTTGGCATTAAGAATGCCTTCCCAGCGTTCATGGGGGTCCTGAGCGGGGTTTTCATCTGTATTGGAATTAATTTCATCCCATGTAAGCATCGCTTTACCCCAGTCCGCATTTTGACCGAAGTTCATCGTTTGACTCCATGGAATAGCGGGGTGGGTCATGACACCACGAATCATCAAAGACTCATTGGTTTTGGATTCGGAAGACAGACCTTTGGGCCCGGGCAATGCCGTTACACTAAAATCATAGTTGTGTGTATTTTCACCAAAAGCATCATTGTCAGCGTCAATACTGTAGCGAAGATTTTTTACTTCATGCCCTACAGCACTGATGCGTACAACAATTTCACTACACAGGTCATCGTCCACATCGTAAAAGGCAAAGGGATCTTCCCAAACATTCACCCAATCTAAATCATCAGTAGATAAGAGGAATTGATAAAAGAGCTCATCCCCACTAAAGTGGGTGCGCCATTGGCAATCGCGCTGACTATACGTTCCGTTTACGTCATACCAAAGTAAATTGTCGTCTCCTACGTCAACCGCCCACCAAACAGTAATATCGTCCTTCGGGTCTTTCCATCGTTTTTCATAGAAAATACCCATCTGGTCCACATCATTGTCGCCATCATCGTCCTGATAATCGGTCACGACATCAATTACTCCATCGGCACCCCAGTCCCAGAAATATAAATCGCTGTCCCGATCCGGTTGACCATCGGTAGCCATGTCATTATCTTCATCTGTGACCTTTACCAGCAGGGTTTCATCGCGGGTATGGCGTTTTGCAGTGTCCACATACCACATCTCGTCTACATTGCCATCGCCATTGCGGTCAAATTCCAAGCGTTCGCCCTTGGGCAAGGCCAATGTCTTTTTAACCAAGTCATCCGGCAATATTCTCGACTGACGAAATACCCGTTTAAAGGTCTCTGTTTCTTGGGCTAAATCCTGGGCTTGAGCCCACACGGGGGTAAAAATAATCGTCCAGATTGCAATCGGGCGAAAAAGGGATGTCATGGTGCAATACTCCTTCGTATTCGAGTCTCTATTGGTGTGCTTAAAACACGCATCAGTCAGTATCAATGATTTTGTCACTGGAGTCAAGTAAAGCTCTGTATAAGGATGTGTTCAAGGATCATGGAATTTTCATCATCATGAATGTGTTTTGCCTATATCGAAATTGTAAGGCTGGTAGAAATCTGACAACTCTATATTGAATTGGTATAATCCTCTCTGTGAAAGCCTATTTAATTAAACGTATATTACTAATCATTCCTACTTTCATCGGGATCAGCTTGGTGACCTTCACGGTCCTGCAGTTGAGTCCGGGTAATCCGGCGTATATGAAGCTCCAAAACATGGAAGGAGCCATGGGTGCGGATGCTATCCCTCAAGATATCATTGATCAAACGATTGAGATGTATGGATTCGATAAACCACTACCCGTACGTTATTTACTATGGATGAAGCGTTTAATTACTTTTGATCTCGGCGATTCATACAAAGATGGTCGCCCAGTGTTGACCCGAATAGGCGAAGCCCTGCCCATTACTATTCAACTCAATGTCATTTCTTTGTTGTTGATCTACCTAATCTCCATCCCGGTAGGGACTTATTCAGCAACGCACCAACATACTCGTTCGGACAATACGATCACCTTAGGGCTATTTATCCTGTATAGCCTCCCGAGTTTTTGGGTAGCTATGTTGTTAATGTATTTTTTTGGCGGCGGCGGTGGCTCTGTATCGTTACAAACCTTGTGTACCACGATGTTCACTAAAATAGGCATTGTTGAATGGAGCAGTGTGCAATGGATGTTGGAAAAAGTCCTGCATTTTAATTGGTTTCCAATTTATGGCTTCGGTACAGCGGGTTCCGAAGACTGGCCTTTCTGGAAATGGTTTGCCGATCGTGCTTGGCATCTTTGTCTTCCCGTATTCTGTTTAACCTATGGTGGATTCGCCACCATTTCGCGCTATGCTCGTTCCGGTTTAATCGATGTTGTGAATCAAGATTACATTCGTACTTCACGTGCCTATGGATTTTCAGAGCGCATGGTGATTTTTAAATATGCTTTACGCAATTCTTTGATTCCCATCATTACATTATTGGGCACTCTCATACCCGCTATGATTGGTGGTAGCGTAATCATCGAAAGTATTTTTAGTATCCCT
Source organism: uncultured bacterium (assembly GCA_938082445.1). Taxonomy (GTDB): domain Bacteria; phylum Hydrogenedentota; class Hydrogenedentia; order Hydrogenedentales; genus DTSJ01. The sequence continues at coordinate 26,924 of CALLLL010000031.1, forward strand.
GGTATGGGTCGACTCTTTTACGAGTCCATCCTTGCACGAGATTATCCCATGGTTATGGGGGTATTTAGTATAACGGCTATTTTAACCCTAGTGGGCCTAATTGTTTCGGATATTCTCTATGCACTCACCGATCCAAGGATTAAATTTGAATGAGTAATCCGAAGACTGCACATAGTGAAACTCCTTCCACTAGCCAAAGCTATTGGCGGATTGTGCTGCATCAATTTAAGCGCAATAAGCAAGCAATGGTTGCGCTGGTGGTGCTCTTTATCCTTTTTTCGGTGGCGCTATTTGCACCCTTTATTGCAGGTGAAAAGCCTATATATTTAGTGAAATACTACGAACCTAAACAAGCTATACAGAGTGATAAAGAACCAGTTGCTGACAATCCAACAGGCGAACAAAAAGCTCTTAACCCTCAAGTGAATACACAAGATGAACAGCCGGGTTTCCGCACCTATTGGTTCCCTAATCTTTTTAAATACGAAGATTTGGTGGATGTACAGTTTGACCGTTGGCGCGCAGGGGAAGGTGAGCGAGCGATTTATGCATTAGTGCCTATTGGACCTGAACGTAACAATGTGGCCAACGCGTTACAGGCACCGGATAAAACACACATCCTCGGGACAGACTACAATGGACGCGATGTCTTTAGTCGCTTAGTCTGGGGCACACAAATATCCATGTCGGTTGGATTCATAGCTGTGAGTATTTCGATTATCTTGGGTGTGTTCATGGGCGCTTTGGCCGGATTTTATGGCGGTAAAATCGATGCCATAATTCTGCGCACGATCGAAATTATGATTTGCTTCCCAAGCCTTATTTTAATTTTGGCACTCATCGCATTTCTTGGCCGTAGCATTTTCATCATCATGGTGGTTATCGGCATTATCGGATCGCCGGGTGTCGCACGTCTGGTGCGGGGAGAATACCTCAAATTACGTGATAGTGATTTTGCGACAGCGGCCAAAGCGACCGGACTATCCGATATGCGTATCATGTTCCGCCATATTCTGCCCAATGCCATGGCGCCTGTGTTGGTGTTTGCGACCTTTGGTGTTGCCGGGGCCATACTTACTGAAACAGCCCTGAGCTTTTTGGGCTTAGGGGTAGCCCCGCCTACCGCTAGTTGGGGAGAAATTCTCAACCAATCAAAAAATTATATAGACTTTGCTTGGTGGCTGGTGGTCTTCCCAGGGGTAGCGATTTTTGTGACGGTGACGGCCTTTAATCTTGTAGGCGAAGGCTTGCGCGAGGCCATGGACCCAAAAATGCGCCAATAATGTTCGCTTTCTGAGATTGCAATTATCCACAGGGTGATTTAGAATGCTTATTCCGGCATTTCTATGAATGAATCAATTTTTATATAAGGGAGACGAGGCATATGTCTGCGATTTCGGCGTTTTTATTGGTATGGACTTCCCCTCTGTGGGTAGATGCACGAGAGGTGAATTCCCAAGGACTGCATGTAGATCAAGCCGGCGACTATACCGTTTGGGCGTGGACGGATGCTGTTGCAGAAAATGCTCCTTTAGTGATGGTAGGTGATACAGCGATGTTGTTGCCTAAACTAAATAAGGTTCAGCCGGGACACCATTGGCGCAAATTAGGGACGGTTGCATTGCGTGCTGGTCAACAGTCTTTGGAATTGGACAAATCGGTGGCGACTATAGTCATCCATTCAGATTCGAAGTATGATCCGGCTAAAGTCATGAAAGACATGCGGGTATATGATCAACCTCGCGCTGTTGTGGATAGGCGTGCATTGCATGCGAATGAAACCAATACGGTATTTACTTTTCCAGAGTATTCGACTCGTGAGGAATGGGAAAACAAAGCCGAAGAATTACGTCGTCGCTTATTGTTGTCATCAGGGCTATGGCCATTACCGAAAAAAACGCCGTTGAAGGCAAAAATATTCGACCGTGTACAACATGACGATTACTCTGTAGAGAAAGTTCATTTCGAAGCTTGGCCTGGTTTTTTGGTAACAGGTAATTTGTATCGCCCTGTGGGCGACGGTCCTTTCCCTGGCATCCTCTGTCCACATGGACACTGGTCCAATGGACGCTTAGAAGACGGTGATCGAGGTTCGGTTCCTGCTCGGGGAATCACCTTGGCGCGCATGGGTGCAGTAGTGTTCATGGTTGATATGGTGGGCTATAACGATAGTCAACAATTCAAACACCGATTTGACAATTTAGTGAAGGACGGTACGAGTATTGCCGAAACGAGTTTATGGGGTACACATCCATTTGCGACTCAACTATGGGCCGGTGTCCGTAGTTTGGATTTCCTCGAAAGTTTGCCCGATGTGAATGGTGATCGCTTGGGCGTAACTGGTGCATCAGGTGGAGGGACTCAAACCTTCACCCTTATGTCCATCGATCCACGAGTCAAAGTGGCGGCACCTGTCAATATGATTTCATCCACTATGCAGGGCGGATGTTTATGTGAAAATGCTCCACTACTTCGACTGGATAATTCCAACATGGAGTTTGGTGCTTTAATGGCGCCGCGCCCAATGCTTTTGGTTTCGGCAACGGGAGACTGGACCAAAGAAACACCTCATGTAGAATTCCCTGCCATTAGAAGCATTTATGAGTTGTATGGAGTGTCTAACCGTTTAGAAAATGTTCATGTAGATGCGGGTCACAACTACAATAAGGAAAGTCGTGAAGCGATGTACCGCTTCTTTGGCAAACATTTAATTAACCCTAGCAAGGATTGGTCAGAATATACAGAACCTGATTATGCGCTGGAGGAATTGGACAAATTGAAAGTCTTTCCTGATGGTGCAAAAAACCTAGCTAGTAATAAAGACGTGTATGCAACGATTCAACAAGAAATACAAAAACGAGTTGATGCTGATCTGAAAAAAATCGAAGCAGGCGACAAAGATTTAGCCATGCAATACCGTCAAGCCTTGTCAGACACTATGCATGCGCGAATCCCCAAGACCAATGACTTATCATCTACTCGCGTTTCTATGGAGCAGCGTGGCGACTATGTTGTAGAACGCTGGGTGATCGGTCGGGCGATTGAAGGCGATGCTATTCCGGCTATTTTGTATCGCGCCTACGATGCAACGCCACAAGATACAGTGATCATCGTACGCGGAAACGACAAAAAGCATAGTGCGAATAGGGATGTTGGAGGACCCAATGCCACTGTTCAGAACTACATGAATACAGGTAAAGCCGTTCTTCTTATCGATCCTTTCTTGACGGGTGAGCATCATTCGCCCACAGCGTCTACGGAACGTTTACGAGTGGGCCCCTTTATGGATACCTTTCAACCCACAGACACAGCCTATCGTGTGCAAGATGTATTGACAGCGATATCGTTTGTAAAAGCTCGACGCGATACCACCGATACCATTGATCTGGTTGGGTTTAATGAAGCCAGTGTGTGGGTACGCCTAGCGGCTGCACTCGACCCCAGTGTTCGTTCTTTGTTGGCGCTCAATGGTCCAGATAGTCTTAACGATAAACAATGGGTAAACCAATACTACATTCCCTCCATTCGTACCATTGGAGATTTGCGATTGGCCGATGCCTTGAATGCACATTAAAATTTTATAATAAAAGTAACAACAACATTTAGGAAAAAAGAACAGATGAAATTTGGTATTTGCAATGAAATATTTAAAGAGTGGAACGATTTTGCACGCGCCTGTGAATACAGCAAAGCTGCAGGCTATGATGGGATCGAAATAGCGCCTTTCACCTTTAAACAATATGTTGGTGAAATCACTTCGTCCGAACGCAAGACAATTGTCGATCAAGCCAAAGCAGCCGATATTGAAATCATCGGATTGCATTGGCTGCTTGCGGGAACTGAAGGTATGCACATTACGACGGGTGATGCCGATGTGCGCAAGAAAACATCAGACTATTTATTAGAGCTTGTAGACTGTTGCGGTGAATTGGGCGGTACTCGTATGATCTTTGGTTCGCCTTATCAGCGTAATATTGAAGAAGGCCAAACGTATCTAGAAGCTTTTGATCGGGCTCGAGCGGTATTCGAACCCATGTTACCTAAGCTGGAAGAATACGGTATTGTTTTTTGCTTGGAGCAATTGTCTTCTCAAGAAACGAACTTCTTTCAAACCGCCGAGCAAACGGTCGATATGATAGATTCACTGGATCACCCAAATTTTCAATTGTTACTGGATACCAAGGCCATGATCGATGAACCTTTGGGCCGTGCAGGGACCATTAAAAAATACGCTAAATACCTCAAGCATTATCATGCCAACGATGCCAATCTACATGGACCTGGCTTTGGTGATGTAGATTTTGCGCCGATTTTTGATGCGCTACGTGAAATCGACTTTCAAGACTATGTATCCGTAGAGGTATTCGATTTCGAAATAGGTCCTGAAGCCATTGCCACTAAAAGCATGGAATACATGAAGAAATTTATTTAGTACATAGAGATTGAATTCTCACACCATATTTTTTATGATGCACAAAGTTCATATAAACCGGAAGGGTAATACATGTTAAAGCAAGCAGTTTTGGATAAATTAAATGATCAATTGGCCAAAGAAGCCTATTCCGCCTATCTTTACTACTCCATGGTGGGTTATTTCGAATCCGTGAACCTTAAAGGGTTTGCCAATTGGATGCTCATCCAAGCGCAGGAAGAAATGACCCATATGCACAAACTGTTCAACTACATCAATGATCGAGGTGCACAAGCGGTACTTCAGCAAGTGGCTCAGCCACCCCACACCTGGGATTCTGTGGAGGCCTGTGTAGCCGAAACCTATGAACATGAGTGTATGATTTCAGAGGCTATTAATGAATGCGTAACGCTAGCCATTAAAGAAAACGACCACCCGACCAATACCATGTTGCAATGGTTTGTTACTGAGCAAGTAGAAGAAGAGGCTAATGCAGATGACTTGTTGCAGAAGGTTAGAATGATTGGTGACAACTCCAGTGGCCTCTATTTGTTGGATAATGAGCTCTCCAGACGTACATTTGTTAACGAAACAGAAGGTTAAAATCTATAAAAACCAGAATATAATCAAAGAATAACAAGGGTTGTATAAAAAATCGACACTATTTAGTTGACAACAGCGAAAATCGTGGTATAATGATTAAAAGAGATAGTTGATACCCCAGATGTTGTAATCAACACAAAAATAAATCTTCTGCCAGTATGATTTTCAGGAACTGGTCTTAAGGAGGGAAATAGAATTGGGAATTCCGGCAGGTCAAACGGTCCACAGATCTTCCACGCTTAAACGCAGTGGATTTACTCTGATAGAAATTCTGGTCGCCTTGGGTGTGATAGGAGTCGGCATTACAGTTCTCTTTAAAACATACACAAGCAGTCTTTCCTTATCCTCTTCAAATCAAAAAAACATTGTTGCCAGTAGCATTGCTGAAGAATACATGAATGAACTGCGTAACCACCCTGAACTTTTTGTATGGCCAAACTATAATGACACCCCTTCAGCTGAAGGATTCCACACAATTGGTCGCAGGAATGGGACCGAAAGTATTGTGGCGGTGGTAGAACCACCAACTGCAGTGGGTACCAGCAAAAGAGATTTTCAGCGAGATAAAAACCTCTACGGTAAATATACTTGGTCATCCTATGCACGGTTAAATGAAGAGTCCGATGACTATGTTGAAGTCATGGTTGAGGTAAGTTGGTCGGATAAAAATCGTGATCGTAAACTGAGTTTGACCTCGTTGTTTCCCCGTAAAGACGCTGAAGGGATTGGCCAATGAATACTTCACACATGACCAAAAAACGCGGCTTTAGCTTAATGGAACTCTTGGTGGTGATCGCCATCATGGGCGTAGTAACCACGTTGGGGATGAAAGCCCTTTCGCTGATGATGTCTGAATGGCGTGAAGCCAAAATCATGACCGATTTAGAACGCCAAACCCTTACAGTCTTTGAAAGTTTGGAAGATGATTTTTCCGAAATACTTTCAGCTCAATTATCAGGAATCTCCCTATTGGGTGAAGATAAAGAATGGGTTGACGAAAGCCGATTTAAAGCTGCACCGGATAAAAGCGATCGCATAGTAATCCCGGTTCAAAATTTACCTAAAAAAGATAAAAAACTGGATAAGGCTTGGAGTGTCCAGTATGAAGTCCAACATAATGAAGGTGTTTCCAGTTTATATCGTTCTACAGCCGAACTGGGCAGCGATAAATTTAATTCACCGCAAGACATAATTACTGGGTACAACACCATTGCCTTTGATGTTCAATATTCAGGGGCAGATGGTTGGGTAGATGAGTGGTCGTCAACTGAGTTACCCAGTGCAGTTCGTGTCGCAATCGTGGTATCAGATAAAGACCATCCTTACTTGCAACTTAGTCGAAAAGCCGTGTACACGATAGCTGTACAATAATGAGGAATTCGAACGAGATGACGAATAATCAATACAGAAAAAGAAATTCTCGTGGTGTGGCCCTAATTTCTGCACTGGGGTTGCTGGTAATCTTTTCCATGTTTGGCCTGGCGTTTATTGATTACATGCTACTGGAGTCTGAAAACACACAAATCGATATCGATAGCAAGCGTGCAAAACAGTTAAGCGATGGTGGTATCCATGCGGCAGCAGGTGTTCTAAGAACGGCCGATCAACCAAGCGATAGCTATGATTTTAATATTAATGCATACCGCATGCTTAAAGATCAGGTACGTGAACCTCACCAGCAATTGGTTCGTGTAAGTGTTGTAGATGAATCAGGCAAAGTAAATTTAAATCATGCATCCGATGAGCTTTTAGAAGCATTGGGTATTCCCGCTTCCGCAATAAATGATCTCAATAAAGCCATTGAAAAACGTCCACTGGTGCACGTTGATGATTTGATTGGTCGCAATATCTTAAAAACCAATAAACAATTTAATGCTTTAGATAAAAGCAATTTCACTGTATATGGTAATGGCGCATTAAATGTAAATGTTGCAAGCCCTAAAGTATTGGCTGCAGCCTTGGGCATGACCGTTCAAGAAGGTGAAGCCTTAGCGGCTAAACGCCCCTTTACTTCATGGGAAGATCTTGTGGCTAAGTCCGGTAAAGATGCATGGGGATTCAATGTTGAGGCCACCGTGCAGGATGGAGCTCAAACTCCCAAAGGTATATCGCTAAAGAGTACTTGTTTCCGCTTGGTTAGTTCAGTGGATATGACAATCTATACATCCACAACACCCAGTCAGACAGAGGCCGTTGTGGTCATTGATGGAAAAGGTGATTCATCCATTCAATACTGGGCGCATTCAACCCAAGCATCATCGGTTGCTAAAGCCTTTGGAAATGATGATAAGGAAGAACCAGCACCAGCTTCTGATGAAGCAGCTGAGGCTGATAACAATAAAGCATAAAAATGAAACCGTAACGGGTATGACTGTTTGCTATTGTGCAACAGCATAAAGCGTGCATAACGTGATGGAGGATGGTTCAATATGGCCGCCACAGATAGTTCGGGAGCCTCAAAAAAACGCCCGGTTAAAAAGAAACCTGCAAAGAAGAAAGCAGCGACAAAGAAAAAAGCGGTAGCCCGCAAATCATTGTCGGATTTGGAAGTAGGTGAAATTTCATTGCCTGAAGAATCGACGCTGGAGGTTTCCGAAGGGATTTTGGAAGTCGATGATAGTAGTTCAGCGCTGCCCAGTGTTACAGCAGTGCAAGAAACGATTACTACCCGAGCGACTCGCAATGTCCGCCATCGAGATATCACTGTATTTTTACGACAGTTGATCATGTTACTCGAAGCCGGTACACCGATTCTTAAATCATTAAAGACTTTAGCGACACGGGGTGAACATAAAGGGATTCGTAACCTGATTACGGGTATTTCAGAATACGTTGAAGCAGGGAACCCCTTATGGCAAGCTTTCGCGCGTGAAGGCAAGCACTTTTCGCCCGTGTACATCAATTTGATTAAAGCTGCGGAAGCCAGTGGTTCACTGACCACAGTATTGCGTCGCTTGGTTGTTTACCGTGAAAAACGTGAGTTTTTACGTCGCCAAATGATGAATGCGCTGATTTATCCAGTTTCGATTGCCGTAATCGCTTACATCATTATTTATCTCTTATCCACCTTCTTAATTCCAGAATTCCGTGCAATGTTTGCTGAGTTTGACGCACCGCTCAATGGATTTACGAAGTTTGTATTGGATGCCGCTGCGGTTGTAGGCGGATCATCAAGCTTAGTGGTAGTCATTGTGGCTGTTGTCGGTACTTGGCTCTTGTATACACAAGTGTGGTTACGCAGCCCGGTACGTCGAGCTGCATCGGATCGGTTAAAATTCCGCATTCCGGTTATCGGTGGTTTAACACGCTCAAGCGTAGTGGCTGAATTCACCAGAACCTTTGCCATGCTGCAACGCAGCGGGGTATTGATGATGTCTACCTTGGAATTGTGCCGCAACTCCATGAGTAACCGAGCATTCGCTGGTGCGATTCAAGACATGCGCGATTCGGTAGAGCGTGGTGATGGACTGGAAGGTCCTTTGCGTGACGCTGAGAAAAAAGGATTGATTCCTGGTGTGGTTGTGGACATGCTCATCACGGGTGAAGAGACCGGTTCGATGGACAATATCGCTGACCAAATTGCCGATAGCTATGAGCAAGAAGTCCAGCTGTTGGTTTCTGGACTAAAAGAAGCCATTCAACCCATTATGGTTGTAGCGATTGGGCTTGTTGTAGGTGGTATCGTTGTAGCGATGTTCTTGCCATTGGTATCTTTGATGACAGGTATCGCAGAAGGCGGCGGAATGTAGACATACCCCCTAGTAAAGCATTAAAATTCATTTACCGAGACGTCTCTCCTCTGAGGCGTCTCGGTTTTTTTAAAAAAGAAATAGATTTATAAAGGAGTTGTACCGTGTCATTGCCCTTAGCATTTAAAACATTTCGAATCACTCGGTATCATATGATGCGTGAACTCGAAGGGTTGAATGAAGCACAGTATTTAATGATTCCACCTGGACGTGAAGACAATATATTATGGAATTGTGGCCATTTATTGTGCTCGTTAGCGCGATTAACCTATGTGTTCACTGATCACCCTTTGCCCATTCCTGAAGAATATCTTGGACTATTTGGCAAAAACACCAATGCACTCCAATGGGATATGCCTCCGGATGTGGATGGAGTAATGGGGTTGTTTAGGACATTGCCTATGAAGATTGAGGCGGATTATCTAGCAGGCACGTTTACAAATTATAAACCCCTGCAAATTGTACCAGACGATGACATTGCCAGTGTTGAAGAGGCCATTGCTTTCCATTGTTTCCATGAAGGCTTGCACATCGGGAAAGTGTTGACGCTCAAAGAAGCGATGGGTCTGCCTGTTAAAGGCGGTTGATACAATTTATTTAAACGAAGCCGGGGAGTTATCTTTAAAGAATGCTTGTAAAATTTGTGGGCATATGAATACCAACAGAGTGGCTAAGATGGGAAGCATTAACATTCCCGACGATGTAAAGCGAATCAATTCTTCACTGGGGTCAGCATCGATCACCCCTTTGGCGCGATAAATAAAGAACCCAAAAAACAGAAGTTGAATTAAATAACTTGCCACAAATGTAGTACCAGCTAAGAAAAAGCGCGATACTATGTCGGCTATAAGATCCTCTGTGCCACCCTTGTTTTGATCCATAAACCCACCCCTAGATTTTTATGTAAGTACCCTATGGAAATTAATGCGCAGTCGCGCTGTTTCCATTGCCGTTCTCATCTTCACCCATCTCAAGAAAATAGTTAAATGATCGGGATTCCTCACTCTCAACAACCTCCCAGGCATCATTGGCATCAATAGCCGTAATTAAGCGCGAACGAATGGCTGCATTGGACAACATAAGGGATAGGCTTGCCAAGACCTCCAAATGGCGCTTCTCATGTTCCTTGGGCGTTACAATGAGCACCAGCAAGCGTACAGGCTGTTCGTCTGGGGCGTCGTAATTAATGCCGTCCGGACATATGGCCATTACCCCTTGAATATTGGTCCCTGAATTTACCCGACCGTGAGGGATTGCACCGCCTTGACCAATCCCAGTTGGGGCTTCTTTTTCACGTTCAAGAACCGTCTCCAATACATGAGCACGTTCTTTTTTAGAAATCTTATGGGTTGCTGCATAGAAGTTTACTAATTTTTCCAAAGCTTCCCATTTATCTTTGGCTCGTAGCTTGGGCATGATGAATTCTTCGTCCAAAAATTCCACTAATCGAGGACGATCCAACCCGGCTTCTTTGGACTTTCGCAAGGCGGCTCGAGTAAAGAAGGGTCCGATGATTTCATTCACGGTAACTGCTGCCAACACCACGGTACCGATTAATGATGATATCTCTTCGGGTACTTGGTCATCGCCTTGTAGGATTACAACCAATCCTAGAGCAACACCTGCTTGAGGCACAAATCCCAATGGAATGCTTTTACGAATACGTTTGGAGCTATGTGAAAGTGTTGCTCCAATCCAAGCGCCCAGACCTTTACCAAACATACGTGCGACGACGTATAGAACACATAAGAACCCAGCAGTTGCCAATAATTCCAGATGCACTGCTGTACCGGCTAAAGTAAAAAATGCTGTGTATAGAAGCGGCTCGATAGGATCCAGTGCATTCAGTTGCTCTTCATTTTCACGCGAGCTGTTGCCTAAGTACGCTCCAAAGAATAAACAGGTGAGCAATGGGCTAAAATGAACATACTGTGAAAAGCCTACGGCAAATAAGATACCGACCAAGAGTACACTGAAGTCGTGAAAACGATGGTGATCGAAGAGCTTAGACGTTCCAAAGCCTAACAGAATGGCGAAACTGCCAGAACCCACCAATTGCCAAATGGTCTGTTTCATGCCTTCACTAAAACCAAGAGCAACTTCCCCGTGGGCATAAAGGCCACCTAAAAGGCTATGCACAAAGGCAAACAGCAAGATACAAATACTCGAATCGATGGATACTGCAGCCAATAAAGTTTTTACGAATGGTCCTTTCGCATGGTTTTCACGAATGAGGGCAACGGTGGTTGCTGGGGCTGTACTGGCAGCCAAACACCCCAATAAAAGAGATACTTGCCAAGACTGTCCTATCAATCTTAAACTGAAAAATACCACTAATACAGCCATAAGAGATTCAAAAAGAGAAATGAATATAATACGCCGCATAGCATTGTGGATGCGGCGATACGAAAAGTGTCCTCCGGCGGTAACGGCAATGAGCCCGATGGCGAAGGCGGATAAACCTTGCAAGGCATGGGCAATGTTCATGCCATGAAATAGAGTGAAGGATAGAATAACTCCGGCAACGATATTCCCGGTAATGGAAGGCACATGGATACGCCGTGCAACCCATCCTCCGGCACTTCCGGCGAGTAACACAATGCCTAAGATTAGCAAAGGTCCCATAGGATCAGGTGTAATCACCAGTCCTTCTACTGGAATCTCTTCAGGTACCGCCACGCCCTTCTCCTGCAAGTTGTTCGTACTGCTGATGTATCACTTGATTGCGCAAAATTCGTATGAATGATACACTATACATCTTGGAGAGTACTATGGCTGATTTGCCTCAACAAAAACAATCTAAAATACGTGGTCTGATTTCAGGTCTTAAAAAGAAAACGAAGCATCGATTTTCTTCTGGTGATCATAAGAAGGCATCAAAGTATCTGGAACACGGGCGCAAGTATTATAATCAGAAAAAATACCCACAAGCCGAGCGTTTGTTTGCGCGGGCATTGGAGGCCGATGCGCTGTATCCATTGGCACATTACATGATGGGCATGATTTTGTTACAGCGAGACGATACCCAAGCAGCTAAGCGCTCATTTCAACAAGCCATAAAGATTGATCCCAAAACAGATGTGGCGCGTAAAGCTGATAAAAAAATCGCCTCCATCGAAGCCAGAGTCCAAAAGGTTATTCAGACCTTACAAGATCGACAGAAATATTAATCTATTCATGGCGTAATGCTTCAACAGGGTCCATGTCCGCTGCGCGGATAGCTGGATACAGTCCGAATAACACACCAATCAATCCCGATATACCGAAGGCAATTATAGGTGACCACGGCTGTACGATGGTGGCTTGATCCGCGAAATAGGTAATTAAATATGGGATGGATACCCCAAGGATGACCCCTAATAACCCACCCATTCCTGAGAGCAATACAGTTTCGATAAGAAATTGCAAAATAATGTCGCGACGTTTGGCACCCAAGGCCCGACGAATTCCAATTTCTCGGGTGCGTTCAGTAACACTGGCAAGCATGATGTTCATAATGCCAATGCCGCCCACCAATAATGAAATTGCAGCAATCGCACCGAGCACGATGTTAAATATTCGTGCGGTTCTTTCCGCAGCCCGTAGCAGGTTTAGCGGAACAATTATTTCCACATCATCTTTCTTGTGATTAATTTGGATGAGGTCGCTCACGATAAGCGATGTATCGACGACACGATCCAGATCTTGAACCTTTACCGTCACTTCATGATATTCAACACGCTCCGCTTCGAAACTACCACTGGTGCGTTTTACTAATATCTCCCCAAAGCGGGTACGTGCAACTGTAAGGGGGATATAAATACGTTTGGATTCTGTTTGTAAGCCTGTGCTTTCACCCTCAGCATCGCCTGTTTGGCTACTTTTGGCTTGACCCAGAGGCTCCATAACACCCACGACACGGTAGTAGTCGCTTCCTACACGAACAGATTTACCAATGGCTGAATCAAATGGAAATAAATCGGCAACTACTTCTGCACCCAATACGCAAACATTACCGTGCTCACTCATTTCAGCATCGGTAAAAAAACGTCCACTGGCTACGCGATGGTTGCGCATTTCGGGATACCACGATACAGTCCCCAAAATTTCACAGTCTACACGGTGACCTACATTCCAAACCTTCTTACGAATAATCCGACCCGGAACAAGGATCTCTACAGTTGGAATCGTTTCACGGATACGTTGCAGATCTTTGTCTGTGATCCCGTATTCAATGACATAGGATTGCCCTTTAGAACCTTCAGATTCTTCTGGAGGCTTCACGCTCTTGAGGATGATGTTGTGGCTACCTTGTTGACGGATTTGTTCCTGGGCTTCATGACTCGCGCCTTCACCCACAGCCAGCATGGCGATCACTGAACTCACGCCAAATACCAAGCCAAGCACCGTTAATCCTGAGCGCAGTTTATGCGCCCAAAGGCTTTTGAATCCGAGGCGAACCGTGCGTTTAAAAAAGGAAGAATTGAGCTCGGCGCCGCGTGGTTGCGTACTGCGTCCGGCCACTTTAGTCCCCTTTATTCGAATCGGTTGGAGCTTTACTCTGCTCTACAGTTTCATCAATCGTAGTGGTTTCAACCGGGACTTCGTCTTCTTCGGTGCTGGAGTCCTCTTCTTCAGACTCCTCTTTGCTGGACTCTTCACTGTCCTCGCTTACTTCTTCTTCGCTGAAGTCATCTTCCTCGTTATCATCACGACTGCCTTCAGGAGGACGTATCAAGACCTTTTCACCTTTTTCGAGGCCCTTTGTAATGGTGACATACTCCACGGTGATTTCACCCGTTTCCACTTCGCGGGCTACAGGGTTACCCCCTTCAATGACAAAGCAAACCTTCTTGCCTTTTTGGGGCACAATGGATTGCAATGGAATGTATGTTGCATTCTCTATGTGATTCACCATAATTTCGACTTCGGCACTCATGCCGGGTTTTACCCATTCACGTGAACCATCAACCTTAATGGTTGTTTCATATACTTTAAGGTCGGGGTTCATCCAACGACTTTGTGAGCTGGGCAATACCGCTACTTTGGTGACTTCGCCTTCCATTTTGCGATCGGGGAAGGCATCAACGCGAATAACGGCCGTTTGTCCTACTTTAATTTTTTTAAT
>CALLLL010000032.1 GCA_938082445.1 uncultured bacterium
CAGTTCGTTCTTGGACCAGTCAGGTATTGGAAACCGAAAAATATTCATATTTGTTACCCAAAGATGATGATGAAAACGATTCGATGTATCAAGAGGCCTATAAAGCAGTAAAAAATGATGCTACATGGGCATTTATTACCAATGAATTGAAAGAAAAACGTCCGGCTCAATTGCCAGCTGAGTTGGTGTTGTTGATTGCAGACAATGCTGTGCGGTCTTCTAAATTTACCATTGCTGCACAGGCTTATGAGTTGTTGCGTTTACGCCGTAAGATGCAGGCGGAGTTTTTTAAGCATGCAGATGAAGCGTTATCTTCGGGCAACATACCCAAGGCAGTTCAAGGCTACCGCATCACAACCGGCTTGGCTTATGATTATTCGGCTTTTCCTGAGCCATTACCAAAAGTAGCGAATCATCAGGGTGATGCATTGCGGATGCACGGGCGTTATCCGAATTCACCGGAAGAATGTTTGTCCGTGTTACCTGAGGAAGAACATACAAATTTAGCGCTGGGCTATTTGTTGGGCGATGGAGCTGCTGCAAATCGCTTACGGGAATATCCATTGGAAACACGTTTGGCATTCGTAAAGGAACTAGTCAGGCGTATGGATCCGCAGTGGGATACCTTTGTTGAACGCTATCGTAAAGCATGTACCTTGGTATTGGAATTTGCGGATCGTATGCAGCATAAAAATACGACTTTAGAAGATGAAATTGATGAGCAACAGGGGCATGTCCCCACGCAAATAACGGAAGCTTTACTGGGGCGTACAATAGAGAATGGCGAGTGGTGGCAGTATTTGAAAGATTTGGCGTATGAGCATCCTGCTGCTATCTTGTTTATTGCACGTCAGCGCTTTGGGAATCATGAGATTTTGATGCCGCGATTGCGGGGGGAATCTAGTTTACCTGCTGTATTGGGTTTAGCAGAAAATTTACCCGAAGGTGCATAAACCTATTGTTATTTAACATTAAAAAAAGCACCCTAGTCACCGAGTTGAGACCAGGGCGCTTATTTTTTATCTGAGGTGATGAATTATTCGTTACCGAATTGGGCTTTCATCATTTCAGATAAATCCATAACTTGGACATCTGCAGGGATTTCTAGATTCATGTCGTCTTTAGTAAGTCCTGAATCAATTTGGATATTTTTAAATTCCATGGTGAGCATGTTGCCTTGCTTCAATTGACGCATGATGCCATCTTTCGCACCGAGAAGAACGGTCTGGGTTTTATCCAGCATTGCCATTTGTGCAGCCATTAAAGGGTTTTCACCGATGATCTTAAGGGTTTCGGCATTCATGGTCGCTTCAATTTTGTAAACTTCTTCGCCATCCAAGACTTCTTTACCAACCAGATTTAAGTCATACATATCCTGATAGGTCTCTAGCATCGTGCTTGGGTTCAAGACCATGCCCATTTTGTCGGCTTTGAGAGCTGCTTCAGGAACACCCAAGTCGTCGGCTAATTCAGTAAGCAGGTTCATGTCCATTTTCATGGCTTGTTTTAAACCACCCATGTCCATCAACATGTGCATCATTCCACTGTCATCGACAAGTAAGTCCATGTCAATATTCATTTTTTGCCCATTCATGTCCATGCTCATTTCAATGTCCATGAGCATGGCATCGTTAAGCATGTCAAAGGTGCCATTTAGATTGAAGGTCATAGGACCTGGTGCACCTGGAGCGCCTTCGGCCATATTCATTTTCATTACATAGTCAGCAGACAACGACTCAAATTTGGGCGCTACTTTGGTATAGTGTGCTTTGAGTTCTTCTACCGTTTTGGGCTCATCGGCGTAGGTGGTAATACTCATTACCAAGGTTAAACACAGAAGCCCCATTGTTTTTAGTACAGTTTTCATTGGTCTTTCCTCCAAAACAAGTGTGTATAGCATAAGTATATCGGTAATTCCCGATAATTACCAATACAATCTAAACTCGAAACTATTCACCTGTATTCATTTAGATAGAAATTTTCGCTGAACTTGCCTGAAGAAACCTTAGCCATTACACTATAACTTCAATCATAGATAAAGGATAGCCTCTTGAGTGTTACACGAGATCCTAAAATAGTCGTTGGCCTAGGCGAAGTGTTATGGGACTTGTTACCCAGTGGGAAACAACTGGGTGGAGCGCCTGCAAATTGTGCATATCATGCGAATGCATTGGGTGCTGTCGGGGTAGTGCTGAGTGCTGTGGGTAATGACGCTCTTGGTCATGAAATCATCGACACGTTGTATCAAAAAGGGTTAGCTACTGCCCATGTGTCGGTATTGGATGATTTGGATACAGGTACAGTTTCTGTTGAATTAAATGCAGATGGACAACCTGCTTATACCATTCACGAGAACGTTGCTTGGGATCAAATCCCTATGAATATTTCTACAATGCACTTAGCTCAGTCTACTGCCGCTGTGTGCTTTGGAAGTTTGGCACAGCGCTCAGAGATTACTCGTAACACTATCCGGGATTTCATTAACAATACTCCTTCCGATTGTTTACGTGTATTTGATATTAATATTCGTCAAGAATCGATACCTAAAGAGATTTTGTCTGAATCTTTGGAGTTGGCAACCGTTTTGAAATTAAATGATGAGGAATTGCCCTATTTGGCGAAGGAATTTGACTGTGACGGCGATGAAAAAAACCAACTACAACAATTACGTTCGCAATTTAACCTTGAACTGGTTGCTTATACACGGGGTGCAATGGGAAGTATTATGTTGGATGCGGATGAAGTGGTGGAGGTGCCCGGTGGTGAAACAATCGACGTGGCAGATACGGTTGGTGCGGGTGATGCCTACACAGCGTCATTAATTATCAATCGCCTGAATGGTGAAAGCCTTCACGTTATTGCACAGCGTGCACATGCTCGAGCAAGTCTTGTGTGCACACAATCAGGTGGCATGCCTGATGTGTAGCATTTGAAAGGAAGGATTGCTATCGACATTGTTATTATTACAGGGCATTGGACATTCAGGTGCTGAGTTGCATGGCTTTTTATCCTATTTAATGAAATGCGCCATCACAGGTGATCGCTATACGCTAAATGATATTATGCAACAAATTCACGATAGTTACACTGAACGTTTATAACCCTGAGGATCTTTGTATCATGATCAAAATCGGCATTGTTTCTTTCGCACACATGCATGCGTATAGTTACGCCCAATCCCTTATTGATTTACCTGGAGTGGAGTTTTCTGGAGTATGGGATGCAGATGCAGCGCGCGGTGAGGAGGCGGGACGACAGTATGATGCCCTGTTTTACCGTAAGTTGGATGATTTATTGGCAACGAATATTGATGGCGTAATTGTATGTTCTGAAAATGTGAAGCACCGGGAGCATGTGGAAGCGGCAGCTGCTGCGGGGAAATGGATTCTGTGTGAAAAGCCATTGGCAACCACGATTGCGGATGCTAAAGCGATGATCGCCGCGTGTAAAAAGGCCAAGGTAGGCTTGGGTACCGCATTTCCCTGTCGCTATGTTGAGCGCTTGCAAGATATGAAGGCGCGCTTGGACAAAGGTGAAATCGGCGAGTTAATTGCCGCAGCTTGTACCAACAATGGACAGTTTCCCGGCGGGTGGTTTGCCGACCCTAAGCAATCCGGTGGTGGCGCCGTCATGGACCACACCGTGCACATTGCCGATGTCATGCGCTGGTTGACCGGAAAAGAATTTACGAAAGTATATTGCACCAAAGGTAAGCTGCTTCACAATGACATCAAGACCGATGACGTCGGGAGTTTACATTTGGAGATGGAAGGTGGACTGAAGCTGTCGCATGTGGCGAGTTGGAATCGTCCGCCATCCTTTGCCACTTGGGGCGATGTGACCATGGACTTGGCCGGAACCAAAGGTTCGATGTTTGTGGACGCCTTTAATGAAAAGGTGGATGTGTATAGCAATGAAGCGGGTAAAACCGAGTGGGCATTCTGGGGCGCGAATGCGGACTTAGGGCTCGTCAGCGATTTCATGCGCTCCATCCGCGAACAAAATCAGCCCAGCATCACAGGCGAAGATGGCTTACAAACCTTGAAACTAACCATCGCCGCGGAAAAGTCAGTAAAAGCAGGAAAAATGGTTCGCGTGTAGAAGTGAGGCTACTTATTGTAGTAAGGGTTATCTTATGAAAGCATTTTATGATGATAGTACTATAGAATCAATTAGAAGTGAGTATATAAGACTAGGTGAAAGTCATTTAAAAACTATTTGTAACTTACGAACTTTAGAATTCCAGCTTAAGGAAGACTTGGCAAAAGAATATCTGACACATGGTCTTCTTCGCAGGTTTCTCACATTAAAAAGATGTATTGATAATATTTTTCGCCTTTTCCCAGTTGAGAATACAAGCCCACTCGAAATTGATGAATTGACAGATGTTTCAGTAAATCTACATGCTTTTTTTATAAATATTTCTGGTCTATTGGATAATATAGCTTGGGTTATTATTCATGAAAACACCTGCTCAATAAATAGAAATAGTGTTGGGCTTTTCTATGAAAAGAGTCAAAAGTTATTTCCACCTAGTTTTTCTGAATATCTGTACACAGAAGGTATTTCCAATTGGCACTGTGAGCATGAAAAATTGTTTCGTGATTCTTTGGCTCATCGTATCCCCGTTTTTATACCTTCTAATGGTATAAATGAGAGGGATAGAGCTGAGTATTTAAAATTATCAAAGGAAAAAGATGATTTAGGACAAAATCCACCCAAAAACCCTTTATCAATTATTTCTACTCCCGCTGAATATGACAATGCAAATAAAGATGTAGATAATTGGATAAATCAGATTGATGAAATTGATAGGTCAATGAAGCAATTTGAACGACCAGCTCCTTATTTTACGCATTCAATAGTCGACGATAAGGATTGGAGATTCTTGCATCCTCAATTGGTTAATGATTTTAATACTGTAGTAAATATAATTGATACATTTATTAATTGCGTAAGTGAAAAAGGCGAAACAATACCTGATGAAGATATCTAGAAATAACATAGGAAGCTTTTCGAAAATCCTTTGATGTAAACACGATGAAACGGCACACTATCCCATTAATAGAAAAGAAGTGATATGGAATCAGAATCTACCAACGATGTTTGGAATAGACCCCATTTCGAAAAAAAATTCGACGATCCATTTTTGTTTTACGTAATCTTCGGCATAGAAAACACGCAATTATATCTGTCCCGAAAAGTACACAATATCGATGAATGCCCCAAAGAACTCAACATCCAATATTACTCGAAAGACAGTAGCGATGAAGAACGGGATTACATCGAAGGGTTTTTCGATGGGCCCATTAGCCGACTGTTGGAAACACAGAATAAAGCACTCTTTGATCAGGCCATCACAGCAAAAGATGTGGTGGTGGTTTCTGGTACTTTTCCCGAATCGGACTCTTTAAATTATTTGAAAAATAGCTTGGGTGTTGTCAAAGCTTTGACGATGAATAAAAATGTCCCGATCCTAAACTATCAGACTTTTCAAATACTTTCTTCGGAAGACTGGGCGGAACAATACTTTGAGCCGCGTCAGCCCAATCCGTGTGGGCATGTAGTTATATTGTATTCGAAAGAGGAAGAAGGCCTTTGGTTCCATACACGAGGCATGCGTGTTTTTGGTCGCCCCGATTTGAGTCTAGTCGCTTGGCCTGAAGATAAAACCCAAGAAGCCCAAGGCATCATCAATCGATTCATTGAGCTGTATGCACTGGGTACGTATCCTGAAGACGGTAGAGCTCTTAGAGTAGCCGGCTTACCCGATGGGATGTTCACAAGCCTAAAAGGCGGACACGATAATCTAGACTTTAATAATTACTACATCGAAATTTCTTGGCCGCACAATTCAGGAACAGTCTAAATTCAAAGACGCTTGAATGCTTAGCTTTCACTCACCATGTAATTATTTAGCGTCCCGATGCCTTCAATGGTGGCAGACATTTGGTCGCCATCTCTGAGGAGTTTACCAAGGGCGTGGCCTGTGCCAGCGGTGGTGCCGGTGGCGATGATGTCTCCCGGCTCGAGGGTGACTGAGCGAGAAATGAATTCGATGACGGCGGGGACGCCGTAGATCATATGATCGGTATTGGTTTGCTGGCGTACTTCACCATTTACCGAAAGTTCGAGTTCGAGGGTGTTGGGATCGGTGATGGTTTGGGTGGAGGCGATGGCCGGGCCGAAGGGGAAAAAGCCGTCATGCCACTTCCCGTGTTGCCAATCGAAGAACGCGTCACGGTCGCGTTCCTTGCGATTCGGTACAGGCTGGTACTTACGGTCGGAGATATCATTTACAACCGTATACCCGGCAACATAGTCGAGGGCATCGGATTCGGACACGTTCTTGGCGGTTTTTCCAATGACGATGGCAAGTTCACATTCATAGTCAATGAAATCAGGCGACATCGCAGGAATGGTGATAGGTGCATTGGGGTGATTGATAGTCGTACGGGGTTTCATGAATACATAAGGAAAGGTCTCTTCTTTTTCTAAGGCGATACGCCCTTCTTCTTCCAAGTGGGATGCGTAGTTTCCGGCGAGCAATAAAATTTTAGGTGGATCCGCAAGGGGGGCGAGTAGTGTTACAGAATCTGTGGGGATTTGTAGGGCGACGCGTTCAGCATGGTGTTCTTCGAGCCAATCGGCGATGGCATGGGCGGCATCGGTGCTTTCGCCACCGGGTAAGCAACTGATAGGGGAAGTGGTAATATCCAGTGCGGCTTGGGATTCGGTAGCACGGTTATAGGCTTTAGCGGCGGTATGCAGTGGCACTATGTGATCGTCGTAATAAAAGCCCAGCTGGGCGTCGGTGTTTTCAGTGTAACGGCAAATTCGCACGGGAAAGTCCTTTCGGGTGAAAAAGTGTTGATGCGCTAGACTATATCAAAGGGGATAGCGCAAAGAAAAACCGATTGATAGTCTTGATGTACTTTGATAGGATTAGGCATTCATTTTCTAATTAACTTGTTAACTCAATGAGGTATTTTTATGTTTCAAATTACTCGACGTGCATGTATCGCTGCACTAACTGTTGCACTTTTCTCTCCAGTAATTTCTGCTCAGGCAGCCGAGGAGGAAAAACCTTCTAAAGTCATCGACCCAGCTTCATTGATCGCTAAAGGGGCCAAAGCGTCTTTTGTATTTAAAGATGATCGCCCATTTAAAGCTTGTCATGCTTCGACCATTGTAGAGACCAAATCCGGTGATTTGTTATGCGCGTGGTTCGGAGGCAAAAGCGAGAAAAGCAAAAACGTAGCTATCTGGTTATCCCGCTATACCAAGGGAAGCTGGGGAACGCCAATTCGAGTAGCTAAATTAGATGATACTGCTCACTGGAATCCGGTGCTTTTCCGTGACGCTTCAGATAAGATTCATCTTTTCTTTAAAATCGGACCGGAAATTAGTCATTGGCAGACTTATTGGATTAGCAGTAGTGACGACGGTAAAAGCTGGAATGCGCCAACCGAGTTGGTAGATGGCGATTATGGTGGCCGTGGCCCTGTTCGCAATAAACCCATTACTCTTTCAGATGGCTCTTGGTTGGCAGGTGCATCCACAGAGTTTGGTCCATGGGAACCCTTTGGGGATCGCTCTGAAGATGGAGGTAAAACTTGGACGCGTAGCGAGAACATCAAAATCGATAAGTCTTCCATTAAAGGTAAAGGAGCTATTCAGGCCACTCTCTGGGAATACAAGCCGAACCATGTGCGCTCTTTATTGCGGACTACAGGCGGAATTATAGGACGTTCCGATTCCACTGATGGCGGGAAAACATGGAGCACCTTGGTATCCAGTGGATTGCCTAACAACAATAGCGGTATCGATGCGCATCAACTTAAAGACGGTCGAGTATTGTTGGTATATAACCCCAATGCGAAAAATTGGGGTTCACGCAGTCCATTGAATTTAGCGATTTCACATGATAATGGGATGACGTGGAAAGATATCGCCAGTCTTGAATCTCAAAAACTAAAAGAATTCTCTTATCCCGCGATTGTGGGTACAGAAGATGGAGTGGCGATTTCCTATACATGGAAACGTGAGCGTATTCGTACATGGACGATTCCATTGACTGCCCTTGAGGGTTTGTAATCCGAGCTTGATCTAATATAAAGACAGTGTTAGAATTCCTTTGCTGATATGATGTGTATCGGCAACTGAGTAGAAACTATATACGGTAGTTAGAGCCGGATTGAATCGAAGGAGAAGGTATCATGGCCTTTGTTGTAACCGAACCTTGTATTAAATGTAAATATTCCGATTGCGTAAGCGTATGCCCCGTTGCTTGCTTTAAAGAAGGCGCGAATATGTTGGTCATCGATCCCGATGAATGTATTGATTGCGGTGTATGCGTAGACGAATGTCCGGTTTCGGCCATTTTCCCTGAGGAAGAAGTGCCAGAAAAATGGGAAGCGTTTATTGAAATCAATGCCCGTTTGTCGGCTGAATGGCCTACCATTGAAGAGCAAAAAGACCCTATGGATTCAGCGGAAGAATTCAAAGATGTCGAAGGAAAAGCTGATCAACTCGACGAATCCCCCGGTGAAGGTTCTTAATTTGCCGAAATAGAATACATCTATTCGTAAGCCGTCAGGACCACCATCCTGGCGGCTTTTTTATGAGTACTCTTAAGTAAGGGATGCCGTACTTGGCTCGTATTGGGGATTGATCCCTTTGTGAATAGCACTTATACTTACTAAATGGCTCGTCCGAATATTATACAGATTGTTGCTGATGAACATCACCGTGAGGCCTTAGGTTGTGTTGCATCATCTCAAGTGAGTACACCGTACCTGGATGGGATTTCCAAACACGGGATGGTTTTTGAGCAGGCATCTACGCATTCGCTCGATTCGTATTCTGCTTCAATGAGCTTGTTTAGTGGACGTTTCCCTCGTGCAGAAGAAAAGGCAGTAACTACCCAGTGGTTACCTAAACGCTTAAAGAAGGCGGGGTACAGTACAGCGTATATAGGAACGGCATCAGGTTGCCCTGCCAAAGCCGGATTTGACCAGACTCAGCTTGTTCATGCACCAGGGACATCGCCGGATGAAGATGATGATTATTGTGCGTGGTTGCGTGAACGTAAAGCACCGGCGAGTGTATTGAAATCTCATCGTGAACCAAAAGAGGCCCCGGCTCCGGTGTCGCAAGAGTGGAATGAATGTACGTGGATTGCTACACAAGCCGTACGTTTTTTAAAAGCGACTCACGAACCATTTTATCTTACGGTTCACTTTCCTCAGCCTATGTTGCCTTACAGTCCGCCTCAACCTTGGGCGAGTCAGTATAAGGCTGATGAGCTAAACGTCTTGGCGGGTATGGCTGATGTAGAACCAACCAAGATTGGCCAGAAGCGGCTGGCATGGTACTTGGGTTTGGTGAGCCATGTCGACAGTCAAATTGGGCGTGTATTGGGAATGCTCAGTGCACAAGGGCAGACCAATACAATAATGGTCTATACCGCGAATCAAGGACATGCATTTGGTGCACAGCCCAAAGATGGAGGGATTTCAGCCCTTGCGGTTCATGAAGCGCAGAGCCGTATTCCATTGGTTATATCAGGGGTACATAAGCAACGTCGTGGTGTGCAGAGTCAGGTATTAGCCCAACACACTGATATCCCTACAACGCTGTTAGAGATGGTCGGACTGAAGGCTGATCCCGAAAGCGATGGATTGAGCTTGGTAGGGCATTTGCGTGGGGAAAAACGCGTGGTGCATCGAGGGGCGTATAGTGAAATGCTTTCGGGAAGTATGGTCATGCGCAATCAAGAGTACAGTTTAGTGCTCAATGGTGATGGGGAAGCTGAAGCTTTATATGCGCATCATGGTGCACGAGGGGCATTGGCTCGAAATTTATTGGGGGCGCCTAAGCATATTAAAGCGCAAGCCCAATTGATGCGGGCGACGAAACAACGACTGTCAGCATTAATCTAAGGGGATCCGCAACTATTTGTGGTTCATGTGTATAAATGGGTTGAGGGAAGCCTATTTGGTATACTACTGTCCTTTAAATGGACCTTATCAATAACTATTGACCGCATTTTAAATTTTCGAAAGATCTGTATGTTCGCATTTATCCTTTCTTTAAGTTTGAGCGTTTTACCTGGGGAAGCGCAATTTCAGTTGGCGGATAGCCAAGTGCAAGCATCCAAATATGCGGATGCTATGGAAACGTACCAAGCCATCGTAGACACCGATCCCGCTTTAGCTCCGTATGCAAAAATTCGTGCTGCCACGACGCGCGCATTGGCTGGTGATTCAACTGGGGCAATCAATGAATTAAAAATTATCATTAATGCCCATCAAACAGGGCCATGGGTACGGTATGCGGAGTATGAATTGGCGCAGATGCTACACAAAGAAAAGCGTTATTTAGAAGCATCGGCGCATTATGCACTGGCCATTAATGCTGAAGTAGATTTGTGGTGGATGGATGATATTCGTTGGGCAGCTGCCGAGAATCAACTCGAAATTCCAGATCTAAAAAATCAGGGTTTGAATTTTTTCCGCAATATGGTGGAGACAACGCGTTGGTATTATAAACGTTTAACTGCAGCGCGAATATTAAAGGATTCAGATCGAGCAGAAGATCGTATTAAGTCTGCATTGGGTTTGTTGCGCTGTCGTAAATTTGATGAAGCCAAAGAGGTGGCCGGCTCCATTCCAAAAACATGGTTGACAGAACCGCACTTGACTCGCCAGTGGGAACATTTGTCGGCTCGGATTTTGATTGCCCGGGGAATGCGTACTGAAGGTAACAATAAATTAAAAGCATTGGCTGAAGATTACCCAGAAGACACTTGGGCAGATACAGCGTTGCTGTATTCTGTGATTTCATTGTTATCCGATGAGCAGTTTAGCGAAGCGGAGCATGTAAATGCCCAATTAATTCGGATGTATCCCGAATCCACGAAAACAGCGGATAGTATACTTCGAATGGCTCGAGCATATGCCAAGTTTAAGAAGACCGATGAAGCGATTAAGTGGTATCGCCAGCATATAAAATTATTCCCCAATGATTGGGAATCACCAGTAATATTGCTTGAAGCCGGACATGTATACCGTAAAGCTGGACGTGATCAAGAAGCAATTGGGATGTTTGAGCAACTATCAACTAACTATCCCAACAGTAGTCGTGTTGCCGATGCGGCATTTTGGGCAGGACAATTGCTGGAGAAAAATAAGCAGAAGAAGTTGGCTAAGCAACAGTATGAGCTTTCCGCTGAAAAAGGGCTGACCCATTATTATGGATTTCGTGCACAGGAATTTTTAGTAACACGCTTTGGTTTGTCTAAATCCAAGGCACCCTCTTTACACATTACCCCTGAAGCTTCTTTTGTTCGGGCTATTCCTCAATTTAAACCCGATCCGGGTTTTGCCTTAAAAGACCTGGCGGAAAGTGATCGTCGCTTTGCGCGGTTGAAATTTTTTGCGCACAATGGTTATCCCGAAGCTGAATGGGAATCGTTGTACTTGACGGAATCTATTGCGAACCACGCAAAACCGGAATTAATGTATCGAGGGATTGGTGAAGGTGGTACGGCATATTCAGCTATGCAGTGGGCTTCAGAAAAGAATTTCGAAGTGGATGAAAATGGTGTTCAATCAGTGAAGCGTTTACGTATTCGGTATCCTCGTCCCTACTGGGAATATGTAAAGGCATTAAGTGAAGAATTTGATGTGGACCCCTATTTGATACTGTCCATTGCTCGTCAGGAAAGTACATACCGCCCAGCTTTAACGTCTCATGCGGGGGCGAGCGGTGTGATGCAGTTGATGCCTCGTACGGCAAAATGGTTGGCGGATGTGGATTCCAATATTAGTAGAGAGAATGCATCGAATCTGGAAATGCCACAGCATTCGTTGCGTATGGGGACGGTATATATCAAGCGTATGCTTGATCGTTCAGATGGCAATGTGATTTATGCCCTAGCCAGCTATAATGCCGGGCCGGGTAATTGCGATAAATGGCGAAAGCGTAACCCGAACCAGTCTATGGAAGAGTTTGTGGAGAATATTCCATTCAGCGAGACCCAGCATTACGTAAAAAATATCCTATCGCATTACGCGACCTATAAATCCATCTATTCAAAATAGGGTATTTGGGGAATAAGTCCTTTGATAATATCGTTTTAAGGGGTGCGCTTGGAGGCCTATCTTGAAGTTGGATGATTAGCCTTCATGGGGCGAATATGGATACAGCATGGCTTAATATGCTATAGTATCGGGCTGAATACGGGGTTTTCGATCCCGTCCGATCGTTATAAAAAAGACTACAATTAGCCAAGTTTCTGGCTAAATCGAACGATTGAATACTCAATCCTTAACCAATTACAGGTGAATCAATGAGTTCCCATGAAATAATGGATTCCGAATATACCGGAAGCCGGGTAGAACAGAGTAATCAAAAAGCCGCAGAAATGGCCAATACCGAGTATAAACACGGGTGGACTACGGATATTGATTCCGATACGTTTGCGCCGGGTTTGAATGAGGATGTAATTCGTGCCTTGTCGGCCAAGAAAGAAGAGCCGGAATGGATGCTCGAATGGCGTTTGAAGGCCTATAAACAATGGCTGACGATGGAAGAGCCTCATTGGCTTAACGGCGATTATCCCAAGGTGGATTATCAGGATGTTTCGTATTACTCGGCTCCTTCGAAAAAAGCTAAGTATGAAAGCATGGATGAAGTGCCGCCTGAGCTATTGGAAACCTTTGAGAAGCTCGGTATTCCGTTGGATGAGCGTAAGCAGTTGGCGGGTGTGGCTGTGGATGCGGTATTCGATAGTGTATCGGTTGCTACGACCCACCAGGATATTTTGGGTAAACAAGGCATTATCTTTTGCTCCTTTAGTGAAGCTGTGCAAAACCATCCGGATTTAGTTAAGCAGTATCTCAGTACGGTGGTACCGACTAATGACAACTTTTACGCAGCGTTGAACTCAGCAGTGTTTACCGATGGGTCCTTCGCATTTATCCCTAAGGGCGTGAAATGCCCTATGGATCTTTCGACCTACTTTCGCATCAATCAAGCCCAGACAGGACAGTTTGAGCGTACATTGATTATTGCTGAAGAAGGCGCTTCGGTAAACTACCTTGAAGGGTGTACAGCGCCACAACGTGATGAAAATCAATTGCATGCAGCGGTAGTAGAAATTGTTGCGTTGGATAACGCTACGGTGAATTACTCGACTGTTCAAAACTGGTATGCCGGCGATGAAGAAGGCGTTGGTGGTATCTATAACTTTGTGACCAAACGTGGTAAATGCCAAGGTGTAAACTCACGTATTTCCTGGACCCAAGTGGAAACAGGGTCGGCGATTACTTGGAAATATCCGAGCTGTTTGCTTATTGGCGATAACTCCGTGGGTGAATTTTATTCCGTGGCTGTGAGTAATAAGAGACAATTGGCCGATACCGGAACGAAGATGATCCACATTGGTAAAAACACGAAGAGTACGGTGATTTCCAAAACAATTTCAGCGGGACGCGGACAGAATAGTTATCGTGGTCTGATTCAAGTGATGCCAAAAGCGGCGCATTCGCGTAGTTATACGCAATGCGATTCATTGTTGATTGGTGATCAGTGCGGTGCGCACACTTTCCCTACCATTGAAGTGAAAAATACCACTTCGAATGTGGAGCATGAAGCGTCCACTTCGAAGATTAGTGAAGATCAATTATTTTACTGTCAGCAACGCGGCATGTCGACGGATGATGCGGTATCCACGATCATCAATGGATACTGCAAAGAAGTTTTCGATCACTTGCCGATGGAATTTGCAGTAGAAGCCAGCAATTTGCTGGGTATTACCCTTGAAGGCAGCGTTGGGTAATTCCGCGTTAGTCCCCCAACTATTTAATACAAGCCCACTACACAGGGAGTCAATAGGAAGCATTATGTTACACGTCAATAATTTTCACGTAAACGTTGAAGACACTGAAATTTTAAGAGGTTTAGACCTGACCGTTAACGCGGGTGAAGTTCATGCCATCATGGGGCCAAACGGTTCCGGTAAAAGTACTTTGGCGCAGGCTCTTGCTGGCCACGATGCTTATGAAGTGACCGATGGTACGGCAACATTCCTTGACAATGATTTGACTGAGATGCCACCTGAAGAGCGCGCACGCCTTGGGCTGTTCTTAGCATTTCAGTATCCGGTAGAAATTCCAGGTATCTCTAACGCTTACTTTTTACAATCTTCATTGAATGAAGTGCGTAAGAGTCACGGTTTGGATGAATTGGATGCGCTTGAGTTTCAAGAGTTACTTGCCCAAAAAATGGAATTGGTCAATGTACCGATGCATTTTGCGGATCGTAACGTGAACGAAGGCTTCTCCGGCGGTGAAAAGAAACGCAATGAAATTTTGCAAATGGCGGTGATGGAGCCCAAGCTGGCCATTTTGGACGAGACCGATTCAGGACTCGACATTGATGCGCTACGTATTGTGTCTGAAGGCATTAATAACTTGCGTGATCCGGAACGTGCTTTTGTATTGGTAACTCACTATCAGCGTTTGCTGGATTATGTAAAACCTGATTTTGTTCATGTGTTGTACCAAGGCCGTATCGTAAAATCGGGTGGCCCTGAACTTGCCCTTGAACTGGAAGAAAAAGGATACGACTGGATCCGCGAAATGAACCCCGCTTAATCCGGCCCATTCACTTTTCACAGGAGCAACGATACACACCATGACCCAAGTAGCCGAACACACCGACCGCGCCCAATATCAGGCCGATATTGATACTCTTGCCGCAGCTGACACGAACGATACATTAAGTGCGTTGCGTGATGCTGGGGCGGAGAAATTTTCTGAGATGGACTTCCCTCATTACAAGGAAGAAGCCTGGCGCCATACGAATATAAAACCGATTTTAAAAAGTACGTTTAGAACCCATATTGGTGCTTCGAGTGCATCAGTGACCACTGACGATTTAGCCGCTCATTCTTATACCAAGGACGGTCTGGTAGAAGTGGTGCTAGTAGACGGAATATTTTCTAGTGAATTATCATCTTTGGATACGCTCCCTGATGGGGTGGTCATTTCCTCTTTGGCAACTTCTGAAGCTTCGATGGATCTGCTTGGTGAACTTGTAAATTACACCAATGCTTTTGTCGCTCTCAATACAGCTCTGGTTCAAGATGGCGTATGCATTACAGTGGAGAAAAATACACAAGTCGACGTGGCTGTGCATATTTTATATGTGACCACTGGGCAAGCCAATACGGCAACGCATCCACGAAATGTAATCGTGGCAGGCGAGTCATCGGAGTTCAATGTCATTGAATCGTATGTAGGCTTGAACGATGAGTCTGAAACGTTGACCAATGGTGTATGTGAAATTGTTGTAGGCGATAACGCAAAAGTGACACGTCACAAAGTGGTAAGTGAAGGTGCAAGTGCGCATCATCTGATGACCACGCAAGTAACCTTGGGACGCGATAGTCGATTCAATGCCTTCGCGATGACGCTATCGGGTCAAACGGTCCGCAATGAACTTTGCGTGAAAATGACTGGTCCCGGAGGACATTGTGATCTCAACGGATTGTATTTGAACGATGGTGACCGTGTGATCGATAACGCTCTTTTTGTTGAACATGCTTCTGCCAAGTGTTATAGCCGCATGGGCTATAAAGGCGTGCTGGATGGCAATAGCACAGCCAACTTCACCGGTATGGTCTTGGTGCCACAGGATTCTCAACAAACTGATTCCGATCAGTTGAATAATAATTTATTGTTGTCTGATAAAGCGGTGATTGATACCAAGCCACAACTCGAAATCTTTGCGGATGATGTAAAATGTACGCACGGGGCAACGATTGGCGCTTTCCCACCGGAATTGATATTCTACTTCCAAAGTCGCGGTATGGATCCATTGACTGCGCACGGGATTCTGACCTATGGTTTTGCTGCAGAAGTGGTGGATGCTATCGAAGTTGAGCCCTTAAAAGAGCGCTTAGCGGACTATGTGTTTACCAAATACAGCCCGAATTAGGCATTGAATGGTGTAAGGTAATAAACCTTACCTGATCGCGTTAATTCTGATATAACCAAGGAACGATTATGTCCATTGAGACATCTACATTTGACGTGCAAACAATTCGGAAGGACTTTCCTATCTTGGAAAAGGCTCGTCCGCACGGTAAATCCTTGGTGTATCTGGACAATGCCGCTTCTAATCAAAAGCCACAGGCTGTGATTGATGCGATTACGCATTATTACACACATCAGAATTCCAATGTGCATCGTGGGATTCACCACTTGAGCCAAGTGGCTACACTGCATTACGATGCCGTGCGTGAGAAGGTGCGCGATTTTTTTAATGCTCCCTCTGCACAAGAAATCGTCTTTACCTCGGGGAATACGGACGCCATCAACCTTGTGGCGCAGTCTTATGGCGGCGCTTTTTTGAGCGAAGGCGATGAAGTCGTCATTACAGAGATGGAGCATCACTCCAACATTGTGCCATGGCAAATGATTTGCGAAAAAACCGGGGCAACATTGCGTATCGCGCCGATCAATGATGATGGTGAAGTCATTGCTGAAGAATATGAAACCTTACTAAATGAAAAGACTAAGTTCGTCAGTATCGTATATGTGTCTAATGCGCTGGGTACCGTAAATCCAGTGAAAGAAATGACCCGTTTAGCACATGATGCTGGTGCGGCCGTATTATTGGATGCCGCTCAAGCTGCGCCTCATATGCGCATAGATGTGCAGGATCTGGATTGCGATTTTTTAACTATATCTCCTCATAAGATGTGCGGTCCTACTGGGATTGGAGCACTGTATGGGAAAGCCGAACTTCTGGATAAAATGCCTCCATTTAAAGGCGGTGGGGATATGATTTTATCGGTCACTTTCGATGAAACAATCTACAACGAAGTGCCGTATAAGTTTGAAGCAGGTACGCCGAATATTGCGGGTGTAATTGGTTTAGGTGCGGCAATTGATTACATGATGGGCATTGGACTTGACCAAATCGAAGCGCATGAAGCTGAGCTGTTGGCGTATGGTACAAAAATACTCCAGCAGGTTGATGGTTTGCGAATGATTGGTACAGCAAACCATAAGGCTGGTGTGTTGGGCTTTGTGCTGGAAGCGGCACATCCACATGACATCGGACAAATTTTGGATGGTGAAGGCGTGGCAATTCGTGCGGGTCATCATTGCGCTCAGCCTGTAATGAAACATTTTGGTATTCCAGCGACGGCTCGGGCCTCGCTTTCCCTGTATAATACGAAAGAAGACCTCGATGCGCTGGTAGTTGCGCTCGGTAACGTAAATGAGATGTTTGGATAATGGCCGATCAACGTGCGCTGTATGAACAAGTAATTTTGGATCACAATAAGTCACCGCGCAATTATGGTGAAATGGAGTGTCCTGATCACAAAGCAGAGGGCTACAATGCGCTTTGCGGTGATCAATTTACTATTTTTTTGAAAATGGGTGACGGCGATATCATTGAGGACATCAGTTTTGAAGGTGCTGGATGTGCTATTTCGAAATCCAGCGCTTCCGTAATGACTACCATGCTTAAAGGGAAGACCCAAGACGAAGCGAAAGCCTTATTTACAGGTTTCACCGAGATGCTTACTTCAGATGTTGATACACCGTTTGACATTGAAGTCGTGGGCAAGGCTCAAGTCTTTAGTGGAGTGCGTGAATACCCTGTACGCGTTAAATGCGCCACCCTCGCCTGGCATACGCTCATGTCCGCCCTTGAAGATGCCGATGGCACTGTGAGTACTGAATAGGTATTCCTGTCTATTTCTTTCTGGGTTTTAAGATCACCTCTATATGTTCTCCTGCAAGGCCTTTCCACTTTTCGGCTTTATATTCCAAATGCGCAATGGTCAAGTTTATTTCGGTGTCCGGTAAGTTTTTGAGGTAGGCCATCCCATTGGGATCCGTTTTAGCTTCGGTGCCCGGTTCATAATAATTGGGTGCTTTCACGTATATATGGGCACTGGTAATGGGATTTTCTTCTTCATCCAGCACGAGTATCGACATCTTCGCTTCATGACGCCAGAGGTAGACGGATTCAAAGGTATGGGAGTCCTCTTCTTTTAACGTTATGGGTTCATGACTATGAGCACTCCATTCGTTTCCTCCAATAATTACTTCGTGTTCTGTGCCTGCTGCAATTTCAGTACTAAAGCGCCCCTGCTTGTCGGTATGTCCAAGCGGAATCCGCGAATAGGTCCATGAGTCTGGGCTTAGTGACCACTTGTGTTTAGCGGTGACGAGAACGCCCTCTATAGGATTTTTTTGTTGATCAAAAACGCGACCTTGAATAGGGACTTTTACGACCTCTTTTATTGGATTAGGGTTGGTTGCTAGTTGGATATCAACGGGCTCATGAGGCTCATTCGTAGTGCTTACCTGCACTTCGATGTTTTCAATAAATCCAGGCTGTTGAAATTCCCTTGGAGTTGATGCGATATAGAGCCTGTTGTATCCTTCCATAAGCCGTATGGAAAACTTCCCTTGCTCATCGCTTACAGTCGAATTGATGAGGCTACTATTGGGTTTGGCTGGACTGGTAGCCCCTATACCTACATTAGGGATTGGTTTTCCGGTTTCTTGATGGGTCACCGTGCCCTGGATCAGCTTTCCAAGCTCCAGTTGAAAATCGATATCATCTGTACTTTGGCCTATTTCGACCGAAATATTTTTGCGCCCATGAGCAACCCGTTCAGGGGGATAATCTCCCAAAGCCACGGCAAGCTCGTATTTGCCTTCCGGCAATCCACCAATACTGTATTCGCCTAAATTATTGGTAGTACCTACGAACGTATTGCCTGCTTGGTGACTGGTGGCTTTGCAATAGACTAGACGGTTGGAAGCGGGGGCTCCGGTATCTGCAAAGTGAACTGTACCCTTTATGAAACCTTCTTGTTGAAGAGGTAATTCGATCCAGTCCGCTTGGCTGGCGGTGTCAATGCGGATTTGCCACTGACCGAGCCCTTCTCCATTCGCACGCACAGAGAAACTCCCATCTTTCGGGACATTGGGTACTTTAAATCGCCCTTCGCGATCCACGGGTACTTCAAGCGTTTTTGAAAACGTGGAGTCTTTGTTGAGTCTATTTGAAGAGTAGGAAGTCCCCATAAATTTTCCGGGGGTGTCTATTTTCAGATATGTGACTTGGACGCGAACTGAACGTATATCGTACCCCTCCGGAATAGTCACTTGGCCTGGAATGCTGGTTGAGTTGACCATACGCACGGTATCGTTCTCTTTGAATTTAGGATTGTCGTAGTCTATATAACTTCGCCATAGCCCTACTTGTTTGTTGGGAACTAGGGCGTATATTTGAGGGTAGGCTGACTTCCCATCTGATTCAAGCAGTGGGAACTCAATATACCCATCCTTATCACTGAGAATAGGTCCTTTGATGTCCTGTATAGAGCGCATTTCAGGGTCCCAGACGATAATGGATGGACCTCCTTTTAGGGTTATTTCTTGTTGTACATAGACCTGTGCTTGGGGTACGGGATTGCCTTGTTCATCCACACATCGTAGACGAATTATTTTTGGTTCGGTAGTAGCGATCTCAATGGGTTCTTCAGTAATTGGGAGAGTGGGAGTGACATCAGGGGACTCTAGAATAACTTTAGCCTGATGCGATTCATTTTGTGATTTAGTTAAGGGAGTTGAAGGGGAAAGTGTAGTTGTAGAAGTGGTGACGTGTTCAATTGGTTCTTGGTCGTTAAAACTGGGAATACCCCATAGAGCGGCGAGGGCCATTAAGACTATACATGCTGCAGATAATCCTGCGTACCATGAAGATATGACAGGTTTTGCATGGGAAAATTCACCACACAGTACCGCTTTTCCCATGGAGGTTGTGAGTGAACTAGGGGCGGCTTGGGTGATTTCTGACAGCATCATGCCACCTAGTGCAGCAGCAGGGAGTGTGATTCCTTTGGCTTTCATTTTATGTTGGAGTTGATTCAAACCAGTACGAATACGGCTTGTGACAGTAGAGCGTGGAATATTCAAATGTTGGGCTACATCTACTTGTGTACGCCCCTCTAGGTAATGGGCGACAATAACGGATCGGTTTTCTTCAGGCAATGCATCCAATGCTTGATCAAGGATCTCACCAACGTCATTCCACTCTGGGGGGGTGGGGATTGATCTTTGGTCCATATAGGTTGTTTCACGGGCCTTTCGCCGTGAGTCTGAGCGTAAATAGCTAATGGCATTATTGGTGGCGACACGATGGAGCCAAGGTCCGAGAGCGTGAGAGGCTTTCGGACGAGATTTCGTGAGTTTTAGAAAGCTTTCCTGCACAATATCTTCAGCCTTACTATGATCCCTTAGAATACGCAGGCAGACCCCGTATACCATCCCTTGATAACGTGTGACAATCTCCATAAAGGCTTGACTGTCGCCTGTCGTAGACCATCGGTCCAGCAAAATTGCATCATGCTCATCCATCCTCACTCTCCTTGTCTAGGCAATGTAGTATATCCTTAATACGCTGCGAAGGCAGAATCGGTCGAAGAAATTTCGGTCAGTGTTATTAAGGGCCGGAAGTCGTCAACAGGGTTTTGGGGTTAGGGATAGTATTATCAGGACTGCTTGAGCACACTTTTATGGTCTTTTTTAGTCAAAATAGACTTTATTATGGTCATAATGATAGAATCTCCCTCCAAAGATAGGGGAAGAATTTTCCCTGCTAAATGTTATACTAGATAGATGTACCCTGCTGTATACCCAACCCTTTGAAACAAGGATGCACTAACAGATGCCGAATTCACTGGCCAGCCAAGAGACAGTCTCATTTGAAGAAACTCTGGACCTGATGCGCACTAAGCTCACAGGCATTGTTCCTGATGTAGAAATTGAGATTAAAGCCGAATTGGCACATAAAATAAATCAGTTAAAAGCCGAGAAAAATGCCGTGATTTTGGGGCATAACTACATGGAACCTGCACTGTTTAATTCAGTTCCGGATTATGTAGGAGATTCGCTTGAGTTGTCTCGTGTGTCTGCTGAGACGGATGCAGATATTATTGTATTTTGCGGCGTACAATTTATGGCAGAAACGGCGAAAATATTGAATCCGAATAAAACGGTTTTGATTCCTGCTCAAAAAGCGGGTTGTTCGCTGGCTGAAGGTATATCTGCTCAAGATGTACGCGACTTAAAAGAAGTGTATCCTGGTGTACCCGTGGTGACGTATATAAATACCTATGCCGATGTTAAAGCAGAATCAGATTACTGCTGCACTTCTGGGAATGCTGGGAACGTAGTTCGCCACTTACTCGAAGAAGGTCATAAGCATATTCTTTTCTTACCAGATGAATTCCTCGCACGCAATACGGCTAAGGAAGTCGGCGTTGATTACATAGAGCCCGTTTTGGATGCAGGAGTTCAAACGCTATCTGATACGCCAGCCATTATAGGTTGGAAAGCGCGTTGTGAAGTCCACGAGTTATTTAATGTGGATGATATCAACAATGTACGCAAACAATTTCCTGAAGCGTCTGTGATTGCACACCCTGAGTGTAGTCCGGAGGTGGTAGAAGTATCGGATTATGCCGGTAGTACCAAGCAGCTCATTGATTATGTACAGCGTGTGGATGCGAAACAGTATTTAGTGCTCACCGAATGCAGTATGGGTGATAATATTGCTGCAGAAAATCCTGATAAAGACATGTTACGTCTGTGCAGCTTCCGTTGCCCTTACATGAACTTAATCACAATGGAAGACACGCTTGCAGCACTTGAAGGCATTCAATACGAAGTACATTTGGATGCTGATCTAATCGAACGCGCCCGCACGCCAATCGACCGGATGCTCTCCATCCGTTAATTCCTCACTGGCTTCGTGAGATTCAATTCTTTATACTTAAGGTTCAATCTTATTTTATAGGGAGTTGCCTTATGTCTATACCAGAAAAGAAATCAATTTCACGTCGATCATTCATGAAACGTGCTTCCTTGGCCACTGCGGCTGTTGCACCGATGATTATTCCTAGTTCTGCATTGGGATTGGGGGATTCAGTTGCCCCAAGTAACCGCATTGTGATGGCTTCCATCGGAATTGGTGGGCAAGCGCAATACCTCATGCGTAATGCGATACAGCAAAAGGATACGCAAATTGTAGCCTTGTGCGATATCAATCGCCCGAAAGCAGAAGGTGTAAAGAAGACGGTCGACAATCACTACGACAATTCTGATTGTAAAACGTATGGTGATTTCCGTGAAGTAATTGAGCGGGACGATATCGATGCATTGATCATTGCACCGCCCGATCACTGGCATGCGATTCCGTGCATACAGGCTGCTAAAGCTAAAAAAGATGTCTACTGTGAAAAACCGTTGACGCGCACTTTGGCAGAGGGCCAAGCCGTGGTCAAAGCTGCGGAAGAGAATAATATTATTTTGCAGGTCGGTAGTATGCAACGTTCTGACCATCGCATGAAACAGGCCTGCGAATTGGTTCGTAATGGGTATCTAGGCAAGATTAAGCATATCAATGTGGGCTTGCCAGATGGCGGTCACAAAGAATATGTATCGGGTTATGATACGCCCGTTCCAGATGGTGTCGATTATGATATGTGGATAGGGCCATCGGAGTACATTCCTTATCACCCCAAGCGCATGGATTGGAGTTGGCGCTGGTGGATGGGTATTGGCGGCGGTAATTTGATGGACTGGATTGGCCACCATGGTGATATTGCGCACATGGGCATGGGGTGGGATGATCGCGGCCCAGAGAAGATTGAATCGGAAATTTGGACCATGGAAGAAGATGTGCATCCCAATCCGAAATTATTTAACTTATATAATGATCCCGTGTCTTATCGTTCGCTACTGACGTATAAAGAGGGCACAACGATGACAGTGGGCAGTACAAACGTGATGCCGCATATCTTTACGCAGCATAAGGATACCGGGACCCAGTGGATTGGTGAAAATGGGGATTGGGTTTTTGTCTCGCGTGGAAGAATCAATTCGAACAATAAAGAATTGCTCGAAACCAAAACAAAATTAAGGGACTTCCGTTTCCGTAAACAACGTAACCATATGCGCGATTTCTTGGATTGTGTGAAGACGCGTGAGGAGCCGATTGCGCCAGCACGTACAGGGCATCGTTCAGCTTCGATTGGTCACTTGAGTGTTATTGCATGTAAATTAGGTAAAACGCTTGAATGGGATGAGAAGGCTGAGCAGTTCACCAACAGTCGCAAAGCAAATAAAATGCTGAGCGATAAAGATCGTAATGGCTGGACACTGGGCTAGGAAATTAGACTAAAAAAATTATAACGCGGGGGGATGTTTAAAAACATCCCCCCGCGTTTTTATGTATAGGTCGTTATTTTTTCGGTGCGATTTGGTTATGAAGCTTTAATAGTTCTGAGATTATTTTTGATGAGGCGGTGACTTCCAGATAACTGGATTTAGCGCGCCAGGTTTCGTAGCCGCCGTAGCTGTGTTGTTTGGCGGTGGGAAGGTAGCCGTTGTAGCCGTTGGCGAGTTCCATGGTGAAAGTTCTCTTGAAAGGCGTTTTGGCTTTTAATTCTAGCCCGATTTCTACGAAGACTTCGCAGGGGATTGCGCTGATGGCCCAGTCCCCCAGGCGTAGGGCTTGTAAACGCACAGGGACGGTGTTGGGATAGTCGTCAAGTTGTACTGTTTCCCGAGCGTAAATTTCTTGTAGTGTTTTCATTACAGGACCATCGGCTTTGGCCATGACGGCTTTGGCTTCGGTTACTTCTTCGGCGGTGGGTTTTCGTACACCCAGTTCAAGGTCGAGCTCAGCGGCATCGAGTTGAACCCAGTCTACAAACTCGACATCCTGATAAGCCCGAAACACTTCGCCTGCGGCTTTATTGGCTACGATGGTCATTTGTTCGTAAGGGGCTTGTCGTTTGCCGGATTTGGTGAAATCGACATTATTGATGTCGCCGCTTGTGCCATTGGACATGATGCCTACGAAGGGGCCATCGCCATCGGGTTGGCCAAGCATTTGGGCAATGCGGTTGGTAAAAATAGTGAAGTAATCGCCGGAGGTTTCGCCACCGCCGGTTCCGCCAACATAGTGGAGCGAATAATTGGCGAGGAGGGCCAAGGGCTTGCCGTTAAGATCTTCGAGGGCAAGGAAAGCAATTTCGGGATCGATGGGGCCCGCGGGTTTGACTAAATTTTCGCTAGCCCGTGGCGGATTCATTTTTACGGTATCCTTTTTACCGAAGGGATTGTCGGGCATGGTGCCTTCTTTTAAGAACCATCTGCGATTAAACACTTCATCCGGTAAACTACCGGAACCATACCCAATACGGGCGGGTTGACGACGATGGTTGGCATTGATAATCGCTTCTGCAGCACGTTGGGTGAGGAATCGAGAGTAATCTGGATCAGGGTCGCTTTGGAATACCGGTGTACTGCAAGGAGCGGAATGGGTGTGGGTAGCAGCGATGAGCATATGGCTGGCTCGAATACCGGTGGCTTCTTCAGCGATGGCTTTAGCAGCGATAATGATGTCGCGGGGAACCATGCAACTGTCGATGGTGGCGAGGGCTATGCGGGCAGTACCGTCATCCAGTACGATAGCTCGAGTATGAAGTTCGTCATGGACGAGGGTCATTTTACGATCGCGCATGCTACCGGCTAAGGATAATCCGCGCCATGGAGTGATGTTTGAAGTAGCGGCACCAGCTTTGAACACGGGCGCGTCTTGAGACCAGGCGCTGGGGATTATCAACGACAGACAAAGTAGATATAAAATGGGAAGCGATTTCACAGCAAACTCTCCTTTAGATCATTTAATAGACTAAAATATACCCTATACGAAAATGAGAAAACATTCAACTATGGTAAGTAGAGCCTTGTTCTGAGTTGATGTAGCAAGTACTATACTAATCATTGAATATTGAAAATTTAGGTTAGGAAGCTCTATGCGCGGTATTGTGACGGTGCTAAATATCCCCTTTACGAAATCTAATCATATTGATATAGATGGATTGTGTGCGAATGTGGACTATGCGATTGAGGCGGGGGTGGCAGGCTTTTTGGTGCCTGCACTTGCGAGTGAGGTAGGGTCGCTGTCGGAAACCGAGCGCAATGCCATCGTGAAGGCGGTTGTAGATACATCAGCGGGTCGAGTACCTATTGTGGGTGGCGCTTCGGCGGATACCCAAGAACTTCGGGTGCGCTTGGCGACGGATTTGATTTCGCTGGGCTGCGGTGGTGTGCTGGTCAATATGCCTTTATCGGATGAGGGAATCTTTGAGCGAGATTTAGCAGAAATTGCCGAAGTGGGGGGCGATTTTGTGATGCTGCAAGATTGGGATCCGGTAGGGGAGGGATTGCCCATTCCTTTTATACAGCATTTATATCAATCGATTGAACAATTTACTTGGCTCAAAATTGAAGTCATTCCAGCAGGTCCGAAGTATACACGTGTGTTGGAGGCTACAGATGGCCGTTTAAATGTGTCTGGGGGCTGGGCTGTGATGCAGATGATTGAAGCTTTGGACCGCGGTGTGCATGTGTTCATGCCCACGGGGATGCATCGAATATATGCGCGGACTTATGAACTCTTTGAGCAGGGAGAACATGAAGCTGCGCGCGAATTATTTGAGCAAGTGTTACCTGTCTTAGCTTTTAGCAACCAGCGATTAGATATTTCTATACACTTTTTTAAGCGTTTACTCCATCGGCAAGGGCTATATGCGACCCCGAATGTGAGACCCCCGATTGAACCTTTGGATGCATTTCAAGAACGCACTGCTGATGTGTTGATCGAACGTGTGATTGCGTTGGAAAAAAGCTTATTGGCGCAGACGTAAATTAGCATTGCGGATCTTATCGAGCATATAGCCTCGTTCGTTATCACGCGTGATTGTATGATATGCCTGCGCCTTGTTGTTACTCATACCCCAGTCGAAATTCCATATGGCGGCAAGATCTGTTTCGGTGGCGATGATAGCGTTTAATAGGGCATCAAGATCTTTAGCTACCGATTCTTTAGAGTCGAGTGATTTTTGACTGGTGCCGAATTCACCAAGAAAAAGGGGCTTATTCATTCTACGACTAGTGGCTTTACATAGGCTGAGCATTTCGACATATGAAGAGCGCTCACCCTTTAAAAAGCGATTTTCGGTACGATGGTGGGGGTACATGTGCACTGAAACAATGTCGATACTGCTAGGCGTAGCTTGTTGTAAACTTTCTTGTAGTTCGGAGCGAGTATCGAGTTCGGACCAAGTGAGGGTCTTACGCATGGATTCGGCGTGTGGGCGGGGCATGGAGTTTCCAGTAGTAATTGGACGTTGGGTATCGATTTCTCGGATGGCTTTAACGAATTCGACAAAGGCTATTTGGATGTCCTCGGTGAATAGAGCATCGTTTTCATCACGAGATTCGGGGGTGCCTAGTTTTGGGACTTTGGGGGATGTGTGTGTGGCAGCATTGGGGAGGTCACACCCTAAATTGTATTCATTGCCGAATTCCCAAATCCAAATGGCCGGTGAATTACGGTAGCGTTTGACCAGTGTCTGCGTGTATTCGCGCATAAATGCTATAGTTTGGCTGTCTGGATTTCCCCATTGATTGCGTGGCTCGCCGACAGTATCCGGCACTGCGAAATCAGCCCAGAAGAGGCTCATAACAAGGCCAACATTATTGTCCTCTGCAGCTTTTACAACATCATCAAGTTGCTTGAGATAGGTCTCGCGATCGCTAAGGTATTGATGGATTTTGACGGGCCAAAAAGGGATGGCGGCAATACGAGCAAAAGGTATTCCCTCGGATTGTAAATCGGCAAAGCCTTGTCGATACGAAGTATCTTCGGGGTTTTGTATGACTCTCCAAAAGGCATCGACATAATTAACGCCAATAGCACGGTAAGGCTTTCCATCTTTAATAATTTTCCCCTGACCATTTACTGTGAGGGTCTGCGCCCATGCAGTGGGCAGTGTGAAGAGTATGAAAGCGCAATAGAATAATGTGCGCATGGATGAATCCTTCTTTGT
Organism: uncultured bacterium; assembly: GCA_938082445.1. Classification (GTDB taxonomy): domain Bacteria; phylum Hydrogenedentota; class Hydrogenedentia; order Hydrogenedentales; genus DTSJ01. Next base: position 27,011 of record CALLLL010000032.1, read on the forward strand.
GGAGGGGATCAGGTGAATGAGCTTTTTTGAGGGATGAAACTGCGGGCACCGAAGTAATCGATGTAGCGAACTGACCAATGACTCCATTGGCGGCTTTCATCGGATTTCCATTCGTGGTAATAATTGACTAAGTGGTCATAGAGGGGTTGAACCGATTCCCATTGAGGGTGGGTATCGGTAGTGTCGATCAATTGAAAATTCTTATGTTGATAGCTGGACCAAGGGCATACATAAATGCGTACACGATCAACGTTTCCATCAACAGCTCCGTTTTCGCGTTTGTCCTCAAGGACAATATCAATGCGATCGCGTTTACTACGATCATCCACACACTTACGACCAAATGAAAAAGTGACGCCTTCATATTGAACACCATCGTATTCAGCATTGTGATAAAAAGTAAAGACCATCAACGTAGGGTCTTGGAATAGTTCTTGGATGAATTCATGATACTGTTCTTCGATGACGTCATGCCAAGAATCCAGAAAAGTTTGGGCAGGTTGGATATAGTCGCTATCTTTAGATGCATCACAGATGTGAGAGCGAAACGTATTCATCCCATACTTATTCCACGCTCGAGACCAGCCGAGACCTTTGGCCTGACGTTTCTGCTCAAGGGCATTCATCATTTTAACCAGTAACCAGTTTGGGCGCTCGCTCAGGCTGATTTCACGGGCCAAAACAGGCATGGAGAGTTCTTCCAAATTAATGGATGTGTCATCGAGATCTAATGCAGCTATATCTATTGGTGTCATGGTGGGCTTTCTTTGCCAGGATCAGTTGATAATGAATGTTAATTATATCAGGAAGATAGGCCCGAAATATCCTAAAAAAGATAGTTACTTATGATTAACAAGCAAGTTCGAAGATATAGAGGGTAAAACACCTGTGGAAAAGGGGAT